>JAATGQ010000155.1 GCA_015654595.1 Chitinophagales bacterium | reverse complement strand
CCCCCGCTTTACCCCGCATACTTCCATCAGATAACGGGCAACCCCATCCGATACCTGATCCACGACAGCATAAGACATCTCCCCAACAGCCAGACCCGGATCCTTTGCCCGCTGGCCAAACAATGACAACACCGTTCCTCCGCCATAATCCACTTCCGTCGCATTGAACGTTTCCACCAACATCCGCCTCTCCGTCTCTTCCATGATCCCGATATCCCCGAGGCGAATAGTACCATCTCCCTCCACTGCGGCAAGTATCCTTCTATAATAACCCGACAGCCGCTGAATAGTCGCCTGATCAAACAAACCCGTCGCATACTCCAACGCAAAACATAACCTTCCCTCCGACTCGTACCCCGACAACGTCAGATCGAATTTGGAGATCTCGTACTCAAACGGATACTCACTGACAACCACACCCGGTATCTCGGGCAGACTCCTGTCAAAACTGTAAAAGTCAAACATCACGTCAAACAATGGATTCCGCGAAGCGTCCCGTTGGATATCCAACTGCTGTACCAGCTCTTCATACGGAAAACGCTGATGCCGGAAAGCCTCGACCGTCTTTGCCTTTGTCGCCGCCAGGAGATCCCGGAAACTCATCCCCCGCCCGGGTCTTATCCGCAAGGGCAAGAGGTTCAGAAATATTCCGACGATACCATCCCACTCCGGGCTTTCTCTGCCCACAGCAGAAGTACCAACCACCACGTCTTCCGTCCCGCCAATCTTAGACAGCAGCACCGCATAAACGCTTAGCAGCAGGGTATACAAGGATACATTCTCCGCCGTAGCCAGCCGCTTTGCCGCCATCGATTCTTCTCTGCTCAGACTAAAGGAATACCGACGCCCGGTATAATTTTTATTCGAAGGGCGTTGGCGATCAAAAGGAAGATCCAACGACGATGGCAGCGCTTTAAATTCATCCAGCCAGAATCTTGCATGCGACCCGGCCAGCTCTTTTTGCTCCGGGCCCTGCTGCCATTCGGCATAGTCTTTATACGTCAACGCCAGCGGAGGCTGCACCTGCCCATTATAAAACGCGACAAAATCCCGCACGATGATCCCCTGCGACAATCCGTCGGCGATGATATGATGCATATCCACTACCAGCACATATTTTCTGGCCGCCACCGAAAAAAGACCGGCCCGCATCAACGGCGCCCTCTCCAGATCCCAAGGCCGGATAAAGTCCCTGATAGCAGCCGCCGGATCATTCACGACAGAAAACAGATCGACCGTAAACTCAACAGCTCCGGCGATCCGCTGTACCGGCGTCTCATCCAACATCGCAAAAGAAATTCTCAGCGCTTCATGCCGTTGGATCAGCAACCGAAAAGCATTTACAAGCCGCTCCACATCCACGTCCCCTTCCAGGCAAACCAGCTGCGGAAGGTTATAGGCCATACTATCGGGATTCATCTGCCAGGCCAGGTAAAGCCGTCGCTGCGCCGAAGAAACAGCATACGACTGCTTCTCCTTCACCCTCGGAATTCCGGCAACGCCCTTGCTGTTCCTGGCCTTTTTAAAGAATTCGATGATCTCCGCCTTCCTCGAACGGATCTCATCGATCACATGCGCCTGCACCTCCTCCCGGGAGGAACGCACCTTTACCGACTCGCCATCCGCCGTGACGATGATATCATGCTTTTCGCGCAGCGAACTGATATATTCTTCGATCCTCATAAAGCTATATTGATAGTGTAGGCATCCCCCGCCGCCTCGGCAGGATCTTTACCAAGCGTCACCAGGAAATCGGCTATTTCCCGGACATTATCGCGCTCAAAGACATCATTCAGAGAAAGACTGACCTGAAAATGTAAATTGATCTTATTGACAAGCGCCACCAGCTGCAAGGAATGACCGCCCATCTGGAAAAAACTCCTCGTTACGTCGATCTGCTCGGGCTCAATCGACAACACCTCTCCCCAGACGACCGCCATCTCCCGCTCAAGGGTATTGGCAGCACGTTGTATGTCGTCTTCAACCGCAGCCCATGGATCGGGCAGCGCCGCCTTGTCTACCTTGCCATTCCGCGTCAACGGCAGTTGATCCAGCCGCACCAGGAAAGAAGGCAGCATATAAGCGGGAAGCCGGCTCGACAAATGCTCCCGGATCCTGCCTTCATCCAGTTTCTCCAAAGAGGAATAATAAGCCGCCAGCATAGGGATCCCCCCCTTCTCTCGGATCACGACAGCAGCCCCCAGCAAACCGGGATAGGTAGACAACTGCCACTCGATCTCGGAAGGTTCGATACGATAACCATTGAGCTTTACCTGTGCATCCACCCTTCCAAGGAAACCGATATTTCCATTCTCCAACCACAACCCCGCATCCCCCGTCCGGTAAAGCCTTGTCTCGGGAATACCGGGATGGACAAAGAACTTCTGTTTATTCAGCTCTTCGGAATGCAGATACCCCCTTGCAAGCCCCTCACCCGCAATACAGATCTCGCCCGGGACGCCCACAGGCTGCACGTGATCATTGGCATCCAGGATATAAATACGCTTGTTGCCGATCGGCTTGCCGATACTATAGGTGTGCTCCATACCCTCGTAGGGCAGCTGTATCGAAGTCGTCCAGATGGAATCCTCGGTGGGACCATACAGGTTATAAACGCGGAAAGGATAGGTCTTGACGGGTATATGGTTCAGCCTTTCCCCTGCTATATTCAGGACTTTCAACGCCGATCCTCCCGCCGGCCAATCGGTATGAAGCAGATGCCGTGCAATGACCGTCGGCGTATACGCTATCTCGATCTTGTTCGCGATCAGCCACTGCCTCATCCTATCGCCATCCAGCCTTGCTTCCGCCGGGGCGATATACAAACAAGCTCCCTGCGTCAGACAGGGCCATATTTCAAAAGCGGAAGCGTCAAAGATGGGATTCGCAGCCTGACTGGCACGCATACCCGGCGACAACCCGTACGCCTTTTTATGATAAGCCAGCATATTTACAATACCTCTATGCTCTATCTCCACTCCCTTCGGTCTGCCGGAAGTCCCCGACGTATAGATGATATACAACAGATCCTCGGGCGCCGTCAGGTTCTCCGGGTTGGCAGTTTCGGCAACACGATCCTCCGATCCGATCACAACCACGGGGCCTTCCGCATTCAATTCGTCAGACCGGTGCGCTTCATCTGTCAGCAACAAAGAAGCCGCACAGTCGGAAAGGATAAACCGGTTACGCTCTACCGGGCCTTGAGGCGAAAGACAGATATACGCATAACCCGTTTTCAACACCCCAAGCATACCCGCGATCAGTTCAATAGATGGATCGAAACAAAGCCCAACCACCTGGTTACGCGCCTGCGGCAGCTTTTCCCTGATCCGCATCGCTACCCGGTTCGACAGGTTATTCAACTGTTCATATGTGATTTGATCCTCCCCACAGGATACGGCCATGGCCAAAGGAGAGGAGATCACCTGTCGCTCAAAAAGGGATATGACTGTTTCTTCTTTTGGAAAATAGGTACCGGTATTATTAAATTCGGTCAGGATCACCCGCTGCTCTTCCTTTGTCGTCAACGAAATATCCGACAACAGCATATCTGATTCTCCCGACAATTGATCGATCACATGTAGCAGGTGCCCGCCCAGTCTTTCCACCATCGCTTTATCATAGCGACCAGGATTGTAATCGATACGGATCAGGGTGTCCTCACCCGGAACAATGATCACATAAAGGTCATGGTTGTTCCTGTCCACCATTTGCACCTCCCGGATACTGTATTCTTCTCCAACGGCGCCCTCACAACGCATTCCTTCCAATGCCTCGCCAACGGGAAAATTTTCGAAGACCAGCAGGTGGTTGAATAAACCTCTGCCTACCACGCTCGACTTTTCGATCTCAGCCAAAGGGATATAGCTATTCTGCTCAGCCTGTAAAGCCTCGGCCTGCCGACGCTCCAGCAGATCCCCGGCATACTCTCCATCCTCGTACAGGACCCGGACCGGGATCGTATTCATAAACAACCCTACCATCGATCCGATATCCGAAACCTCCGCCTGACGGCCCGAGATTACCATCCCAAAGACCACGTCCCGGCCATTATTGTATTTGGATAAAAGGATACCCCACGCCGTTTGTATGATCGTACCCGCCGTCACCTTTGATTTCACCGATAGACGCCTGACCGCCTCGGCTCTCTGACGGCCAAAGAACAAAGCATGGGAATGGATCTCGTTCTCTTTATCTTCCGCTATCCAGCCTCCCCTGCCCGGCAATACCGCAACGCTTTCATACCCCTCCAGGTAACTCCTCCAGAACCGCCGCTGCTCTTCTCTATCCTTTCGGCTCAGCCAGTCGAGATAATGCGCATACGGAACGACCTCGGGAAGCCGCAAGGCATTGCCTCGGCGCAAAGACCGGTAGATCGTCTTGAGATCCTGCAGGATAATGCCAAGACACCAGCCATCCATGATGATATGATGGTAACTCCACACAAACTCATATTCTCCATCGGCAAGATGCAAGATTGTCAACCGCAACAGCTGCCCGCTCGTCGGATCAAATACCCTGCTCCTGTCCGCTGCCTTGTAATCCACCGCCTGATCACTCTCGAGATAGCGGAACTCCAGCCGGGTATTCTTTAACGCCAGCTGCAGCGGCTGCGCAAAACCCTGATAAAGGAAGACCGTACGGAAGATGGCGTACCGCTTCGTCAATTCATGAAAACTCCTTTCCATATCCGGGATATCCAACGCCCCGCTCACCTTATAAGAGATCTGCACAAAGTAATTGGAAGAGGTCGGGTAAGCCGCCGAATAAAACAGGATAGCCTCCTGCATCGGCGCCAGCGGACTGACATCCTCGATAGAATATTGCTTTTGAAGCTGGTCGGTCTGACTAACCGATAACCCTTTATAGGTCAGATCGGAAGGAGTCAATATTCTTTCTTTCTGCCAGTTGCAAAGCTTTACGATGGCCTCCAGTGAATTCTTATACGCCAGCATCAGCTGCTGCACCGTGCTCGTGTTATAACGATTGCGATCGAAAACCAGCCGCATCGAAAACCGCCCGTTCGACGCCCACCCAAGCAGATCCCAGTCATAAAGCAGCTTCTCTCCTGCCGCAACAGGATGACCGGCATTCCGGTGATCGGCTGAAAAGGACTTGCCCGCTACATCGGCATCAAACTGGCCAAGATAATTAAAGAAAAGCTGCGGCTTCCAGGTCATATCGGCCTCCCCTTGACCCGCCTGATCCATATACCGGTATAGTAAATAGTCGATGCCGTTATTCGGAACAGCACGAAGCGACTCCTTCACATATTTGATCACCGTCGGAATATCGGTACTCCTGGCATCCAACAATACCGGGAAGATACTGGTAAACCACCCCACGGTCCGGCTCACATTCACATCCGGCGAGATCTCCTCCCTCCCATGCCCCTCTATATCGATCACCGCCGTCACCTTTCCATGAACGCCCCGTATAGCCATCAACAGACCCGCCAATAAAATATCATTCATACGGGTGCCGTATGCCCCATGAACATTCGTCAACAACAATCCCGTCACTTCTTCATCCAGCTCAAAATATTCCTCCTGCTTATCCACTCCGCCGTCAGCCTCAACTCCGCCCCCGGCCGCCAATCCGGCATCTACAACCGCACCGCCGGCCGCCAATCCGCCGCCAGCTGCCGCCCCGGCGTCCACAAGCCCACCCACCCTATCCGCGGGTATCGCCACCACCGGCTGCCGCATCACCGCCCTCCAATAATCTCTTCCGCGCTCATACGCATCCGTTTGCCGATACTTCTCCAGCTGCTCCGCCCACGACATATACGCATCCGTCTTTGCCGGCAGCCGTAGCTCCGACCCCGTCTTCCATTGCCCATATAAGGTTTCGATATCTTCAAACAATATCCGCCAGGATATACCATCCACCGCCAGATGATGGATAACAACCAATAGCCTGCTCCGGCTTTCCCTCTGGAACAAGGCCAGCTTCATCAATGGCCCCCTCTCCAGTTGAATACTCCCCTGTATCCTGTTGCAAACGGCAAGTGCCTGCTCATCCGATAATCCCTCAAAAACCTCCAGCGCAACAACAGACGCCCCCGCAAGCACTTCGCCCGTTATCACCCCTCCAGCCGCGACAAAGCCTCCGTCGCCAATCTCACTTTCAGCCGCGACCTCGCCACCAACCACGCCAACGGCCAGGTTCCCCGCCGTGCGTCCATTCTCGCTCGCGATCCCGCCCCCGGCCGCACCCCTCGTAAACACCGCCCTCAACATATCATGATGCTCCTGCAGCTTCCCAAATATCTCCAGCATCGCATCCTCCTTCAACCTATCGGAAAAATCCAGCAGCACGGATTGGTTATAATGATGCGGATAATAAAAGGACTGATCAAAAAACCAACGCTGTATCGGCGTCAACTCGAATCTTCCGCTTCTGCCCTCCCGACCCGTCGACGCCGCAGTCCGTAGCCGCATGCTCAACTGCCGTATATGCTGCGTAGTAAAAATATCCTTTACCGAAAGGGTATAACCCGCCTCCCTCAGCTTCGCAATGATCTGTATGGATTTGATCGAATCCCCGCCAACAGCAAAAAAGTTATCCGTCACTCCAATAGCCCTCCCGCCGATAACGCTTGTCCATATAGACACCAACAGATCTTCTTCCGGCGTCTCCGGCGCAGCATAACCGGATACAGCCACGTGCCGCGGCTCGGGCAATGCCTTCCTGTCCAGCTTGCCATTCGCAGTCAACGGCAAAGCGTCCAGGAAAACGACATAGACAGGTATCATATAATAAGGCAGCCTTCCGCCCAGCCAGCTTCGAACCGCTGTCTCTGAAAGCCCCCTGCCCACGATATAAGCAGCCAGCTGCAATTGCCCCGTCGCTTCTTCCTTCCGCGCCGCCACCACCGCATCAGTCACCCCCTCCATTAAACGAAGACAGTTTTCTATCTCCCCCGTCTCGATCCGGAAACCATGTATTTTTATCTGGAAATCCTTTCTTCCCTCATATACTAGTTCCCCACCCGGCAGCCACCGCGCCAGATCGCCCGTCGCATACAGCAACGCCCCCGGCACAAAAGGATTGGGAATAAACTTGTCGGCCGTAAGCTCCGGCCTTTTCCAATATCCGGTGGATACGCCATCCCCGCCAATATAAAGATCACCCGTCACGCCAACCGGCACAACCTTCAACCGCCGGTCCAACACATAGACCTGGGTATTCAGGATCGGCTTTCCGATGGAGATCACCTCCGGCTCACCATCGAACCGATGGACACAAGACCAGATCGTCGTCTCTGTCGGCCCATACATATTGTAGACAACCAGCTCCCGGTTGCTTTCTCTGATCTTCTTCAACAACGCTTGCGGCAAAGCCTCGCCCCCGACCAGCAAGGTCTTAAGCCCGCGCAGGAATAACCCGGAGCCTCTGTCCGCCAACAAAGCCTGCAGATACGACGGCGTGCTTTGCAATACGGTGACAGGCTGACTCGTCCTGTTACCGGAATACCGCTTTACTTCCGCAAGCCTGTCCAGCGCCTCCAGTACGATATCGGGCTCAAGCCCAAAATCGACCAGACAACCCAGCTCATCCACATCGGCTTCTTTTAACCTGCCGACCATTACCGCACAACTCTCCACCGTACCAATAAGCGAAGTTTCTTTATAGTAACGACGAAAGGAATTTTCAAACAACTGGTCCTTCAATTCCTCCGTCAACTCTCCTTCTTTAAAACCGGCCTGCTCAAAGATCACCCTTGCCAACCCTGCAGCACTTCTCAGGTAATGGATAAATGGCGCTTTTACCAGCCTTTCTGTTTCGGCTGCGGAACGCCCCACATAGGCATGCACCATCAGCGTCACCTTCCCCGCATCAAAACCCGCCTTCCGCCTTGCTTCGCGATAGATCCGGATATTGCTGGTCAACATCCCGATATCCTGTCCAAGAAAATGCGTCAGTACATTTGCCCCCCTCTCCCCTGCGTTTCGGAAAGTATCAGGACTACCCGCCGATGTTACCCAGACGGGCAATGCGCGTTGTACAGGCCTCGGAAATACGCCAACCGATATTTCCTTTCCAATGCCATTCTTCCTGCTCACCTTTTCCCCACGCCACAGGGCCATCACCTCCGCCATCTGATTATACATCTTTTCATGCCGCTGCGAAAAATCGGAGGTCGACAGGATGAAGTCGTCGGGCTGCCAGCCCGACGCGAACGATATACCGACCCTTCCGCCAGAAAGGTTATCCACCACCGACCACTCTTCAGCAATCCTCAATGAATCGTGCAAGGGCGCCACGACACTCCCCGCACGGATTGCAATGTTCTTCGTCACCGCCGCCAACGCAGCCCCCAGCACCGACGGATTGGGGAACAAGCCGCCAAACTCATGGAAATGCCGCTCAGGTATCCACACGGCTTCAAAACCAGCCGCATCGGCAAAACCAGTCGACCGCAGCAGCAGACTGTACTTGTCTTTTTCCTCCGCCTTATAACTGGAAAAGAAGGAAAGGCTAAAACCTATGTTTTTTTGCGCAGCAGTCGCATACCTGTTCAGCCCCGTCAACTCTTTATCGGAAGGCGATACCGTCACCACGATCCCCCTGCTCAAGGTCCAGAACAGCTCCAACACGGATATATCGAACGCAGTACTCGTAACCGCCAGCAATCCCTCTCCCTCTTCGATCGCCAGCACACGATCCAACCCATAAAAGAAATTGACCACATTCCGGTGACGAATGACCACCCCTTTTGGCAGCCCCGTCGATCCCGAAGTATAGATCATATAACAGCAGCTCTCCGCAGAAGGGCCCGCCTCAAGGCGCGCAGCGCTATATTTTTTCCTTCGGGGATTGTCAAACGCAAGCCGGATCACCCCCGCCTTTTCCTCCCCTTCTCCATCCGTCAACAACAGCCGGGCTCCGCTGTCCTGCAGCATATACGCAATGCGCTCCGCCGGATACGCGGGATCGACCGGGACATAACCCGCCCCCGCCTTCATCACCGCCAGTAACCCCACCACCAGCCGCTCGGATCGAGGCATCATTACCGCCACAAGATCCCCCTCCACAATCTTATATTCTTCCCGCAGCTGCCTGGCCAATCTGCTCGCCTCTTCATCCAGCTGCCGGTAAGTCATCCTTTCCTGTTCAAATACCAGCGCAATAGCATCCGGCCGCTGATCCACCACCGCTTCCAATATCGACACGATCGTTTCTTCACGCGGATAGCTCCCCCAGGTCTGATTCAACTGGTCCACGATCTGCTCCTTCTCCTCTTCGGACAGCAGCTCCAGATCGCCGATCAGCTTATTCCCGCCATCCGCCATATCCAGAACAACATGCTTCAGCTCCTGCGCAAGACGCCCGATCGTCGTCCCATCAAACAACGCAGTCGCATATTCGAATTGCAGACAAATATCTTCCCCCTTCTCAAAAGCCAGCAAGGTCAGATCGGCCTTGGCCGCAGGATGCCGGTAAGGATAAGACCTCACAACCGTCCCCGGCAGTTCCAGATCCTTATCATCGAAATTCTGGAAAAAGAATAGTGCGTCGAACAACGGATTGCGACTCGTATCCCGACCAACCCCAAGCCGCTCGACCAGTTGCTCATAAGGATAGTCCTGGTGTTCCATGACGGCAAGGGTATCCGCCCTTAGCCCCGAAAGAAAGTCGCTCAGTCGCTGCTCGGGCAGGACCTGGCCCTTCAACGCCAGTAAATTGATGAACACGCCCACCATATCCTCGAGATCGGGATGTCTCCGCCCCCAGACAGGCACGCCGATCACAATCTCTTCCTGGTTGGAATGCCTGCTCAATAAGATATAATAACCCGCCAGCAGCGTCATAAAAAGGGTACAACCCTCCCGCCTGGTCAAGGCCCTGATCCGCAGACTTTCCTCGGCAGAAAACCGGCATTCGAGAATGGCCCCCGCCTCACTCCTCACCGCCGCCCTCGGCCGATCTAACGGTAAGCTCAACACGGGAATATCCCCGGAGAACTTATCCAGCCAGAAACGCTCCTGCTTCTCCACCCACTCCCGCTGCGCCTTACTCTGCTGCCACAACGCATAGTCTTTATATTGCAGCGGCAAGACCGGCAGATCCCGCCCCTCGTAAAAAGCAAGCAGGTCATCCACCATCAGCCGCTGCGAGACGCCATCGCTGACAATATGATGCACATCGATCAAAACCAACCACTCGCCTCCCGACACTTGAGAAACGCCAAGCCGGACCAGCGGCGGTTCAGCCAGATCAAAAGGTCTTACAAAACTCCGGACCAGCTCATCGACAGGACCGTCAGCCAATACCTCCATTTTGAATTCCACGCCCTCCCTGATCTCCTGCACCAGCTGGCCATCCAAAACCTTAAAGGCGGTACGCAATATTCCGTGTCGCTCAATCAGTCGGCAAAACGCCCCCTCCAGCCTTTGAATATCCAGCGCCCCGCTGACCGACAGGCAATAAGGCATATTATAAGCCAGGGAATCAGGCTCCAGTTCATAAAGAAAGAAAAGTCTTTTTTGAGCCGATGTGACGGGATAAGAGGCAAGCTCCCCGGCCGGCGTTAAAGGAATAAATGTCTCTTTTTTCTGACCCCCGATATAGTCCGAAAGCCCCCTGATATCCTGCCTCCGGAAGATCTCCTGTAAAGGGATACGCAGCTGAAAGATCTTCGCGATCCTGTTGACCAGTACCGCCGCATTCAACGAATGTCCGCCAAGCTCGAAAAAACTCCGATCCGTGCTGATTGCTTCTTTCGGCAGCTTTAACAGATCGGCCCAGATACCCACTAACGCAGCCTCTGTTTCATTGACCGCTGATAGATGAACGCTTCCCGCTGCCACTTGCGGCACAGGTAACGCTCTCCGATCCAGCTTCCCATTTGATGTCAACGGCATCTTATCCAGCCGGACAAAAAAGGAAGGGATCATATACTCAGGCAACAAAACGGACAAATACTGTCTAAGCTCCTTCGCATCGGGCATCTCATCGGAAAGATAATAGGCGACCAGGAACTTGTTCTCATCTTCGCCTTTATCCAGCACCACCGCCTCCTTTATCTTTGGATGCTTCCCAAGATGACTGGCGATCTCGCCCAACTCTATCCGAAATCCTCTTAACTGTATCTGATGATCGATCCTGCCGATATACTCCAACTCCCCATTCGGAAGGATACGCGCCAGATCACCCGACTTATACACCCGCTCCGTCACGCGATAAGGATCGGACAGGAAGACCTTCTCCGTCAACCCAGGCTTGTGCAGATACCCGCGCGTCACCCCGTCCCCGCCCACATACAACTCCCCGATCACCCCACGCGGCACAACCTTCCTGTATTCATCCAGTAAGTAGATCGACAAGGTCGGCAAAGGCCTTCCTACATTGCTAAGGTTGCGGCGGATCTCCTCTAAACCAACTTCTTTATAGGTAGAATGCACCGTCGTCTCGGTGATCCCATACATATTCACCAGCTTTACCAGCGGATATTTTTGATGCCATGCCGCCAGCCTTCCCGGGCTAAGCGCCTCGCCCGCAAAGACGACAAACCTGACGGCCAATCGCTCCTCTCTTTCGAGATCATAAGCCATCAGACTATAAAAAGCGCTCGGCGTCTGGTTCAACACCGTCACCCCCTCCGACAAAAGAATATTCCAGTACGCCATCGGCTCCCTCGCTGCCCGCTTCGGAATAATGATGATCCTCCCGCCCCGCAGCAACGCACCATAGATCTCCCACACACTGACATCAAAACAATGACTATGAAACATCGTCCAGACATCCGCGGCAGAAAAATCGTACTGGAACTCATCGTTAAACAAAAGCCGCACAACATTCTTATGCTCCACCATAACCCCCTTCGGATTACCCGTCGTACCCGAAGTATAAATGACATAACAAAGGTTCGAAGGCCCGATCGCCGCATGCTGTAAAACACCCTCTTCCTCAAGCGCTGCTTCGATCTCCAATACCTCCACACCCGGAAAGACCATCGCAGCAGCTTCCCCCGTTGCCAGCACGATCCGGGTTCCGCTATCCCCGACAAGATATTGTATCCTGTCTGCGGGATAGTCCACATCGATAGGCAGATATGCGCCTCCCGCCTTTAAGATACCAAACATACAAACCAGCATCTCGATCGTCCGATCGGTCAACAAACCGACAATAACATCCGGCCCCACCCCCCGCTTCGACAAAGCCACAGCCACCCTGTCCGACAACCGATCCAGTTCTCTGTAGCTTAATGTACGCGCACCCAGACAAACGGCAATCGCACTGTCCCTTGCCTTCACCTGCTCCCGGAACAGATCCAGGATCGTACTGCTATCGGGATAAGAAACCCGGCTATTATCCAACAGATGCAGCAGCTGCTCCCGCTGCTCGTCACTGACAAGTTCCATCTCGGAAACCGGCGCAGAAGAAGCCGACAGCAGATTACCCATCAGGGTTTGATAATGCAACACCAAGGCCCCGATGGTCGCCTCTTCAAGAAGCAGTCTATTATAGATAAGCCGTCCGCCGATCCCATCACCGGAATAAGTCAACGATAAATTCAAATCATACCCCCCAATCTCTACCCCATGGGTATCATAAGAAAACATGACATCAAAAACGGCATTTCGGCTCCTGTCGTTTTCAATGTTCAACGCCTTCCTCAACCCCTCGACAGACATCGCGCCGTATGCCATTCCGTCCCGATACGCCGCCCCGATACGCCCCACCAGCTCGTCAAAGCTAACCGCGCCTTCGACAAAGCTCCTGATCACCAAAAAGTCTATTGCATCATCGCCTTCAACCGGCATCCCCGTAACAATCTCGTCATGCCTGCAATACTTGCGAAGCAATACATGAAACACCGCCAGCAGCACAACGGGTATAGCTGTCTTCTTCACCGCCGCATACGACCGCAGCACACTAACCAACCCCTCCGGCAAGAACAGTTCTACTACTCCCGCCTCATAAGAAAGCACCGCCGGACGGCTCCTGTCCAACGGCAGATCCAGGGGCTTTACAGGCTGGCTCGACAACTCCCGCCAAAAAATTTCCCGGAGCGCCTCCTTTGTCGTCAACCGCAGCTCGGCAATTACTTTGGTATCCAGCTGCTGCAAAATCGTCACAAAAGCATCCATCAGGCCTTCCACCCGATCCCCGCTAAACCGGGCCGTCTTGTAAACAAAGGAAAGCTCAAGATCCTCTTTAAAGAACACATACAAAGCCAGCGGAAGACTCGTATGCTCATACGTATCTTTTAACCGGACGCTATACTCTGCATTGTCAGGCAGCACATCCTCGTCCACCGGGTAATTCTCGATCGCTACCATCGTATCGAAAAGCTCCTGCTGAACGTTAGTCCCCGTCAGCTGACGAATATCGAAATAGGAAAAAACGCCATGACGACTGATGTCCGGCAGCAAGCCGGCAATCTCCCCGATAAGATCAGACAAAGACCCGTCCTTTTTTATCGTGACAGCCAATGGTACGGTATTGATCCAATTCCCCATAACCCCTTCATATCCTTCCACCCCTTCCCTGCACGAAACGGTTATTCCAAATACAACCTGGTCAACCAACAGGTACTTATGCAGCAGGACCGCAAACGCAGCATAGACCACCGCAGCCTTCGTAACGCTATGCTCTTGGGAATATTTTTCAACGAGAGTTCCCGGAAGCGTTCTCCTGACCGTTCGATTAATCTCGGCAGAAGGCCCCGCCTGGGCCCGCTCAAAAGAGAGTTCACCGGTCCGAACAGGAATACCCGCATCCGCAAGAGAAGGCATGTGCATACGCCCCTGCAGGCAGTCCTTCCAGAACGCCTCCCCGGCGGGATCTTCCACCCGCTGCCGCCAACTCTTATAAAGATCCCTGTACAAGGCCTTCCGGCTAACCGACAAATTTGTCCCGTTATAGGCAACAAACAAGGCCTTCACAAATAAAGCCGTACTCCACCCGTCATAAAGTATATGATGATGCGTCAATACCAAAGTCCAACGCAGACCGGACAATTTGATCAACAGAATACGCACCGGTACCTCCGTCAACACAAACCGGGCATTCCTGGCTTCCAGGATCAACTGTTCTTCCATCAGCATCGCACTCGCCTCGTCAAAATCGGATAGGTCCCTTACTTCAAAGGATAATTGGGCATTCTTCAAAATGACCCCCAAGGGCTGTTCGCTTCGCTCCCAGTGAAACACGGACCTCAACGCCTCGTTCTCAGACTGCACTTTCAACGCCGCCGCTTCAAACCGACGCTCATCGATACGCCCCTCGATCCCTAACACCAACTGGACATTATAGATGCTTTCATCCGGCGTCATCAGGTAATGAAATAACATCCCCCGCTGCATCCCATTCAGCCCAACAATATCCTCGACATTTTCTTTTGCGATCCTGCTATCCATAGCAATTATTTTTTTGAATATTCTAACCCCATCCCGACCAACACCTCACGCGCACCGGTAAAAGGTTCCCGTCCATGGGTATAAAGCATATTGTCCAGCAACAGGATGTCGCCGTTCTCCCACTGAAAACTGAATTTAGTCCGGTCATAAACAGACCGGATCACATCAAGCACCTCGGTATCTATCGGTGTCCCATCCCCGAAATAAGCATTCCTCGGAAGGTTCTCTTCTCCCAAAAGATCTACCAGGTCATCCTGCATTTCTTTACCGAGGCTGCTCACATGAAACAAATGCGCCTGGTTAAACCAAAGGGACTCTCCCGTTGCCGGATGCTCCATGACGGCCTGGCTTACCTGCCAGGTACGCAGTCCCGTTGACGCCCACTCATATTCTATCGCATGCTCCTCGCAGAACTTCTCCACGGCTTCGGGACTCTCGGTCTGAAACACCTCGGTCCACGGAAGATCTACATCGGAATAGTTCCGGACATACATCACCTTCTTCCGTTGGAATTCCTCCCTGATCTCGCGCGGGATCTGCAAGTAAGCCTCCCTGCTGTCCGACACCGGCGTGTTACCGCCCGAAGCCGCCTTCTGACGACACAGGAAACCAATATGCAAAGGCCAGCTCCTGGAATAGGAATTCTCGTTATGCTGCGGGATAGTCTCGGATGGATGATACTCGGAAGCGGTATAGATATTCTTATGCTTCTCCGTCCTGGGTGTAGAACGATACACATAATGAGCAGGCCCCTGCCCGAAGAAACTCGTCAGCATCCCGGAAAACTGCTCCCCGCCCGGTATACCAACCCCCCTGATCAACACGATCCCCTCAGACGCAAGCAGCCTTCCCACGTTTTCTTTGTTCTCTTCCGCCCACGCACAAGGGTCATCGCTGCCCGCCGCTGCTTCCAGCAGGATATTCCGCCCCGACAAGGGCTTCATCGAAGATGCTATCATTTTTTTTGGCTTTTTGTTTACGCAAATATTTCGTCCAGGTCAGCCTGATCCAAAGGCGCCAGATCGAAATCGGAAGGTGTTAAATGCAGCTGGTCTTCCCGCCGGATATGATCCAGGATCTGCACCAGGTTATCGATCAGCCTGCTCCCCAATAAGCCGATCGTTTCGGCACGATGAGCCAGGCTATTGTATTGTATATCTACTCGCAGCTTCCGATGGACGACGATAATTGTCAGATCGATGCAGGCCGTCAGCGCATTGTCTTTATCGACATCGTCCTGCCGCGCATCGGCGATATAAGCAAACAGATCGTTCTCGAGAACATTTCCAAAATCGCCCAGGTAGTTCAACCTCACCGGCGCCATCCCCTCCGGTTCGCTATCCTCTTTAAAAGCCCGCCGCAGCTGCTCCTTCACGGATTTCAACTGATCGCCGATCGAACCCTCCGGCAGATGCAGCAAGACAGGAACCATCCGGGTAAACCATCCTACCGTCAGAGATACATCCGACCCATCCCCATCACGACCATGTCCCTCCTGCACGACAAGAGCCTCTCGCTGACCCGTCCACTCGCGCAAAGCCAGCAGCAGCGAAACATTCAGCAAGTCGGAAACATTGGTCCGGTAGACACCCTGGGCAGGCCCTAATAAAAAAGCAGTCTGCTCCTGCTCCAGTTTAAAGGTCTGGACACGCGCATGACACACGCGCCAGTCAGAAACGTTATGGTCAAAAGGAAGAAGAAAATCCATCACCTGTATCGACCCCTTGCCGGTCGCAGTCCAGGGATTCGTGCTGGCGGGGAGTTGGTATTCCTCCCCACGCTCGAGCGCCAGGAAGCCATGATAAAGACCTTCCAACAGTATCCGCCAGGAAACGCCATCCACGACAAGATGATGAGCCGTGATCAACAGGCAATCTCCTTCATACGCTCCCTGAACGATTGCAGCCCTTATCAGCAAACTGCTGCCCAGGTTGAACCCGGCTTTAAAAGCCTCCATCTCAGCCTCGGAGTAAAGCGTCGGAATAGTAAACAAGATCTCCAGGTGTACTGGATTATAAAAGAGGATGTCTTTCTCGTTATCATAGTTCAACCTCAATCCATCATGATGCCGGACCAGCATGGTAAACGCTTTTTCCAGCAACACCCGGTCCAAAGGCCGGACCAGCCGCAGCAATACGGACTGGTTATAATGATCGGGATGGTAAAATCGCTGCCCAAAAAACCAGCGATCGATAGCCGATAACGGCTTCTCCCCGACAAGAGGACCACTCCGCACAAAAACATCCGCCTCTGTCACAGCGACAACCGCAATCTGCTCTATCGTATGATAAGTAAGTATTTGTTTTACGCTGACCCGGATACCCGCCTGCCCCAGTCTGGCAACGATCTGGACCGCCTTGATCGAATCCCCGCCCAGCTGATAAAAACTGTCTTTCCGGCTTACGGTCTCCAACTGCAGCACTTCTTTCCAGACCCGCATACACAGCCCCTCCACCCAATTTCCTTCCCCCTCACTCCTATCCTCCGTCAGCGGCTCAGGCAAAGCTGCAAGATCGACCTTCCCATGCCCCGTCAAAGGAAAGGTTTTCAACCACACCAATCGCTCAGGTATCATATAGTAAGGTAGTCTGTCGGCCAGCATCCCCTTCAGTACGCCTTCCGGCACTTGCTCCACACCGGTATAATAAGCGCAGAGGTAAGACTGTCCGCCTTTATCGCCCCGTAGTACAACCACCGCCTCCGACACTCCCTCACACGTCATCAGCTGACGTTCGACCTCCACCGGCTCAACCCGGTAGCCATTGATCTTTACCTGCTGATCCCGCCGCCCGACAAACGTGATCATACCGTCCGGAAGACGTTTTACCATATCGCCCGTTCGGTATACTTTTACCCCATCCCTGTTCAGGATGAAATGGCGATCCGTCAACTCCTGTCTGTACAAATACCCCTTTGCAAGCCCGTCCCCAGATATATAAAGCTCACCGGCAACATTGACCGGGCAGTGCTTCCCATACCTATCCAGGATAACTAACCGGGTATTCGCTGCGGGCTTCCCGATCGGAACGCTAAAACCGCCGTCGGCCACATCAAACCGATGTATCATACAACCCACAGTAGCCTCCGTAGGTCCATATTCGTTAAAAATAGTAAGCCTGCCATTAAACCGCTGCACCACCTCACAGGCTAGTGCAGTCGTCAGATTTTCGCCTCCCACGATAAACCGCTTGATCCTGCAGTCCCCGCCAGCCCGCCAGTCACTGGCTGCTATCAGCCGGAGATGCCCCGGCGTCAGCTTGACCACATCGACAAGGCCTTCTTCGAGGATACGCATCAACGGCGTCCCTTCTTCCGCCTGCCGATAGATACGGATCGCACCACCCGTGATCAAGGGCGTAAAGATAGACGTCACGGTAAGGTCAAAGGCGACAGAAGTAAAAAGAGGCATCGTCCTTTCTTTCTGCGGCATCTCTCCACTCTCCCGCCCCATGTATTCCCCCGCCGCCCAATAAATATAATTCACCAGGGACCGGTGCCCGATACAAACGCCCTTTGGCGTCCCCGTTGTCCCCGATGTATAAATAACGTAAGCCAGATCATCCGGACCGGTAATATCCTCCAACCTCTTTCCCTCCCCTTCCTGTCTCAATTGCGCATATACGGAAGCGGTGATCACCAGCCGCGACCGGCTGTCTTCGATGATATACTGCGCCCTTTTCTCCGGGATCACCTCGTCCAGCGGAACATACGCAGCCCCAACCCGCAACACCGCCAGGATGCTGATGACAAGCTCCATCGACAAAGGCATCCAGATCACAACGATATCCCCTTGACCTATCCCCCGTCTGCGCAACCCTGAAGCAAGCCTGTTCACTTCTTCTTCCAGCCCGGCATAGTTCATCTGCCGATCTTCATAAAAAAGAGCCGTCCGCTCCGGCGTCAACAAAACCTGCTCTCGGAAAAGCTGGTCGATCGTCTTATCTTCAGGATAAGCCTGCCCGGTCTGGTTAAATGAGACTACCTGCTCCTGATACTCTTGCGGCGACAACAGTTCCAGCGCTCCAACCGGCGTCGATAGGTTCTCCGCTATCGTTCCGGCAAGATTGACAAAATGATCCGCCATCCGCTGGATCGTATCTCTCTGAAAAAGACTGCTGGCATATTCTACAACCACATCGAGATGCGTCTTTTCATCAAACACCTCCATCGACAGATCAAACCGCGCAATCCCGGTATCGAAAAAATGTCTTTTCAAACGTCCGCTGTCCGGCATCCCCATGTCCTGGAAGATAAACATGGTGTCAAAAAGGACATTCCTGCTCGCATCCCGCTTTACCCCCAGCATCCCCGCAAGATCTTCGAAAAGCAACTCGCGGTGCTCCATCGCAGCCGCAACAACCGCCTGGCAATACCGGAGATACTCCGCCAAAGACTCCCCACCGGAAACACTCGTCCGGATACAAAGGTTATTGACAAACATCCCCTGCATCTCCAGCAAAGCGGGATGCTCCCGCCCGGCTACAGGAATACCCACCACCACTTCGGACTGACCGCTGTATTTATAAAGCAGGATCGTATAAAGAGAAAGTAGTAAAACATGAAGGGTGACGCCATTGGCCGCAGCCGCCTCTCTTAGCTGCTGCGTACTGACGCTGTCAAAAGCGAAGGTAAGATGTCCACCCACCGCCTGAAAAAGCGCAGGCCGTGGAAAGTCCGCCGGCAAAGCCAGCACAGGAAGCTCCCCGCCCATTGCCTGCTTCCAGAAATCAAGCAGCGCCGGATCATACGTCTTATCCCCCTCCCAACCCACATAATCTTTAAACTGCAGCAAGGGACGGACAGACTCCTGACCCGTATAGACCTGCAGCAGCTCGCGTAAAAAAGCGCTGACCGACCAGCCGTCGGAAATAATATGATGAAGATCCAGGAAAAGCACGTAACGCTCTTCTCCCACCCGGACCAGCTTTAAACGAAATAAGGGCCCTTCAGATAAATCTAACGGCTCAATGAAACTCCTCAACACCCCATCCAATCCATCTTCCGCGCAATGCGCCACGTCCAAAGAAAAAGAATGATCTTCCATGATCCGGAATACGGGGAACTCTTCAAGCCGGAAACGAGCCCTCAACAGATCGTGGTTATCAATAAGACGCCCGATAGTATCTTCCAGCTTTGCTACATCCAGCTGACCATACCACTCCAACGCAACAGGCATATTATACCCCGTCGATTGTTTGTCGGCTTCCCAGATATAATAAAGCCGACGCTGTGCAGACGCAGCGGGATAGTAAGTCTTTGTTTCCGATACGGGCAAAGGCTGCAATGCCTGGTAATGCGCACTGCCGATAGCGGCTTCTGCTTCCTCCACCGTCGGACAACGATGCAGCAGATCACCCGGCAACACGATCCCCAATGCTTCCTGCATCCTCAACCCCGCCGCAATAGCCTGTATCGAACCGCCCCCCGCCTCAAAAAAGTTATGCCGGATCCCAAGCGCATCCTTTTGTAAAACTTGTTTCCAGATATCGAGGATGATTTGCTGGGAGACGTTGGCCGCCGGAACGGCCGCTTCCTGCCAATCCTGATTCAGCGCCGACAGCTCTGTCAGTACGGCATCAAAAACGCCCTGCCGGTATTGCTCAGCCAGCTTGTACCGCTGAAGCTTTCCGCTGGTAGTCTTTGGGAGCTCCTTTACAGGGATCACCGCCTCTACCTCGAAACCATACCGCCGCCCGATCACCGCTCTGATCTCCTTTACCCTTTCGGTAAAAACGGAAAGATCTCCCTTATGTACAACAAAGACCAGGACCTCTTCCCGCTGAGACCGGGAACCGGTACAACCGGTAACCGCCGCCTTATTGAGCTCGATGTCTGCCAGGTCTTCCAAAACCCGTTCGATGTCATGCGGATAAAAATTCTGTCCGTTGACAAAAAGAATATCCTTTGCACGCCCGGCAATCGTCAACTCACCCTCTATAAGAAAACCGATATCGCCCGTATCCAGCCAGCCATCAGCCCCAACAACACGACTCGTAGCCTCGGGATCGTTGTAATACCCCTCCGTCACATTCTCCCCGCGGATCATCACCCGCCCCGGCTGCCCATCCCGCAATATAATACCCGCCTCGTCTTCTATCCTGACTTCACAATAGTTTATAGCACGACCAACCGTCACAAGCGTCATGCCGCCTGATACGGCGGGATCCGTCGTCTTCACCGGCTGCCCCGGACTCGTCATCGTCACTGCCAGCGACGCCTCCGCAAGCCCATAGACAGGCCGCACCGCATATTCCCACAAACCATAGACGGCAAGCCTGTCGGTAAATTCACGACAAAGCCGAGCCGACACAGGCTCCGCACCATTGTATACGATCCGGACCGAAGACAGGTCCCATTCGTACTGCTGCCCGTCCCTGATATTTTTCAACAGGTAATGATACCCGAAGTTGGGCGAACACAGGACCGTCACCTTATGCTCGCTCGCCTTGTCCAGCCATAACAAAGGCCGGCGGATAAATAGTTCCGGCGTCATCAGGTATTGATCCACGCCGCTGTAAAGGGGATTCAGATGAAACCCGATCAACCCCATATCATGCGTCAGCGGCATCCAGCTGATCATGCTGTCCGCCTCGTTATAACCCGACTTAAGACTTATCGCATCCAGGTTCGCCAGCAACTGCCGATGACGAAGGACAACGCCCTTTGGACGCCCCGTCGAACCGGAAGAATACTGGACAAAGGCAATATCATCCGCGGCAGCGGTATACAGGCTGCCCTTATCCGCGTAAGAAGCGATCCCCGACTCCGCGACAAACCGGCTTTCGATGGCCGCCAGCTCTTCCTGCAACCCCTGCTGTACCGCATACTGTCTTATCTCCGCCAGTTGCCCGGAAGAAGTGATCCAGAAAGGCGCTTTCAGCATCCCCCATATATTGAACAGCTTCTGTTTCTGATCTTCATTCTTTCCCGATGCAACCGGGACAGCTACAATCCCTCCCAATACGCAAGCCCAGAAGGTGACAACAAACAACTCGTTGTCCTTTACCTGCAGGACAAGCTCCTGCCCCGGCCTGATCCCCTGCGCCTGCAAAAAGCCAAGCCCACGGCAAGCCCTCTCATATAAAGAGGAATAGGAGACGAATTCCTCCCGCTCACTCGCAACAATAAACGATATGCCGGTCCGTTCCAGCCGGCTTCGTTCCGAAAGCATTTCGTTCAAGGTCTGAAATAACATAGCGTAATTGAATTGACACGAGCCACCACCTCCGCTGTCTGCTCCTGCAGAAAAAAATGCCCGCCGTTGAAATAGTAAAGCACGCAG
The DNA here is from genome assembly GCA_015654595.1 of Chitinophagales bacterium. Classification (GTDB taxonomy): domain Bacteria; phylum Bacteroidota; class Bacteroidia; order Chitinophagales; family Chitinophagaceae; genus Puia. Next base: position 124,162 of record JAATGQ010000155.1, on the reverse strand, counting down.
TCCTTTTGGGTATGATCTTTCCAGCCCGTACACTGCTCGGACGTAAGATGATCGTCCTTACCCAGAAAAACAGAGATAGATACGTTTAAAGGAAGAATAGTATTGACGAGCTCCTCCGTCTCCACGATTCGAAAATCATTCCGCAATACCGGCATATACATGCTCAGCAATTGGGGATACTCAAAGAATTCGGCCGGCGTACCGCCAAGCTGTATGATCTCTTCCCGGAACAAGGCATCCCCCATCAGGTGATACTTCTTCTCATTGCTCTTACGGATATGAGGCGCGCCCCTGCCCGAAAAGAAGACGTGCAGCGGCATCCGATGACCCATCGCCTGTAGCTTATGCACCAGTCCGAAGACGATCGCGGCGCCCATACTATGCCCGAAAAGAACATAAGGACCCCTATTAAGCATCCCCGCCGTCTGCTGAAACACATCTTCCACAGCCTCATCGATAGAGCCATACAGATCTTCGTTCATCCGACGCCCACGCCCCGCGAGCTCCACTGGCTCAAGAACAAGCTCCGGCGACAAATACGCCTTCCACCTGTTATAGACAGCCGCCGATCCTCCCGCATAAGGAAAACAGAAGACAGTAACCCTACCCATAAATGAAAACCGGTAAATTGAGAAAAAGGAATACAGCTATCGCTACAGCCAGCGACAAGCCCGTCAGTGATATAGAAGAAGTTTATCGGCAGGAAAATTAAGTCAGGCCAGAGAATTCATCGATAGTAATATCCGCAGAATTTATGTGGGTTCCCGAAAGATTTAAAAGGCAGCCAAACGCCTTCTTGACAGGAACTGATCCAAAGCCTGTATCAAAAAGATACAACATAGCGCAAAAAGGGCATACCACCTGAAATGCCAAACCAAACCCAGCATATGCTCCGACGGGCCCGCATGAAACCCATAAGCCGACACGCCGATATCGAGCAAAATAAACCCGCAGGCCATAAGCGCCACCAGCGCCCACTTCGCAGAATACAACTGGTCCTGCTCCGCCTGAACCGCAGCAGCAACCCGCTGCGTAAACCCAGGAGAAAGTACCACCTCCCGCGGCTCCGCTAAGGACTGAAATACATCCCGGTATAAGCCGATGTCCTCCTTTTCAAAGGAAGCCAGCAGCGCCTCTTCCTCCAACCCCTGCTCTATATACTGCTGTAAACGCTCATCCTGGTCTTTTGACGTACTCATCTTTATATTGGGATTTAAGTTTGTCTTTCAGAAATTTTCTCGCCCTGAATAAATGACTCTTCACCGTCCCTTCCGGCATTCCGGTGATCTGCCCTATCTCGGGATACGAAAACTCATTTATATGATAGAGAACCAGCACACTCTTATAAGGAAGAGGCAATTCTTCGATCAGCCGACGCAAATAACCTGCCGTATCCTTATTGGTAAAGATCCGCTCGGGATCATCCTGCTCTCCTGCTCCCTCATAGTCGTCCAAAGAGATCTGCCCCACCCTCTTATTGTCCCGCGTATAGTTCAAAGCCGTCCGATAAGCAATACTGGCCACCCACGTTGAAAGCTTCGACCGGTACTGAAAACTGCGCAGATTGCGGTAAACCTTTATAAACACCTCCTGACAGATATCCTCCCGATCCATACCATCCTTAACCAGCCTGTCGATGACATGATAAACCAATCGCTGATACTCGTTTACCATTCGTTCGAATGCCTGTACATCGCCGGCCAGTATGCTTGCAACTACCTCCCTTTCATTGAACATCAGACATAGTTAAGGTTTACTCCACTAAAGTTAAACAGATTGGACACCAACCCCGTCAAAAAGGTTTCATTAAATTATTTTATTTTTTTTGAAACCTTTCGCTTCAATCCCGTGACCAATAGATAAATCGAAAATCAAATACCATGCAGGAATTATTTGCACACATAATGATAACGGCAGTTACGGCGATCATGGCCGTGACCGCAATGGAAGTCATGAACTTCCTTCTGAAAAGAAGGATCATAAAATCCGGCCGGCTCGATCAGAACTACCTCGAGCTGCTGACAAAGAAGTCAAAACAAACCAACGCATTTAAATGGGGAATACTGGCCCTCTTCGCCGGCTTAGGCCTCATCGTGATAGGCTGTCTCCCCTTCGATCCGGAAAAATCACCGATACCATGGGGTGTCGAACTGATCAGCATCGGTATCGGATTCCTCGTCTACTATATGCTTACTCTTAAGAACAATTCTTAAAAACGAACCAATGAAACGCTTATCCTTTGGCCTTTTAACGACGGCATTGTGTCTTATTGCCCCTTTCCTCGCAACTCCTTCCTTTGCGCAGACAGACACTACGGTTATCCGCACCACAGCCAGCAGTAACGGCCTGCAGCTAACTGGCCTTATAAAAGACTCGACGACACACGACCCTGCCCCCTTCGTGTCCTTATCTCTGAAATGCGACAGCCCTTCCTCCCTGAGAAGCACCGTCACCGGCCCCGACGGCAGCTTCTCCTTTACGGGACTCGACCGGCATCTCTATCACCTGACCCTCTCTTCCGTCGGCTATAAGTCGAGGGTAGTCAATATCGACCTCACTGACACCACTCGCCAAAGTTGGGACCTGGGCAGCCTTAGCCTCGAAAAAAATACAAAAATGCTCAAAGCGGTAAGCGTGACCGCCGCCAGGCCTGTGATCAAACAGGAAGTAGACCGCATCACCTATGACCTGCAGGCCGATCCCGACAGCCGGTCCAACAGCGTCCTCGACATGATGCGCAAAGTTCCCTTCCTTTCACTCGACGCCAGCAACAATATCATGCTGAAAGGAAATTCCAACTTCAAAATATTTATCAACGGCCGCCCCTCCGGCATGCTGTCCTCCAATCCCAAAGAGGTCCTCAACAGCATGCCCGCCTCCAGCATCAAAAGCATAGAAGTTATCACCAACCCGCCTGCCAGGTACGACGCAGAAGGTCTCGCCGGCATCATCAATATCGTGCTGATCAAAAAGGAATCGGACGGCATCACCGGCACGCTGAACGCATCCGAAAAATTCCCGCAAGGCGGCCCTGGCGCAGGCGGCTCGCTCTCCGCAAAAGCAGGCAGATTCGGCATCTCGATCATCGGCGGCGGCAGCATCAACAACACGCCTTCTACGCAGATATCCAACAGCCGCTACACCTTCGACACTCCACCCACAAGCCTGATACAGAACGGCCATACGAAAACCGACAACAAGACCGCCTACGGCGGCGCAGAACTGACCTACGAAATAGACAGCCTCCACTATCTCTTCGGCTCCTTCAACCTCTTTGGCAACTCGACCGACGGCCACAACGACCAGCAGTCCCTGTTCACCAGCGAATCGACCACACAAGGATATAGCTATCTCAACCGGTCCAAAGATCGCGTCAACGGCATCGACGCCGGTCTCAACTACCAGCTTGGCTTCCGGCATCACAAGAATACGCTGCTTACCTTCTCGTATAACTACAGGAACAACCACAACAACCAGACAAATACAACGGCTATATCCAACCGTATAAATGATACGCTGCCAGACTACAATCAATACGACAAAAGCCGCTACAGCGAACAGACCGGGCAGATCGACTTCGTCCGCCCCGGAAAAGTCACCATCGAAGCCGGCGTAAAAGGCATCTTCCGGAAGAACCACAGCGACTACGACTACTACAACCTCGACTCGACATCCAACGAGTTCAAAATAGACTCCGCCAGCAGCAGTGCGTTCAGAAATACGCAAAACGTCTACAGCCTCTACAACTCGTATAATTTTAATATAAACAAATGGGCCTTCAAAGCCGGCGGCCGGCTGGAAGAAACGGTCACCGACGCCACCTTCTCCAACACGACCCAAAAGGTCCACCAGAACATCTATAATTTTATACCCAATGTCGCGATCGGCTATAAACCTGACAATATCAACGCCTTCAACTTCGGATTCAGCCGCCGCATCAAACGCCCGGGTATTATCCAGCTGAACCCCTACGTAGACCGTTCCAACCCCGGCTACGAAACGACCGGCAATCCCGACCTCAAACCCTCCATCGTCAACAGCCTGATGCTCGGTTACGGCAAGTCGGGAAAACTGAATATCAACGTCGGCCTGGGTTACGCATTCTTCAACAACATGACCCTGCAGGTCTCGGAATACAACCCTGCCAACAATATCACCGTCACCACCTACCGCAACACGGGAAAAGGCGCCGCTTATTCCAGCGATATCTATCTGTCTTACCCCTTTACAAAAAGCTGGAATGCCAGCCTCAATAGCAACGTCACCTATCTCGACCTGAAAGGAACAAGCAGCGGCAGCACGATAAAGACGAATACGGTCATGTACAATATCAACCTGTCCAACAGCATCCGCATCGCAAAAACCTGGCGCGCCATCGTCAACATGACCGGCATTGGCCCCAACGTAGTCTCGCTGCAAGCCACCTCCAACGCGCTGTTCTCTTCTTCTGTCGCGCTTTCCAAAAGCCTGTTCAACGACAAGCTTTCGCTCTCCGCCACCGTCAGCAACCCCTTTACGAAATTCCGCGACAACCGGATCGTCACATCGGGCGCCGACTTCACAGAGACGGACGTGAACAGACTCTACTTCCGGCAGTTTGCTTTCAACGCCAACTTCCGCTTTGGCAAGCTGAAAGACAACAGCATAAAGAAAAACAAACGCGCCATTAACAACAACGACCTGATGAGCAACAAAGGAGCGCTCTAATCTTCTTCTACCATTAACCTGCCAATAAAAAGCGCTATGATTGAAAAATTACAGCTGGACAATGCGCTGTCCTTCCTCGATCACGAGCTCGAAAAACAGACCAACGCCAGCCAGCCCGATCCGGCCCGCATCGCCGCCCTGCAGACCCAACGAAGCAGACTGCTTGCCTGGACCCGCTGGATGGAGCTCAACACGACAAAACCCGACCTCCATCCGATACCGCCGCAACCCTTCTACCCCGCCTCCCAAAGTTTAAAACACCTATGGCTGAGCTATGCCTATGAAAAAACGCATATCCCCTATAACATAACCCTTCACTACCCGATCTCAGCCTTCGACTCCGAGGTGTTCAAAGAAACCGTCTCGACCATCCTTATGCGACACGAGCTCCTTCGGACCATCCCCCGATACTCCGATGACTACGCAGCCGCAGACCAGCATATCCTTCCCGGGATCGATCCCGGCATGCTCATCCAACAAATAGACCTTCATAACCATCCCGACAAGGACGCGGCAATCCAGGTCCATATCAACGAAGCCAAAAGACACGTCTTCAACTTCGAACAAGGGCCGCCGCTTCAGTTCATCGTACTAAGGCTCGCAGAACAACAGCATCTGGTCATCTTCAATATAGCGCACGCCATATTCGACGGTTTCTCCAAAGAACTCTTCGAAAAGGAGTTCATCACGATCTACCAGGCTTGCAGCCAGCGCCAACCTTATCGCCTGCCCCCGCTGACGATACAATACAAAGACTTTTGCCACTGGGAACAGCAGCTCGATACCCCCGCCATCCGGGAAGCCTATAAAGCCTGGTGGTTTGCCAATAACAAAACCGCCTTTCCAATACAAAACCTTACCACCAAAGCCAGCGGCCTGACGCTGACGGACCTCGACTACCAGGACTCGCTCCACAAGGAGATCCTGCCTTATATAAAGGAAACACAGCAAAAGAACATACCCCGCCTCTATGGCGTCACCGCAAAACCGGGACGCACACCCGCCAATACCTACTGGGTCGCGCTCGACAACGACACGTTTATAAAATGTAACAACTTCTGCAGACGCAAAAACACCACGCTCTACCCACTCTTTGTTGCAGCGCTCAATACGCTGCTCTACCAGCGTACCGGCATCCCCGATCTCGTCATTGGCGCCCACATGGCCCTCAGAGACCAGGTACCCCTGCAAAAGATTATCGGACTGCTCGTCAATACGGTACTCATCCGAACGCAGATCAACCCGGAAGACTCTTTCAACGACCTGCTCAACGACGCGATGATCAATACCTCGATCGCATCCTGTTTTAAATACTATCCCCTCGCAAAAGTGCTGAAAGACATGAATATTCCTTTTAATGCGATTGACACGCTTTACCTCAACATGCTTCCCACTCCCTCCGGCGAAACGCTCAAAAACTTCTCCCGGCGGCATTATTACAACAATACGCTCAGCTACTTCCGGCTGGATATACACGTCCAGCGCTTCGTCAACGGTATCGAACTGATGTGCGTATATGACCTTACCCTCTACAACGAACAGACGATAACGGAATTGATAGACGAATTCATAGCGCTGCTGCGAAGCGTCATCCACAATCCCGGAGACCGGATACTATCCCTGTAGCCGTCGGGCCCTTGGCTTTCCAGCCAATCTCTGTACCTTCAGACCATAAAAAAGAGTGCATGAAATATAAATTACTTGGCCGCAGCGGCTTAAAGGTATCCGAGCTTTGTTTGGGAACGATGGGCTTTGGAACCGAGGCCGGCTGGGGCGCCGATAAAGCCGCCAGCTTTGCCATCATGGAAGCCTTTGCCAATGCCGGCGGCAATTTCCTCGACACCGCCAATATCTACAAGCTGGGCACCAGCGAAAAGATCATCGGAGAATTTATCCAGCCGCGCGACCGCGACTTCTTCGTGATCGCAACAAAATATTCCTTAAAGGACAACACGACCAATCCCAATGCCAGCGGCAACAACCGCAAGAACATGATGCGCAGCGTGGAAGCCAGTCTGAAAAGACTCCAGACAGACTTTATCGACGTGCTCTATCTGCATATCTGGGATGACCTCACGCCCATCGATGAGATCCTGCGGGGTATCGACGACCTGGTCCGCCAGGGAAAGGTCAACTACGCCGCTATCAGCGACACACCCGCGTGGATCGTCAGCAAGGGCAATACGATGGCCGAACTGATGGGCTGGAGTCCCTTCATCGCCCTGCAGGTCGAATACAGCCTGCTGCAGCGCTCTCCCGAACGCGACCTCACACCGATGGCCAAACACTATGGCATGACCGTTACGCCCTGGGCGCCCCTCGCCGGCGGCGCGCTTACCGGCAAATACCTCAAAGGCGGACAAGGCCGCGTTAAACCCGAATCCAACCGACGTGATGAGAACAGCGTTCGCATCACCCGCGTCGTGATGGATATCGCCGAAAAACTGGGCGTCGAACCCAGCCACGTCGCCCTCCAATGGACACGCCAGCAAGGCTTCGAATCCATCCCCATCGTCGGCGCCACCCGTCTCGAACAGCTTCAGGAAAACCTTCGGACCCTCGATCTAACCCTCTCCCCCGAAGACCTACGCATTCTCGACGAAGCCAGCGCCATCGACCTCGGGTTCCCCCACAAATTCTTCCGCGAAGAAGGCGTGCGGCAAAATAATTATGGTGGGTTTTACGATAAGATTGTCCCGCGGTCTTAATATATCACTGGTTATCGTCTTGATAACCAACCCCATCCGGATAGCCGGAACACCTATCCAGATGGACAAACAAACGAGGATAAAGACCATAATTATCCAGTAATTTTGCTTAAATTGAATATATGCCATCCGCCGTTAGAATACTACCAAATTATACATACGCCGACTACGAACAGTGGGAAGGGCAGTGGGAGTTAATTGACGGAATTCCTTATGCCATGAGTCCTTTGCCAGTGCCAAAACATCAAAAAATAGCTATGGCGCTGGGAACAGAATTCACCATTCAGCTTAAAAGTTGTAAGCAATGCTCGGCATATCAGCCTATAGATTATCGAATTTCGGATGACACAATCCTGCAACCCGACATGCTGATCGTTTGCGGTGAGATATCCAAAAAATATCTTGATTTTGCTCCGGCTCTTGTAGTGGAGATTCTTTCGCCAGCTACAACAGTCAAAGACAGGCACACAAAATATTCGATTTACGAATCACAAGGCATTCCCTATTATCTGATCATTGCCCCAGATACCGAAGAGATAGAAGTCTACCAATTAAAGGAAGGCGTGTATTCGCTTGCCCAAAAAGGAAAGGATTTTTCTTATCAATTCTCTTTTGGCCATTGCTCCGCTTTTGTTGATTTTAAAGAGATCTGGTAACATCAACCCACCACCTTCCTCAAATACCCCGCGGTCTTACTCCCCGCTGCTTTCGCCACTTCCGCCGGCGTCCCGGCCGCCACGACCTTTCCACCTTCATCGCCGGCCCCGGGCCCGATATCAATCACCCAATCGCTTCGTCCGATCACATCCATATCATGCTCCACCACGATCACGGTATTCCCGGCATCGACTAACCGATCCAGCTGGATCACCAGCTTTCGCACATCGGAAGGATGAAGCCCCGTCGTCGGCTCGTCCAATACATACAAGGTATTGCCCCGGCTCAGCCGCTGCAACTCTGTGGCCAGCTTGATCCGCTGCGCCTCGCCGCCGGAAAGCTCCGTCGCCGGCTGCCCCAGCCGCAGATAGCCAAGCCCAACCTCCTGTAAGGTCTCCAGCCCCCGGCTGATCACCGCATCATCGACAAAGAAGGCCCTCGCCTCGTCTACATTCAACCGCAACACCTCGGCAATATTTTTACCCTTATAGGTCACTTCCAGCGTCTCCGCATTGTAACGGGTTCCCCCGCAGACAGGACAAGGCGCATATACGCTCGGCAAAAACAAAAGCTCCACCATCACAAACCCCTCGCCCTCACAATTGCTGCAGCGCCCCTTGCCCACGTTAAAGGAAAAGCGTCCCGCATCATAATGCCTTGCCTTCGCCATCTTCGTCGCGGCAAAGAGCTTACGAACGCCGTCAAACAACCCGGTATACGTTGCCAGGTTAGACCTCGGCGTCCGACCGATGGGCTTCTGATCGACAACAACAAGCCGCCTGATCGCCTCCATCCCCGCCGCAATCTTTCCTTCCGCCGATGGCGCCGTATCCTCCTGTAACACATCCTCCGAAGAAACCTCAGCGACAGCCTCCACCGACTGACCAAGCCCTTCCGCAACCAGGTTCACCAACGCATGACTCACCAGGCTCGACTTACCTGAACCCGATACGCCCGTTACCGACGTTAATACCCCTAAAGGAAACGAAACGGAAAGGCCATCGAGATTATTGATCCGAACGCCGTCAAGTTGAAGCCAGCCGCGGGGCTCGCGATACGAATGCTTTTCCAGACCCGATTCATCGAACAAATACTCCCGCGTATAGGATGCATCCACGTTTCGCAGCCCCTCCAACGGACCGCTATAAAGGATCTCCCCGCCATTCTCGCCCGCATTCGGACCCACATCCACCACCCAATCGGCATGACGGATGATCTCGATCTCATGCTCCACGACAAATAAGGAATTACCCGATGCTTTCAATTTGTCCAAAGCCCGTAGCAAAGCCTCCGTGTCCGAAGGATGCAGACCCGCAGATGGCTCATCCAAAACATATACCACCCCAAAAAGATTACTATACACCTGTGTTGCCAGGCGCAGCCGCTGCAACTCGCCCGGCGACAAAGTAGGCGTGCTGCGCTCCAGACTCAGATAACCAAGCCCCAGATCCAGCAACACGTTCAGCCGCGCCGCCATATCCGCGGCGATCCGCTCCGCAACGATCGTCTTTTCATTCCTCGCGCCGGCCACAACATCCGTTGCCTCCCCGCCGGAAATCGTCGCAGCAGCACCGCCAGGCCCTGCAGCCGACCCGGTCGCATAAGGCCGAAAGATCTCCACCAACCCCTTTAACGGCAATCTCGACATATCCGCAATATCCAACCCCGCAAACTTTACCGCCAGCGACTCCGCGCGCAGCCGCTTCCCCTTACAAACCGGGCACAAACTACTAACCATATACTGCGACACCCGCCTCTTCATCAGCGCGCTCTGGGAATTACTAAAGGTATGCAGCACATACCGCCTCGCGCCCGTAAACGTCCCCATATACCCCGGCTCCATCTTCCGCTTGATCGCCTGCTGTACCTCTTCCTTCGTAAACCCCGGATAAACCGGCACCGTCGGCGTCTCCTCCGTAAACAGGATCCAATCCCGAACCTTTTTCGGCAGCTGCCGCCAGGGTACATCCACATCATACCCCATCGTCGTCAGGATATCTCTAAGGTTCTGCCCCTGCCAGGCCGTCGGCCAGGCGGCTACAGCCCTCTCCCGTATCGTCAATGAATCATCCGGCACCATCGATTGCTCCGTCACCTCATAAACCTTCCCCAACCCATGACAATTCGGACAGGCGCCCTCCGGCGTATTGGGTGAGAACCCCTCCGCATAAACAATCCCCTGCCCCTTTGGATAATCGCCCGCACGGGAATAAAGCATCCGAAGCAAATTCGAGATCGTCGTCACCGAGCCAACAGAAGACCTTGTCGACACACCCCCCTTCTGTTGTTGCAAAGCAACCGCCGGCGGCAGCCCTTCCACCGCATCCACCTGAGGAACAGGCATCTGATGAAACAACCGCCTCGCATAAGGACTTACCGACTCTAAGTAGCGACGCTGCGCTTCCGCGTACAGCGTCCCAAACGCCAGACTCGACTTCCCCGAACCCGACACCCCAGTAAATACCACCAACGCATCCCTCGGGATCTTCAGACTAACGTTCTTCAAATTATGCTCCCTTGCACCCCTTACCACCACAAAGCCTTTATCCGGATCCAATCTTTTTTCCATACTGCAAATATCGCAAATAAAAGGCCCCCGGGACAAACCCGGGGGCCGCTATATGTAACGTGATCCTGTCAAACTATTTCGCGCCAACCACGATCCAGCGATTCAGGTCATTATCCGGCGCCTCAACGACCACCTTATAGATCCCGCCAGGCTTAACGCCGATCACCGCCCTGCCCTGTGCCACCGGTACCGTTGCCGCCAGCACATACTCGTCCTTTCCGCCGGTCTTGAACTGATTCGTCGTCGCCAGCCAGATCTTCGCCTTTCCCTTTGGCTTAACCGTCTCCCAGCTCACCGTGATCTTTCCGTCCTGCAAAACGGCATTCGGATGAATGGCAGACAAAGGACCGACCAGCGAAATGCCATCGACTTCCATCAGCTGTTCACGTGGAATTTTAACGCCGAGGATCTTTGCCATCGACGGCATGATGTCCACGATACCCGGATTGCCCGTGGCAAAGTAGGTATTCAGGCCCGAGGCATTGGTGACGATCCAGGTTCCTCTCTCGCGATCACTCTGGCCGCCATGCCCCTTTCCATTGGAAGCCGTGCGTCCATGATCGGTTGTTATAAAGATGGTCCACTTCTCGTTGAAATTCGCTTCCCGGTACTTTATCGCAGCCCAAAGCCTTCCCATCTGCGCATCCATCATCTCAACCGCGGTATAGAACTGGGGACTGTCCCCATACATGTGCCCCATATCATCGGTATACTCGAGATAAACCCACGACAGATCGGGCGCATCCTGACGAATGCCTTCGGATGCATGATCTACGACCGACTCGTCTATCCGGTGCATAAAATCCCGGCCCTTGTCATGCGGGAAATGCGCCGTGTCCAGCTCCAGACCATCATAATGACCGTCCAGCTTCAGACCGCCCGTCTGCGCAAGCCCTTCGCCAACCAGCTTCGTGCGATTGTCTTCCCAGCTGGAATAAACCGCCGCCTTCTTTTGCGGATACTGCTGCTTGAAAAAGCGGAAGATCGTCCAGTAGTTATAATCCGGGGCCGCAATATCATTGTCCCACACATTGTGCTTGTTGACCCATGTCCCCGTCAGCAGGCTGTTATATCCAACCGCAGAGATCGTCGGCGTTTGCGAATAGCCGCCCTTCTCGCCGCCAACATGCGCATCGGTCAAACCTCCGCCCACGCGTCCATCCAGGAAACGCGCAGACGCGGCAATACTATCCAGGTGCGGCAGATGCAGTTTCCGGATAACATCGGCGGGAATGCCGTCGGCGATCACAAACACTACTTTCTGTACCGGCTGCGCAATGCCGGCCAGACCAGCCAGCATTACGCCTATAAATAAAATACTTTTCTTCATAATTTATAATTTATTGGAGTAACCACATGACCCCGTTGACATCATCCGAGCCATTGTATTGACTATTCACCGCATTCTGAACATTGGTCGCATTGGTCGTATACTCATCCGAAGGATACATCCAACGCTTGGGGATCTTTCCGCCGTTCAATACCCCTGCGCCCGACACGTCGAAGGTAGGATATCCCGTCCGTCTTTGCTCGAAGAAAGGCTGCCAGCCCGTGTTCATAAACATATTGATATACTTCTGCGTGATGATCTGCTGCAATTCTGTACCCGGCTGTAGGGCGACAGCCGGTTGTGCCAGGTAATTGGAGATATCCGTAGCCGTATACGAGGTATCGTTGTAATTGGAGAAATTCAGCGCCGCCTGTACTCCCTGCTTGTAATAGGTATTGGCGTCTCCTGTGATCCAACCACGAAACGCACCCTCCGCCAGGATGAACTGCAGTTCGGGATACCCCATCAACACGCTGGGCTCATTGATCGGATCATATGCATACCGGTGATTGATCTGCGAAGCCTTGCCTGCACCCGCTTTCGCGATATTGTACGCCAGCGGCGCACTGCCCACCAGGCCGTCATAAGCGCTGAAGTCACGACCGGGAAGATTGGAAGCCGTCGTCGGCGCTCCAAAAGTAAAGAGGCGGGGGTCGTTCAGATCCTTCAATATGTTTACAAACGAGCTATCCAGGTAATAGTTCGTCTTCATCGCATTGTTGTTATAATACACATACTGGTTACCCGTGATATTATAAAAAGGCAGCTGGCCATTATCGGAATTGGACGCGAAGACCGGATACTGCGTAGGATTGGAAACGATATCGTTGAAACGCTGCTGGACATTCAACGTCGCATCCGACGTCTTTCCGGAGAGACTCATCAGGACCCGAAGGGTATAGGAATTGATCAGCTTCTTCCAGGAGGTGATATCCCCGTTATAAATGATATCGCCATTGATCACAGTCGCCGTCGTGGACAAAGAATCGCTGGCAATCTTCAGGTCATTTAACACCGCCAGGTAAATGCTCTCCTGCTTGTCATAGGCAGGCTTTATCGCCGAAGAATCGGTGCTGCCGGTAGTCAGCGCTTTCATCATCTGAGAATAAGGAATATCCCCAAACTGCTGCGTCATATTGATGATATAAACAGCCCTCAGGAACTTGGCAATATAACGAAAGTTCGTCTTGCCAACCCGCGCAGCCTCCTGCTCCATCCGCACCGTCTGGCTCACCCAGGTATAGCTATAGCTGCCCCGCTGCCAGTTATAATACTGATCGTCATCAGCGGAAAGGGTATAATCCAGCTGCCGGCAGGCAAGGCTGGCCTCCACATCGATCGTGTTGAACGCATTCTCTTCAATTGCCGTCAGCAACAAGGCAGGGTCCGTCTGTGTAGGACTGTTCGGATTGGTTTGAAAGTCCGAGAACTTCTTGCACGAACTAAGCGCCGCAATAAATACAAGGATAGAAATTATCTTTAAACTTCTCATATGTTTAGAATTTAAAGTTGATGTTAAAACCAAGACTTCTCATCGAAGGCGTCTGCAGGTTATCGGCCGTTGCATCCGGATCTACGTTCGGCAGCTTTGCCCAGATAAAAAGATTGTTTGCAACGAAGGATGCTGATGCAGACTTGAACGCGCCCTTCACCCAGCTCGAAGGCAGGTTGTAGGTCAGCACGATCTCCCGAAGTTTCAGATAAGTGCCGCTGTAGTAGTAATAGTGATTCAGCATCGCGCCGCTGGTCGTCTGCATAAAGCTGATATAGTTGACAGCCGTCGTGTTCGTGGCGTATTTGCGGTCATCGGAGATGATCTTGCCATGGCTGTCATACGATACGCTGCCACCGGTAACCACAACGCCAGGTCCGATATACGTGCTGTTCCCCGCATTCGCGTCATCCCGGTATTTATTGACCGTTCCGGGCGCCGTACCGCCCCACCACATTTTCTGGTTGGTCGTAGAATAGATCAGACCGCCCAGACGACCATCGACAGAAACGCTAAGCGACACGCTCTTATAGGAAAAGGTATTCTGCCAGCCATAGATCCACTTGGGAGCGGCAGTACCATAAGGCTGCGCAAATGCAGCCGTTGCCTGCATCCCGTTCGTACCGTAGATAGCCTTGCCATCCGGCGTACGAGCCTGCGAAATGTAAATGATGTCTGTCCGCTGCCCTTCCTTGACTTGGTGCGCAACGCCGCTGTAGTGATCCGTATAGCTGGCAACCCAGCCATCCGCAGACTCGGTCGACTTCTTCAGCCACTCATGGTTGTTGCTGAAGTTGAAGCCGGTTTCCCACTTGAAATCACGGGTCTTCACCGGCGTACCGCTGATCACAAACTCCCAGCCCCTCCTGACAAAAACATCCGCATTCTCGATAGAATTGGTATACCCGCTGGCTTGCGAAAACTTTACAGGAATAAAGTTGTTGGATTCTACATTCCGGAACCAGGTCGCATCGATATTGATCCTGTTTTTCAACAACCCCAGCACTACTCCATATTCGCCGGATACTACCGTATTCGGAATAAGATTGGAAGGTACAAAAGTAGAAGGCCAGGTCAGCGATGGCGTTGTGTTCCACTTGGTGCCGATCGAATAGGTCATCAGGTGCGCATAGGGGTTGTTTGGATCGATCGACCCGGAGTTCACCTTTGCCCAGGAAGCCCTTGCCTTTAAGAAAGAGATGACCTCGGGCAGCTTCAGCACATCGGAAAGAACCGCAGCAATACCCGCAGAAGGATAGAAATAACCATTGTGACTGGTCGGCAACGTACTGGTCTTGTCATACCGGCCCGTCAAAGAAAGATAGAGGAAGTTCAACGCCTCGATATCCAGCATGCCATACCCGCTGGCCTGACGACGCTCCTGCAGCGTACTCGTAGCCTTCAACGGATTCGTAGAGTTCGCCAGGTTATAGAAACCCGGGATCGTAAGCCCATCCGTGGTCGTGTAGGCCGACTTGTAGTTCCGGTAGTTGTTTGCCGCCCCTGCCGTTGCATTGACCTTCAGATTGTCATTGATCGTGTGATGGTAGCTAAGGATCAGGTCACTGTTGATATCGAAGTAGTTCGAATTGGTTTCGCTGTAGTTACCCTTCGAAATATAGGAGTATGCGACATAGCTATAAGGCTCCTTATAATCCTGGTCCACGGAGTATTGGTTAAAGCCGTTGCGGAATTTCAAAGACAGATCCCGGTAGATCCGGTAATCAAATGTCGCCTGGCCGAACATGTTGTTTTTTCTGTACCCGTTCAACAGCTGGTTAGCCATAAAATACGGGTTGTTATACCAGGATAAGTTATAGTTGCGCTGCTGCAGCCCCTCTTCTCCCTTGATCCAATAGTTCTTCAGATCACGGATATCGATATCCGGACCGATCCACAGGATCAGGTTATAAAGATAGTTCTGCGGTCCATAACCAACCGTCGGATAGTTATTGGAATACTCCTTGTCAAAGGTCAGCTTGGTGTCCACGTTCAGTCTCGGAGACAAAGCATAGTTGCCGCCAACAGAAAAGGAGGTATTGTTCACGCCGGTATTCGGCACAACCCCCTTCTGATAGATATTGTTAGCGGAGATACGGAACGACCCTTTGTCCCCGCCCATCGTCGCAGAAACGCTGTTCGTCGACAGGATACCCGTCTCGAAAAAATTCTTGATATTGTCTTTACCCCTCGACAGCCAGGGCAAAGGCAGTAGCTTACCAGTAGCCGGGTCGACCGGGCTGTTGTACTGCGTCGTTTCATAATAACCGCTTGGCGTGCTGGCATCCTTCTGATCCAACTTTGGCCCCCAGATCCATCCGCCGCCCTCTGTTCCGTTACCGGAACCGTCGACATAAGCATAAGTACCCTGGTCGCCGTCACCATAGGTATGCTGAACCTTAGGGACAACGGTATAACCAGTCTGGAACAGGGTGGAGGAATTTACCTCCACGTTCAGCTGGCTGCGTTTACCCTTTTTTGTTGTATACAGGATAGCTCCATTGATCCCCATCGAACCATACAAAGCGCCGGCAGCAGGCCCTTTCAACACGGAAATACTCTCGATATCATCGGCATTCAGCTTGTACGGATCGGCGTCGGGATCGGGTATCCCGTCGATAACGATCAACGGCGTTACACCACGCAGCGTAATACCCGGATTCTGAAAAAGATCGGTGGTATTGGTAATGTCCAGACCCGCAACCTTACCGGTCAACCCACCAGCCGCCGTAGGCGTCTTGGTCTTGGCCAGCACATCCCCATTGACCTCCTGGACAGCATAACCCAGGGTCTTCTGCTGCTTCTTGATACCCAATGCCGTCGTAACGACTACTTCATTCAGCTGGGTCTTCTCGCCGGGAACAAGGAATATGGTAACTTTTGTCTTGCCGGACATCGGAACTTCGGCCGCGGAATAACCAACCGCAGAAAAGACCAGCACCGCGTCATCCGGCGCAGTAATGACAAACTGACCTTCCATATCGGTCACGCCGCCGCCTTTTGTCAAACCCTTGATTTGAATAGAGACACCAGCCAGTATACTGCTGTCTTTCGCCGAACGGACAATCCCCGTCAACCGGCTTTTTTGGGCGAACCCGGCGTATGTCAACGCCAGTAATAAAGAAAGCGCTATCGCTACTTTTTTCATCGCAGAAGAATTTTGGAATAAAAATGTTTACAGAGCGGACGCAATGTCGTTCACAAAAATGGAATAAATATTGAATGAACGTTCAATTAATATTTACTTAATATAGGGGACACAAAAATTTAACTTGCCATAGATGTGTAGCACATTTGATCCTCAATCATATATTTGCGTTAACTAATATCGCAGACCTCCAATGGGAAGAAAAAGTCTAAAAGAACCTCGCCAGAAAGAAATCATAAAAGCCTTTTATAAAGTCGCCCGTAAGGAAGGTCTGGAAAACGCCTCCATCGCAAAGACCGCCGAAGTCATCGGCATCAATCCGAGCCTCGTCGTCCACTACTTCAAAAGCAAAGACCACCTCGTCTACGGACTGATCGAATATATCCTTGACAAATGGATGCAGATCTATAAGGTTCCGACAGAAGCGTCCGAAGACCCCAAAACGATGCTGCTGACCGTGATCGACAATATCTTCTCCGGCAAATGGAACACGCTGTTCGACGACAGCGTATCCTACAGCTGTTACGCCCTGGCCTTCCGGGACAAAGCGATAAAAGGGAAATTCAAGGCGCTGCTGGACGCGCTGCGCGAGACGCTTTGCCAGGTCATCATCGATTGTAATAAAAAGGGAGTATTGAAGGTCGAAGATCCGGCCCTTACCGCCGACCTGATCTTTGTACTGGTCGACGGCGCCTACTACTACCTCAGCCTGGTAAGCGACAAAAATGAATATCAGAAGAAATTAATGCAGTATAAACAGCGGGCGCTTACGCTGCTGAGCTTTTCTTCCGAATAGTGGTTTTGCCCTCCGGAACAGCAACCTTTGCTTCCCGGACCAGCAACCTTGCTTCCCGGAACAGCAACTTTTACCCTCCGGACCAGCAACCTTTGCTTCCCGGAACAACAACCTCTACCCTCGGAACAACAGCCCTTGCACCCGGAACAGCAGCGTTTTCCACCTCGAACAGCGCCTGGCTATTTTTTCCTCCCTATGGCGCCCAGCGCAAAAAAAGCGATGATCGCCCATGCGATATTGACGATGACGTTAGGGAGATCCTTGAGCGCGATCGCATTGTAAACCAGCCCCGCCGCGCCTGCCACATTCAGGATATGATACAACGGCCTGTCCGCCTTTAGCTTCCCGATGCTCAGCAACAGATAAGCGGCCAGATAACTAGCCGTCCCTATCCATCCCGCCATGGTCGGAAGCCACGTGACCATCCCAAGCCCCCACTCCAACCGAAACCAGGCGCCTATCGCCGGTATTTTAACAACCATGCCGCTAAAATATGCATTTTTAGGCTGCCACCCTCCGGCCAACTGCCCGCGCCGCACCACCCTGCACCGACAACCGCCCGCCCCCGTTCTACCGCTCCGACGAAGCCCTCACGATCAACTCGGATCGTAACAATATCGTCTTCATCGACTGTATCGACTCCGTTCCATTCAAATGACTGATCAGATGCCTCGCCGCCGCCTCCCCCATCTCATACGCCGGATAATTGATCGTCGTCAGATTCGGCTCTATCACCTTCGAGACGGGATCATTATTGAACCCCGCAAAAGCGACATCCTCCGGTATCCGTATCCCCGCCTGCTTCATCCCTAACATACAGCCCACCGCGCAGTTATCATTCGCGACAAACACGGCATCCGGACGCGGCTTCATCCTCAATATCTTCTTCGCCGTCTCTTCCCCCGCCTCCAGGCTCAGATCGCTGTAGATCACATACTCTTCACGAAACAAAAGCCCCGCTTCCACCAACGCGTCCTTATACCCCGCCAAACGATCCTTGTAAACATTGCTCCCCGAATCCGCCGTTACATGCACCACGCGTTTACACCCGCGGCTCAACAAGTGACTCGTCACCTGGTACGCCGCCTTCCGGTTATCGATCAATATGTTCGTGCTGTTCTTATGCTCGGATATCCGGTCAAAAAAGATAAGCGGGATATTCTTGTTGTAGAAGATATCAAAATGAGAAATATCGGTCGTATCATAAGCCAGAGAGACCAGCAGTCCATCCACCCGGTTGTTGAACATCGACCGGACATTCTGCATCTCCTTTTCGACGGACTCGGAAGACTGACTGATGATCAGGTTATAACCCGCCTGGTTCACCACGCTTTCTATACCCGCAATCACCGTAGCCACAAAGTAACTGTTTAGCCTGGGCACGATCACCCCAATGGTATCCGTACGCTGATTGCGCAGGTTCCGCGCAAAATTATTCGCACGATACCCCATCTGCTCCGCCAATTCGAAGATCTTCTTGCGCGTCTTCTTGCTAACAACAGGATCATCCTTCAGCGCACGACTTACCGTTGCGATGGAAATGTTCAGGATCTTCGCAAGATCGTATATGGTGACTTCTTTCTCTCCGTTCATATCCATCTTTTAGTTAGCATCTCACAAATATAAGAAACCGATCCCCTACTGCGCAAGCACTTTGGTCAGCCGGTGTCCGGTGGTGTTCCAGCGATCATCGACTACGCACTACTACTACCGCCGGCGACACGCCATCGGCTTCCGCCCGCACCCTGATCTCGCCCGCCTGCCCCTTCCTGCCTCGTACAATAACAAGCGCCATCCCGCTGAACAACCGACGCTGTGTATCCCCAAAAGCGGCCATATCCGCCGGATTCCCGTTGTCCGTCGCGACGATCTCACCGGGGCCGCTTAACGAAAACCGGACAAGACGGCTATCCCCGGGGACCGCAACGCCATGGCCGTCGGCCACCCGGACAGTTATAAAACTCAGGTCGCTTCCATCTGCCGCGATGGCCGATCTATCCGCCGCCGCCTCCAGGCGAGCCGCGGAACCCGCCGTCAGCACACTATCCATCGCCCAGACTTTGCCAGCCCGATAGGTTACTACCTTCAGTAAGCCCGGCTCATACACGACGCTATCCCATCTCAACCGATATTCAACAGCAGCCTTGTGCCGGACTCCAAGCGACCGCCCATTCAAGAATAATTCAGCGGAATCCCCGGAAGTATAGACATGGACGGGCGTTATCCTACCTATCCTGTCAGGCCAGGTCCAATGCGGCAGGATATGCGCCATAGGCAGTTCCGGCCTCCATCGCGACTGATAGAGATAGAACCTATCCTTTGGAAAACCCGCCAGGTCAATGATACCGGAATAAGAGCTACGCGCCATATAGTAAGGCGTAGGCTCCCCGATATAATCAAAACCCGACCAGACAAACTCACCCGCGACATACGGATTGTGATCCTGCGCCGCAAAGACTTTATCGGGGGAAGCCCCAAAAGCCGCCGTATACAGATCATACGCGCTTACCCAACGATCGACAGGATCACCGCCCGTCGAGTCGCTCACCGGCGCACTGATCCCACCCGTCACCGGGAAGATATAGGTTCCCCGCGTACTAAGCGCTGACGCCGTCTCGCTGCTTTGTATCATTTTAGACGGAAACCTGGCCCTGAACGCAGGATACAAAGGAGTCGTCCGGATACCCTTCAGCTGCGCATAAGCCGGCGCATCCCTGATCCCTTCCCCCTGGTAGTTCAAACTCAATACATCCATCACCACAGGGAAAGGCATATCCGGCTTGGCATAGTTCATCGACGCCGTAGCAGGCCGCGTACTGTCTTCTTCCCGCACGATATCGTGCAACTCCCTGGCAATGGCCGCGCCCGCCGTATCGGTATATTGTTCTCCTACCTCATTTCCAAAACTCCATTCGATCACCGATGGATGATTCCTGTCCCTCCGTACAAAGGAACGAAGATCGGCTTCATGCCAGTCGGCAAAGATCAAATGAAAGTCGAGCGGATTCTTCCCCTTCGCCCAACAGTCAAAGATCTCATCGATCACAAGAAAACCCATCCGATCGGTCAGTTCCAACAACTCGGGCGCCGGCGGATTATGCGCCAGCCGGATCGCATTACAACCCATCTCCCGCAACAACTCCAGCTGACGCTGAGCCGCCCGCTCATTCCAGGCCGCCCCAAGAGCGCCCAGGTCATGATGCTGATTCACACCCTGTATCCGGACCGGAACCCCGTTCACCAATACCCCCTTCAGGGGATCAAACACAACGGAGCGGATGCCAAAAGCCGTTGGATATTCATCAGCCAGCCGCCCCTTCACATACACCCTGGTGACAGCAGTGTATTCATTCGGCTTCTGCCCGGGCGGCGGTCCCCACAACATCGGCTTGTCCAATCGTATCCATCGGGTAGCCGCGGCCGTACTCCCGGCCTCGATCGCCGTGGTAACAGGCGCCAGCAGACCAACCCGCTTGCCGTCGAACAGGATCTCGGTCTCCACTTTCACCTCCACAGCCGCCAGGCCCTTATTTTCAACAGACACCTCCACCCCTACATCAGCAGACTCCGCAGACACATGAGAAGTCACAACCCTTGTGCCCCACTGCGCCACATGAACCGCTGCCAGCTTTTCCAGCCATACACTCCGATAAAGTCCGGCCCCGGGATACCACCGGGAAGAATTCGTCGGATTGTCTACCCGTATCGCCAACTGATTCACGCCGCCAAAGTGAACGTAAGGCGTCAGATCCAGTCTGAAAGAATTATACCCATAAGGCCATCCTCCAACCAGCTGCCCGTTCAGCCAGACCATCGCATAACTCATCGCGCCCTCCACATCCAGGTAGATCGACTTACCACGATCGGTCACATCGATATCCAGTCGACGGCGATACCAAGCCACACCCTGCACCGGCAGCCGTCCCATACCGCCGCCCACAACCGCATTTTCTTCGGTGTAGAAAGGCCCCTTTATCGCCCAGTCATGCGGCAGATCAACGGACTCCCAGGCCCCGTCGTCAAAAGCGGCCCCCGTAAAAGGAAAATTGCCGCCGGGAGAACCCGGCGGCCTTTGATGATGTTTTGAAAGGTCTTTTATAAAGTCGTTCGCAGAGGGCAATATCCACGCTTTTAATGCCTTGTCCGATCCGCCGCCAACCGCCGTCTCCGACGCCCTGGTATCGGCAGCCTTGCTGTCATTCCTATCGGCAACCACCGGACGCAGATCGTAGATAAGACTGTCCGCAGCTCCGGCATAACGCATAAACCGCCAGCCTTCGTCGATATTGATCCGCTCTCTTACCGGCCGCGCAACGCTCGTACCACGCGAACCATCCCAACCAACCGCGACAGCCAAAGCACTCGTACCACGCGAACCACGAGAACCATCCCAACCAGCCGCGACAGCCAAAGCACTTGTACCACGCGAACCATCCCATCCGGACGCAACGCTCGAACCATGCGAAGCGTCCCATCCAGCCGCAACGCTCGAACCATGCATGCCATCGGCCCGCCCTGCACTCGCGTCCCCGGGCTGCTGCGCTGCAAGCCCGCTCATACTGATCAGTCCTATGATGAACCCAAAATATCTCATCCTTATCAGTTGTAACCGGGATTTTGATAAGCTGCCTTCGTCGCCGCATCGGTCTGCATCGCATCCAACTGCGTCTGCGGGATCGGACGAAGATAATTCGCCGTTGTTATCGTGCGCGTCACATTCGACACCACCCTGTCTCCAAATGCTTTACCTTCCCCGATGGTATAGCTTCCGGCATACTGCATCCAGTTCTGCGTACGAACGAGATCATACCAGCGATAACCTTCGCCAAAATACTCCCGGCTGCGCTCCGCAAGGATATAATTGATATCGACCGTAGCCGGTGTCGCCGCCGTCATCGCAGCACTGTTATCTGCAATATAGGTCGTGTTATCCTTACGGCTGAAACGCCATTTACCGGCACGCGCCCTGAGCACATTGATCAATCCCCTTGCCGTACCGTCATTGGCATAAGCTCCCGTGACAGTTGTCGTAGTGGCCCCCTTTACCGCAGCTTCCGCAGCAATAAAGAACAACTCGGAGAACTTCACGATATTCCACGGACGATAACTGCCGGCATTAGGATTGCCCAACCCTGTCCCGTTATCCGTACGATAAGGCCCGAGCTTCCAGTTACCCGGATAGAGGATGCGGCTGATCATATGCGGCTCCACCACAAAATCGGCTCTTCCAGGCAGATAACCTGCCCCAACACTGCTCTTATAGGTGCTGTTCGTGTAATTGACGGTATCCCCGCTCGTAACATCTGAATCCAGGAAGGTCAATACGGGATCTCCCTCGCCGATAGGCATTCCATTCGCGCCATACAGACTGGAATAAGTAGCGTTTAACCCCGCCTCGTTCATATTACAACGATAGACCGCATCAAAAGTGCCATCATAACGGGAATCATTGCTCTTGTCGGCAAAGGTCGTTGTCAACACAGCAGTTGGCGGCGCCATCTCATACCAGGGACGTCCCAGATCCTGCGTCGAAGCACGCTGTACAGAGCTGACCACCTTTGACCAGTCCGGAGAGGTAGCATTGGTGATCGTCGGATAGTTGATCTGTTCCATCCACCCGGCAAAGTTATCCGGTGAGCTGCCGGTAGAATAAGAAGTACTGGTAATACCGCCGTACAATAAGCTGCTCGAGTGATCGGCATAAAAGAGTATCTCGTTATTCCGGTCATTGGTCGCCAGGTTCACATCATAAAACGTGGCCTGCAGCCCGAAAGGCCCTGGGTTTTCGATAGCCGTTGTCGCCAGATCATAAGCCGCTTGGTAATACCACTGGGCATTATGACCATTGGGATCGGTCCTGTCGGCCGCAGGATAGGTCGGGATGCCATTGGGGTTTTCCAACCACCATCCGTATGTCAGATAAGCCTTTGCCAGGATCGTCCTCGCCAACGTCTGCGTGACCGCCCCCGTCAACCGCCCCGTCGTCGGAAGATTGCTGATCGCCGTATCCAGGTCCGGGAAGATAGCCTTTGTATAAACTTCAGGAACGGTATTGCGCGTAGAAGTCGCCACCGAAGAGGTATTGAACTTCAGCACGCCGCTGCCCAGATCCAAAGGCACACCGCCAAAGGTCTGAACCAGCATAAAGTAATCAAAGGCCCGGAAGAAATGCGCTTCAGCAATCAGCGAAGCGGAAGCACCCGCTGTAACGCCATACTGAATTACCCCGCTGGCTGTATTGATATTCGGAAACATGGCATTCCATAAAACGCTGCTGTTGCTGCTCGTAGCGTCAAATGTCGCAGCGCCGGAAAGATCCATGCTCTTGAAATTCACATCCCCATTCTGACCATAAGTGGTTTCATCTGTACCCGTCTGACAGGAATTGAGATAATAGCCATTACCGTATATGTTGCGCATGCCGGAATACAGAGACGTTATGCCGCTTTGTACCCCATCAAGGGTTTCAAAATACTGCGGAGTAAACGTACTGCGCGGCGTTTCATCGAGGACCTTCTTACAGCCGCCTAAAAACAGCATAAGCAATGTCGATCCTATAAAAGATTTAAGATATATCCGTTGCATTGTTATGGTTTTTAAAAATTTAAGTTAAGACCAATAAGATAATTCTTTGTATTCGGCGTATTCGTACCGATAACCAGCAGACGGGTAGGATAGGTCGTATTTACAGCCTGGTTCTGCGTACCATAAGAGTTTGGCTCGGGATCCATACCAGACTGCTTATGATAAGGGGAGAAGAAAACAAAAGGGTCCTGCGCCGTAACATAGATGCGCAATCTTTCAAAACCAGCCCTCTTCATCCAGGCCTGCTGCTTGAAATTATACCCCAGTGTCATCGTACGAACCTTTAAATAAGAAGCATTGAAATAACCCAGCGTCGTTCCGTATTGAGGGTTATTGCTGTTCACAAGCCCCGCAGGATTGGGATATTTAGCTCCGGTATTCGTCGGCGTCCAGTAGTCGATCTTTACGTTGTTACGACGACCGCTCTCCATGTTCAGATAGCCGTTGCTGCCGTATAGGGTGCTGATCAGCGTACCGCCATCCTGGAAGACACCCACCACCGCCAGATCGATATTCTTATAGGCTACACGCGTATTGAAACCGCCCTGGAAGGTCGGCTGGATATTCTGGATCACCCTGTCGGCAGCGCCAAGAGCTCTCGTCGGAGCGCCATTCGCATCGCGGGTTCCTGTATACTTGACCTTGATGTCGCCAGCCTTTGCGCCAGGTTCCAGCGTCGACAGATAGGGATAATCCTTGTCAGTCGTGTTCCAGAGACCCTGCTTTTGATAATCATAGATCACGTCGATCGGATGCCCCACAAACCACCAGTTGGTCTGATCCTGCGTTTCGCCCGAAGCGAGATGGGTCAGCTTGTTGCGGTTAGCATAGATATTGACGCCCATATCCCAGGACCAGCCATTCAGGTCTTGAATGATCGCGCCATTCAGCGAAAGCTCAACACCCTTGTTCTGGGTATTGCCGATATTCTCCAGCACGGAACCCACACCCGCAGTAGCAGGCAGGGAAACATACAGCAAGACGTTGTCCGTCTTCTGAACATAGTACTCGATGGTACCGGTAAGCCGGTTCTTCAGCAACGCAAAGTCAGCCCCAAAGTTCCAGGTCTTGGAAAACTCCCAACCCAAACTTGAATTCGGCGATAAGGTTACGCTATAACCCGCAGAATTGGTCCCGCCAAAATTATACGGCGCCGAAGTCAGCTGTCCGAGCGTTTGATAAGGACTAATAGACTGATTGGAAGTCTCTCCATAACCAACCCGCAGTTTCAGGTTGTCGATCGCCCTGATATTCTGCATGAACGATTCTTTTGTAATATTCCAGCCGCCGGATACCGCCGTATAGGTGTGCCATTTATGTCCCGCCGCCAGCACGGAAGAAGCATCACTGCGAAGCGTACCGCTGATCATGTACCGGTCATCATAAGAATACAAGACACGCCCCATATAGGATTCCAACCCTCTCTGCCAATAACCCTGGTTCGAAGGGTTGATCGTAGTCGAGCCATTGGGATCGGTTACCGCGCCCAGGTTATAATATTCGAAGTCGGAATTCTGTATACCCGTCGCGCTTTCCGCCGAATACCAGGTAGTCGTCTTCTCGGAAGAATACAAGGTTGTTATTCCGATCTTATGCTTCTCCGCAAAAGTCCGGTCATAAGTCAGCAGATTCTCGATCGCCCAGTTGGTGGTATTACTGTTGCTGATCGCAGCAGTGGAGATCGCGGCCGGGTTAGTCCCAAAAACGCCATAACCCTGATAATAGCCATAGTTGGACTGCCGATAATTCAAACCGATATTAGCCCGGTATTTCAAACCCTGCACACCGGGGATCTTTAACTCGCCAAAAACGGAATTGTAGCTGCTGAAAGCGGTATTCCTGTCGGCATAGTTGCTGCCCAGATTCTTCAAGGCATGCTTTGTATACACCCACTCCTGGTCATTACTCATCGTAACCACACTCTTCCAGGTACCATTCGCATTATACGGATTGGTGATAGGAGAAGTCGTCAACGCAGTATACGTATTCAGGGTGTCCCCATTATTGATACCATAGTTGTCATTCGTCGTAAAACCGATCCGGACATAATTCCCCACCCCCTGATCGACAGACCCGTGCAAGGAATAACGGGTGTAGTTCTGTAAAGGCAATGGAGATTCATCCCTGTAATAAGACATGCCAAAACTATAACTTCCCTTTTCTGAACCACCGGAAACGGTGACGTCTTCGTTCGTTACCTTCCCCGTCTGATACAACAGATCCTGCCAGTCGGTATTTACCTTTCCGGAAGAATCTTCATCGGAACCAAGCGGCAGGAATTGCTTCGCCGTCTCTTTCAAAGTGGTAAACTCCCGCCAGTTCATCATCGGGATCTTGATCGCCTTCTTTATCCCGAAATAACTGTTAACTGCAATATGCGGCTTCGAACCCTGCTGCCCTTTATTCGTGGTGATCAGCAGCACGCCATTGGCGCCGCGTGAACCATAAATAGCAGTTGCAGAGGCATCCTTCAGGATGTCCACACTCTTTATATCGTTTGGATCGATATCGGCAATCGTACCAGGAAATGGGATTCCATCCAATACGATCAACGGGTCATTGGTCGCATTCAGCGAACGCGTACCACGGATACGGATCTGCGTAGTCGCTCCCGGCTTGGAATCGGTCTGCTGGATATTGATACCCGCCACACGCCCCTGTAAAGCCTGGGAAATATTGGCCGCCGGAACCTCCCGCACCACATCCCCCTTCACGGATGCCACAGAACCAGTCACCGCCTCTTTCCGCTGCGTACCATACCCGATCACGATAACCTCATTTCCCGTGACAGACTGAGGCGTCAGCACGATCGACAAGGATGTCTTCCCGCCGATGGACATCTCCCGCCGCTCAAACCCCACGGATGAAATGATCAACACACCATTCGCCGGAGCCGTAACTTCGAAATTACCAGCATCGTCGGCAGAAACCGCCTTAAGACCGCCCTTGACGGTAACCGTCGCGTGCGCAACGGGCTGACCCTTATCATCCTTGACCTGACCGATGATCTTAATGGTATTCTGAGCATAAAGAGAAGAAGAGAAAAAACACAGCACCGCCAAACTCACAGTCGTCAAAAACTGCTTCATCCGCAACATGCTGCATTGGTTTTGTTCCTTCCTTGAACGAGAAACCGCGTTTTGCATAAACGTTTAGTTTTAGTATTTATATAGCATAATCGAAGAGCGCATAACCTCCCCATCCCCATTTCATGCGATTGCATAAAATAGATTCCAATAGCCATTTTAGCTTGGCCAAACGGACGGATGGGTAGTAGAAGAAACACGAAGCGGTTTTCTGCCTGCCAACACCGGAAAATCGTAAAACTGAGATGAAAATAATTTGCGGAGAAGAAAGATAAAAATCAATATAAACCTTATCAGACGTGCATTACAATATTCTTCAAGCAATTGTTATTTTCATATAGCCAGCATCAACCGTACACAGGACATCAGGCATTACCCTCAGCTCTGTTTATCAAATGTAATAAGTTTTTGCAAAAATGTAACCGATTTCATTTTATTTTTTTTTAGCCAAAAAACCCTAAACTTTGTTACATGGAAAAAATCGCATTAGTAACGGGCGGCGGCTCTGGCATCGGCCTGGCTATCACAGAGAAACTTGTCCAAAACAATATCCGTACGATCATTGTCGGTAGAAACGCCCGGAAACTGGCCGACACCAAACAACAACTGGGCAGCCTGTGCGAAACTTTTGTCTACGACCTCAGCAACCATGCGGGCATCCCTGCCCTGGTCGACGAGCTATTCAAACTGCACGGACATATAGATATTCTCGTCAACAACGCGGGCATCCACCTGAAAAAGGAATTTACGGAAGTGACCGACGAGGAATTTCAACGCATCCTGTCTACCAACGTCACCAGCGTATTCGCACTGTCCCGGGAAATCGTCAAACAAATGCTCGCCCACGACCTGAAAGGCTGTATTATTAATATAAGCTCCATGGCCGCCCAATACGGCATCCCAAAAGTGATCGCGTACACGGCCTCCAAATCCGCCGTAGAAGGGATGACAAAGGCCATGGCCGTAGAACTCTCGCCAAAAGGTATCCGCGTCAATTGTATCGCTCCCGGCTTTATCACCACCAATATGAGCTCCTCGGCGCTGGACAGCGACCCGGAAAGAAAACAGAAGGTAATGTCCAGAACCCCGATGGGCTACCTTGGCAAACCGGCTGACATCGGCGAAGCCGCCCTTTTCCTGGCTTCGGATGCATCGGCTTATATAACAGGAGTCGTCCTGCCCGTAGACGGAGGCAACTCTATCGGCTTTTGATTTTTTTAATGCTTGCAATATGAAACATAAGATCTTGCCCCTGGTCGCATCGGCGATCACCACTATCTCCTTTAACGCCCAGGCACAGCTGCACCTGCTGCAAAAGAATACGCCAGGCTCTTTTCCGGTTGCCGGCCCCGCAAGGGCAGCATCGATCTATACGGACAAGAACGACGACTGGCTGGTCCAAAAGACCGCCGAACTATTACAGCAGGACATCACCACGGTAACGGGAAAAAAACCGGAGATCATTCATAACCCCACCCCCACCGGGATTGTCATCGGCACGCTGGACGGATCCCCCTCCATCAACCGCCTGATAAAAGAAAACCACCTCGACGTCAGCGGTATAAAAGGGAAATGGGAAGCCTTCGCCATCCAGGTCCTCAACAATAAACTCTTTATCATCGGCAGCGACAAACGCGGCGCCGCCTACGGGGTATTCGAACTCTCCCGCCAGATGGGTGTCTCCCCCTGGTACTGGTGGGCCGACGTCCCCGCCAAAAAGAAATCGGAAGTCTACATCGGGCCCGAGCCCTATCGATCCACCGGCCCCTCGGTCAAATACCGCGGTATCTTCCTCAACGACGAAGCCCCCGCCCTCTCTGGCTGGACAAAAGAAAAGTTCGGCGGCTTTAACCACAGCATGTACGAACACGTCTTCGAACTGCTGCTAAGACTGAAAGCCAACTACCTCTGGCCCGCCATGTGGGGCAGCGCCTTTAATGACGACGACACACTCAATCCGGTCCTCGCCAACAAATGGGGCATCGTGATGGGCACCTACCACCACGAACCGATGCTACGCGCACAACAGGAATGGAAACGCTACGGCCACGGCCCCTGGAACTATGACGACAACAAAGCCACACTCCAGGCCTTCTGGAAAAAAGGCATCGAAAACATGGACCACCACGAAAGCATCGTCACTATCGGCATGCGCGGCGACGGCGACATGCCCATGACGGAAGGCGCCAACATCCAACTCCTCGAAAATATCGTCGCCGACCAACGCAAGATACTCGAAACGGTCACGGGTAAACCCGCCAACAAAACCCCACAACTCTGGGCCCTCTATAAAGAAGTACAAGACTACTACGACAAAGGCATGCGCGTACCCGACGACGTAACCCTGCTCCTCTGCGATGACAACTGGGGCAATATCCGCAGACTGCCCCCCATCGACACCAAACCGAGATCCGGCGGCTATGGCATCTACTATCATTTCGACTACGTCGGTGATCCCCGCAATTATAAATGGATCAACACCAACAATATCGCCCGCGTCTGGGAGCAAATGCACCTCGCCTACAGCCATAAGGTAAAAGATATCTGGATCGTCAATGTCGGCGACCTGAAACCAATGGAACTCCCCATCTCCTTCTTCCTCGACTACGCATGGAATGTCGGCGAATGGAATGAAAACAATCTCGACCAGTACTATACCGCCTGGGCCGCCACCCAGTTCGGTCCCGCCTACGCCAGCGGGATCGGCAGGATACTCCGGACCTACGCACAATACGCATCGAGACGAAAACCGGAACTCCTCGACGCCAACACCTACAGCCTCCAGGATTATAACGAGCTCAACCGCATCACCAACGACTGGAACCGACTCGTCACCCGCGCTGAAACCATCAACGAAGCGCTCCCGGCTGAATATAAAGACACTTATTTTGAACTGGTCCTCCACCCCGTTAAAGCCTTTGCCAACCTCCAAAACCTTTATACCGCCGTCGCTAAACACAACGCTGCCAAAGCCTGGGAATACTATGCCGAAGACTCATTGATCAGCCTCGAATACAACCAGCTCGGCAACGGCAAGTGGAACCACATGATGGACCAGACGCATATCGGTTATACGTACTGGCAGCAACCGGAACACCAGAAAATGCCGGCGATACCAGATGGCCCCGCCGACACCACACAAGCCATCGACAACACCACTCTTGTATTCCCCGCCTCCCACTACAGCCGGAAAAAGGAAACCAACGGGATCGAATGGCATATCATTCCCAACATCGGCCGCGACGGCGACGGCATCACTACCTTTCCGGTAACGGCAACTCCCGCCGCCAATCCGCCCAGCCTCGACTATGACTTCGACGCAACAGATACCGGCAACCTCAACGTCAACCTTTATTTCTCTCCCACCCTGAATTTTTCGGGCGAGAGCAAAGGTCTCCAATATGCGGTCTCCATCGACAACGATCAGCCACAAACGGTCTCCATCGACAAGGACGACCACAACCAAAAGGAATGGAGTAACTGGGTCGCCAACAATATCATCATAACGACCACCCGCCATCCTATCACGGCAAAAGGACCACACACCCTTCACTATACGATGATAAGCCCTTCCATCATCCTGCAAAAACTCGTCCTCGACTTTGGCGGCATGAAACCCAGCTATCTTGGCCCGTCAATAGCAAAAGCCGGCAACAACGCCCCCCAGAACACCTCAAGCCTGAAAGAAGTCTTCAAAAACGACTTCCTTATCGGAACCGCTATGGACGCCACACAGATTGAACAAAAAGATCCGGAGGCAGACCAGCTGATCAAACAACAGTTCAACGCAGTCACACCGGAAAATATCATGAAAGCGGAAGTGATCGAGCCCCGCTGGAATACGTTCAACTTCGACCTGGCCGACAAACTGGTCGCCTACGGACAGCACAACGGCATCAGGATCAACGCCCATAACCTGATCTGGCACAGCCAGCTGCCCTCCTTCATGGAGACAATGAAAAGCGCCGACTCGGTCCGCGAATACTTCCAACACCATATTACGACACTCGCGAGCCGCTATGACGGCAAGGTCTATTCCTGGGACGTAGTAAACGAAGCGCTAAACGAAGACGGAACGCTCCGAAACTCCATCTTCCTCCAAAAGCTCGGCCCCGGCTATCTCGTAGAAGCCTTCCGGCTAACGCAAAAAGCGGCGCCGCATACCAAGCTTTATTACAACGACTATAATATCGAACAACCGGCAAAAAGAGCAGGCGCCATCGCGCTGATAAAAAAGATCCAGGCCGCTGGCGTCCGCATCGACGGGGTCGGTATCCAGGGCCACTGGAATGCCCGCAATGTCCCGCTAAAGGAGATCGAGGAAAGTATAAAAGCCTTCTCGGCGCTCGGCATCGAAGTGATGTTCACGGAACTTGACCTCAGCGTCCTGCCCAACCCTAAGAACGGCAATACCGCCGACGTCAACGCAATAGCCAGGGGCAGCGCAGCGATGAACCCCTACCCGGATAACCTTCCGGACTCGATCGCAGCCATCCAGTCAGACGCCTACGTCAGCCTGTTCAGACTCTTCCTGAAGTACCGCAGGAATATCAGCCGCGTCACGTTCTGGGGCGTAAACGACAGCCAGTCCTGGCTTAACGACTGGCCAATCCTTGGCCGGACCAACTACCCCTTACTGTTCGACCGGGACTTTCAGCCAAAACTTGTTTACTTCAACGTCATCGCAACCAAAACCTCATTATGAAGATGTCCATCCTGGAGAAGATCGGCTATAGCCTCGGCGACCTCGCCGCCAACCTGGTCTTCCAAACCCTCGTAACCTACCTCGCTTACTTTTATACGGATATATACCACCTCGCTCCCGCTCACTCCTCTGTCATCATCCTTGCCGTGGGCCTCGTCGCAGCCTTTGGCTTTAACCCGATCATCGGCGCATTGGCTGACCGCACACAATCCCGATGGGGCAAGTTCAGACCATGGATACTGTTTACCGCCATACCCCTTGGCGTGATAGCCGTCCTCGCCTTTACCACCCCTCATTTCTCCTATAAAGGAAAAGTGATCTACGCTGTCGTTACCTACTCGCTGCTGCTGTTACTCTATGCCGCCAACAACCTGCCCTACTCCGCGCTCAGCGGCGTGATCACCGGCGATATGAAAGAACGCAACAGCCTCTCCGCCTACCGGTTCGTAGCCGTAATGTTTGCGCAGTTCTTTGTACAGGCCTTTATGCTGTCTATCATCGAGACGGCAGGCGGCGGCAACAAAGCCATAGGCATCGAAAAGGTAATGACCTGGCTCGCCGTTATCGGCGCCGGAATGCTGCTGATCACCTTCTTTACGACAAGGGAAAGGATCGTACCAAAACCGGAACAGAAGTCAAGCCTCAAAGAAGACCTCGGCGACCTGTTCCGGAATAAACCCTGGGTCATCATGCTGGTGCTCACCACCATGATCTTTATCACGCTGGCGATGAAAGGCGGCGCCTATGTCTACTACTTCCAAAACTACGTCGACAAGGATAGCCTGACCCGCGTGATGACACCCGTTATCACTACGCTGACCATCTTTGGAAAAGACCCCGTCTCTGCAAGTTTTGGGCTGTTCAACGCTGGCGGCATCATCTTCATGATCGTCGGCATCACCTTCTCGAAAAGACTGGCCGACAAATACGGCAAAAGAGACGTCTATGGCATAGGGCTATTTCTATCAACCGCTTTTCTGCTTGTGTTCTTTTTCTTTCCTCCAAACGCCATTGCCCTTATCTTTCTCTCCCAGATCCTGCACGGCTTCTTTTACGGTATCACCATCCCTCTACTATGGGCAATGATCGCCGACGTCGCCGACTACAGCGAATGGAAGAACAACCGCCGCGCAACAGCGATCATCTTCTCCGCGATGATGGTAGGTCTGAAAGCGGGTCTTAGTATCGGCAGCGCCCTGCTCACCTGGATACTTGGACTGTACCACTACGCGCCAAACAGCGCGGTCCAGACAGAAGGCGCCATTCAGGGAACCAAACTGCTCGTGAGCATCTATCCCTCGATCCCTTTCCTGATCGGCGCAGCCCTCTTATTCTTTTATGAGATCGATAAGAAAATGGAAGTAAAGATCGAGGGCGACCTGAAAGACCGCCGCACCTCCAGCCGGGAAAGCGCCCGATCCGAAGGGCAAGCCAATACCGGCCCCCAGCACCTCGTCAAACATATCTATACCGCCGATCCCTCCGCCCACGTCTTTAACGGCAAGATCTATATCTACCCCTCGCACGATATCGAAAACGACATCCCCTTCGATGACCTCGGCAGCCACTTCGCCATGGAAGACTACCACGTATTATCGATGGACAGCCCCAATGGCGAAACAACAGACCATGGCATCGCACTCCACGTAAAGGACGTACCCTGGGCAGAAAAACAACTATGGGCCCCCGACGCAACGACAAAAGACGGCAAGTACTATCTCTACTTCCCCGCCAAACGCTCCGACGGTATCTTCCAGATCGGCGTCGCCGTCAGCGATTCGCCAACAGGCCCCTTCATCCCGCAGCCCGAAGCGATAAGGAACAGCTTCTCGATCGATCCGGCTGTCTTCACCGACGACGACGGAAAAGTCTATCTCTATTTCGGCGGCATCTGGGGCGGACAGCTCCAACGCTGGCGAACCGGCAGCTTTGACGCATCCGAACCCGGCCCCTATTCGCACCTGCCCGCAGAACACGACCACGCCCTCACCGCAAAAGTAGCCCGGCTGACAAACGATATGCTGCAGTTCGACGAGACGCCAAAAGACGTCGTGATCCTCGACGAGAATGGCAACCCGCTGCTGCAAGGCGACAACAACAGAAGATTCTTCGAAGCTTCCTGGATGCACAAATACAACGGTAAATACTATTTCTCCTACTCCACAGGCGATACGCACTATATCTGCTACGCGATCGGCGACAACCCCTATGGACCCTTTACCTATAAAGGCATCCTCCTCCATCCCGTGATCGGCTGGACCAACCATCATTCTATCGTAGAATTTAAAGGCAAATGGTGGCTTTTCTATCACGACTCCTCATTATCTGACGGCGTCACTCATCTACGCTCCGTAAAAGTCACAGAACTGACCTATAACAGCGATGGAACGATAAAAGAGATCTACCCTTATCAAAAATAAAAATGCAATGAAACGATTGATAGCCGCCGCCCTCTTATTTACTTCCGCCGCCCAAGCGCAGATAAAACTGCCCGCCATCATCCGTGACAGCATGATACTGCAGCGGAACACGCCGATCGGCATCTGGGGCTGGGCGGCGCCTGCGGAGAAGGTAACGATAAGGTTCAACAGTAAAACCTATCACACCACTACAGGAACAGACGGTAAATGGACCCTGCAGCTGGCGCCGCAAAAAGCCGGCGGTCCCTATTCGATGCAGATCAACAAGATCACGCTAAAAGATATCCTTATCGGCGACGTGTGGTTCTGCTCGGGTCAATCCAATATGGAGCACCAGCTAAAACTGCACGACATCCTCTACGCCGACGAGATCAAAAATGCCAACAACCCGAACATCCGGCAGTTCAAGGTCCCCAACACCACCAGCCTCTCAGGCCCAAAAGCCGACCTTCCCGGCGGCGCCTGGCGCGATGCAAACCCCGATAATGTAAAGGACTTCTCCGCCGTAGCTTATTTTTTTGCAAAGGCCCTCTACGAAAAATACCATGTTCCCATCGGCATCATCAACTCCAGCTGGGGCGGCATCCCCATCGAAGCGATGATGAGCCCGGAAAGCCTCTCGGCATTTCCCGGCATAACACCCAATCCCAAAGTCACCGACGCGCCGCATGGCCCCACACCAGTCGAGGACCTTGGAATGACAGAGAAATGGTATGACCCCGGCTACAGCCCAAAAGGCTGGCATACCATCGCCATACCCGGCTTCTGGGAAGACCAGGGCGCACGCAATCTGCATGGCATCGTATGGTACCGCCGTGAAATCGACGTACCGGCTTCGATGACCGGCAAACCCGCAAAAATCTTCCTCGGCCGTATCGTAGACGCAGACGAAGTATATATCGATGGACAAAAGATCGGCAATACCACCTACCTCTATCCGCAACGCCGATACGCGATCCCCGAAGGCCTCCTCGAACCAGGCCGCAACCTGATCGTGATCCGTGTATCCAACTACTCGGGAAAAGGCGGATTCGTCCCCGATAAACCTTACCAGCTGATCGCCGGCAATGACACCCTCAATCTTACCGGCTACTATCAATATAAAGCGGGTTTTATTTCCACCCCCGGCCAGGACTTCCGCGCCCCCGCCGGCACAGCCACCCAAAACCAGCCAACCGCCCTCTACAACACGATGATCGCCCCCCTCACGAATTACACGATAAAAGGCTTTGTCTGGTACCAGGGTGAAAGCAACACGGGCAAACCCACAGCATACGGCAAGCTGCTGCCCGCGATGATCGCCGACTGGCGCAACAGATGGAAAGAAGGCAATATCCCCTTCCTTTTCGTCCAGCTCCCCGGCTTCATGGACTATAACTATGCTCCCTCGGAAAGTAACTGGGCCCTCTTCAGGGAAGCGCAGACCCAGACCCTTTCTGTCCCCAACACCGCCATGGCCGTCGCAATCGACCTCGGAGAATGGAACGACGTACACCCCGACCATAAAAAAGAAGTGGGAAACCGCCTCGCCCTCGCCGCCGAAAAGATCGCCTACGGTGAAAACATCCTCGCCGCCGGGCCCCTCTTTCAATCGGCATCCATCGATAGCGACAGGATCGTCATATCCTTTAACAATACCGGCAGCGGACTAACCACCAGCGATGGCGAAGCCCCGCATGAATTTGCGATCGCAGGCGAAGACAAAAAATTTGTCTGGGCAAAAGCCCGCATCGAAGGCAACAAGATCATTCTCTCCAGCGACGCAGTAAAAGCACCGCAATACATTCGCTACGCCTGGGCCGATGATCCCGTCAATCCCAATCTATATAATAAGGAAGGTCTCCCCGCCGCCCCCTTCCGAACCGACAAATAAGGCAAACACGACAAACACAAAGAGCCTCTGATAGTCAGAGGCTCTTTGCATTTAAAAAATTATTTCTCCTTCGTGTGTAATCGAATTCGCAAAAGCATCCTGTCTTAAACCAGAAGCCGATCCACATTAACAGATTGCTTATGCACAAACTATTACACACCCTGCTCATCCTTCTGCTGGCCTTACCACCCGCAGTCGCGCAGCAACCCGTAACCCCCATCACCTCATCAGACTATCAATCGCTGATCGAAACCGATAGTCTTCCAACCATCACCAAGGCAAATAAAGACACCACAAAACCACTCCGCCTGAAAAAGGCCTTCACCAACTACAACAATATCTTTTATCGGGGAATAAGAACCGTTAGTATACATAATGGCGGCATAGACCTCATTCCCGCCGACAATCGATTCCTTAGGATCAGCGGCGATTACACAATCGCTGCCGCCGTCCGGACAACCAACAAAAAACCCGCACTGCAAAATGAATACGTACAAGGCGAAAGCCGCAACGGACAACTAACCTGGCTTGGACCGGAAACAAACGAACTATTCAGCTATGGCCCCGCCATCCACACCGCCGCCTACGATGGCCCGGTATACAACAACAACCTGTTCCGCAAAGGCTATCTGCTCAGCCACTCGCTTTCTGCAAAGGCAAACATACTGGCAAATTCATACACCCCCCTTTGGTCCTTTTTTCTTGCCACGAACCACATCCATGAAAACAAGACAATACCCGACAACACCAATAACGAGGACAGGCTCTCGCTATCCGTCGAAAAGTTCATCAAAAAGATCTCGATAAAAGGGGCATACAACTATTTCTCATCCGACTTCTCCAACGACAACGGCAACGGCTTTCTGAACCGCGTCTATGAGAACGCACTGCTTACGCCGATCAGCTATGGCAACGCACAAAACCCGCAAAAAGCCTATAGCAACCAGGCCGACAACCCGCTATTCCTGTTAAATCACAACGGCCATTACGACCGGCTTACGCAACAGACAGGCAGCCTCGCCTTAGAAAAAGCAAAAGGGACCTTCAACTTTGGCCTTAGTTCGTCCTTAGACGCGATCGACCAAAACAGCAACCAATCGCTAAAACCAGGCACAGCCTTCTATCCAACAGGACTTCCTTACACCCGGCAACAAAACGAAAAACACTATACCGCCGCCGCCTACAGCACTTATAAGATCCAGCACCCCATAGACCACCTGCAATCCAGCGCCACCATCAATTATCACTACAACAACGACGACATAAAGATTGCCTATCCCGACGCAGCAGCCTTCTATCACTATACCAGGGCTTCCAACGAGGGAACGCTTTCTTTCAATGCCACCTATGAAAGAGACTATTTCAATACAGGCCTGAACATCGGCGATAAGGTTTACCACTCCACCACCACCCAAAAAAGCAGCTGGTTCCTTCCAGAACTCGGTGCCTTTGCAGCCGGCCACAATCTGCGCGGCCTTTGGATAAAGCTCGCAGCCACCTACAGCGCTTTTTATAGTGAACCCAACCTGAACCATTCATACACTCCTTACCTGCTGACACAACTGTCCCCTCAACAATTCTTCTCTTTTATGCCGACGACAGAGCTGCAAAGCTTTATGCTCGCCTCCCCCATACAACACCAGGAGTTTACAGCAAAAGCGGAGATCGATGTCCAAGAATGGTTCTGCATCTTCGCAGATCTATCTCTCCGCAACAATAAGAACAATCCATTCCCAACCTATGAAAACCACCAGCTGCTGCTCAATACGCTCGCCGACATCCGCTACAAAGGCCTTGAGCTGACACTTATCCCCAAAACCATCTTTGCAATAAACGGGGACCTTAGCATCAGCAACAATATTTCGTTTTACACTTACTCCAACACGGTAACGCATATCGACAACGGCCAGGACAGCCTGGCCATAGCAGGCTTTAGCACGGTTCATAACACGCTTATAAAGGGACAGCCGCTTGGAGTGATCACAGGCAATACCTGGCTGAGAGACGCCAATCATAAAAAGCTGATCGGCCCCGACGGCTTCCCCCTGGCCAGCGATAAACCTTCCGTCATCGCCAACCCGACACCAGCCTATACGCTAAAATTCTCCCATATGATCACCTGGAGCAGGTTAGCCCTCGACATCGAATGGGAATACAGAAAGGGTGGTGATGTCTGGAACGGCGCCCAGGCCGTGCTCGACTACTACGGCCGAAGCGCCATTACCGGCGCAGAACGAAGCCTCGCCAACTACAACCCGCAACTACCCGTCCAGCAAAACAAATGGGTACGATACGGCTACACAGGCGTGGCGGAATCCTACATTCAAAAGGCAGACAATATCCGGCTGCATCTGCTCTCGCTGGCCTATACGATCAATATAAAAAAATACTTACAACGGATACGACTCACGGCTTATGCTGAAAACCTGATACTATGGTCCGCCTACAAAGGCGCAGACCCCAGCCAGCACCTGTTCGACCAATCCGATGCCAGCGGTCTCGATTTCTTTAACCTCCCTTCTTCAAAAAGTTTTGGCCTTAACGCCTCCATACAATTTTAAAAAGTATGAAACGTCTACTCCCCCTGCTCATTCTTTTATCCGGCATTGCTGCTCTCAAAGCGCAATCCCCTTCCTTTAGCTACGACAAGGAAAAGATCTATATACAAACCAACCACGTCTTCTTCTCCCCCGGAGAAACGGTGTTCTTCAAACTTTATCTGGTAAGAGGCGCCAGCAACAAACCCTCAAGGATCAGCTCGACCGCCCACGTCGACGTATACGGTCCCGCCGGAACGGTCGTAGAAAAACAAACCTACCGAGTAGAAGACGGCTACTGCGAAGGCTCCTTTACCCTCGACCCCGACGCTGCGGGAGGCAT
Organism: Chitinophagales bacterium; assembly: GCA_015654595.1. Classification (GTDB taxonomy): domain Bacteria; phylum Bacteroidota; class Bacteroidia; order Chitinophagales; family Chitinophagaceae; genus Puia. The sequence goes on along the minus strand of JAATGQ010000155.1, from coordinate 85,206 downwards.
CTACAAGCTAAAAGGCTATACGGGCTGGATGCTGAACGAAAAAGACAGCCTGTTCTTTACAAAGGAGTTTACCGTACAGAAGATCATCGCCCCCCGCGTACTGATGAAACTGGAATTTCCGAAAAAGGGTTACGGCGCAGGCGACGAAGTAAGCGCAGACTTCTCGATGCGCAGCCTCGACGACAAACCCATCGCCAACCACAACGGGCAGTTTACGGTTGCCCTGGCAGGCGACGTCCAGGCAACCCACCCCTTTACGACAAACACTAACGGAAAAGCCCGACTCTCCTTTACGCTCCCTGCCACGCTAAAGACAACCGACGGGCTGCTAAACGTAACGGTCTCCTACGATTCTTACACGGAATCAATAGCGCGATCCATCCCGATCACACTGAATAAGATCGACCTGCAATTCATGCCCGAAGGAGGAACCTTTGTCGAAGGCCTCGCCACCAACCTCGCCTTTAAAGCCATCAATGAATACGGGAACCCCAGCGACGTAAAAGGGATAATAAAAGACGATGAAGGCAACATGATCGACTCCTTCAGCAGCTATAAGTTTGGAATGGGCCAGCTTACCTTTACTCCTCTGCCTGGTAAAAGATACTCCGCGACCATCACCTCCCCAGCCGGCATAAAGGAACAGTACGTGCTTCCAAAAGCAGCCCCACAAGGTATCGTGATGAATGTCAGTAAAAAAAACGGCCTAATCCATGTAAAACTCATCGCCTCGAACGCGGCCGCCATCCACCTCACGGGCCAGGCAAAGAGCGTCCCCTACTATTCTAAGACACTGTCACTCAAAAAAGGGGTCAACGAATTCCCCATCGACGAAAAGATCTTCCCGATGGGTATCACCCGTCTCACCCTCTACGACGAAAACAAAACTCCGCTGGCCGAAAGGATCGTATTCCTGAACCCCGACCGCCAGCTGCACATCACGATCACCCCCGACAAACAAACTTATCTGCCCAGAGAAAAGGTATCGATGACCATTACGACGACCGATGAAAAGGGAACCGCTATCCCCTCGAATCTTTCTCTTTCTGTCGTAGACGACAAACTCTGGACCCTCGCAGACGACAAACAGGATCATATCCTCTCCTGGCTGCTGATGAGCTCTGAACTGCAAGGCAGGATAGAAGAACCGCAATTCTATTTTAAAAAGGAGGAGCCAAAAGCGCTCGCCGCCCTCGACCTCGTAATGCTCACCAATGGCTATCGCTATTTTGACTTTATCGACGAGGTCACACAGGCACGCCAGCTAAAATACACGCCCGAAGAAACGAATATAGTCAGCGGTATGGTCACCAACGAAAAAGGCCAGCCCATCCCCTCTACCATCCTGCTGATCCACAATATCTACAACGGCAAAGTGATCAAACAACAGCTGAAAGACGGCCAGTTCTTCTTCCCCGATCTACAGGGTAGGGATAGCTATATGCTGCTGGCACAGTCTCTACACAAAAAAGATAAGATCTCGATCAAAGTGATCAACAACGGGATCGGATATAACCCGCTCAAAGACGACGCCATAAAAAAATTAACCCCCGATGACCCCTTCGCACCCCCATTAAAAGCGCCCCTCCCACAACCTGTCCCACACCCGCAACAACCAAATGAACAGCACCTCCCGCCAGTCGGCCTTAAGACAAAGGCAGAGTTCCCCGCCCTGAATATCAACAAGAACCAGGCGTTAAATGAAGTAGTAGTCATAGGCTATGGCGTCCAAAGAAGAAAAGGCATCGCCGGGTCCGTCACCATTGTCACCGGAAATGACCTCGCCGCCGTTCCGGTCAATGATATGCCCGTAGCATTGGAAGGAAGAGCCGCAGGACTAGAGATCAACCACTTCGCCAATAATGAACAAGAGAACCGTATAGCCATAAGGGGAGCCGGAATACTACACAACGGCAATGACCCGCTGCTCGTAATAGACGGCATACCACAGGAAAAATACAACCTCAGCGGAATCAACGTCAACGACATTTCCAGCATCTCGGTATTAAAAGACGCAGCAAGCGTCTCGATATACGGATCCCGGGCCGCCAACGGCGTCATCCTGATCACCACAAAAACCGCCCTTTACGGCAAAATACACATAGATCTGACAAGGAACAGCCACTACGCTTCGGAAAACTTCATCGTCAACACCCCTTCTTATACCGTTGCCCGCCGATTCTACGCTCCAAAATATACCTCCATCGCGCCCGAAACCCGCAACGACTACCGCGAGACCATCTACTGGAATCCGGTAGTACAAACCAACCGCGATGGAAAAGCCACACTGGAATTCTACAACTCCGACGCTACTACCACCTTCCGCGCCATCGCCGAAGGAATAGGCTTCAATGGACAACCCGGTCGTATCGAAACAACCTATGCCGCAAAAGCCGCCCTCAGCGTAGACGTCAAGATCCCCCCCTACCTGACCGTCGGCGACAAAGCGCTTATTCCTGTCGTCATAAAGAATAACGCCAGCCAGCCCTTAGACGGCGTCCTTACCCTCTCGCTGCCCCCCAACATCCAAAGCAGCACACCCGCAACCACCTTCAACCTTGGCCCAGACGCCACCCAACAATTACTCGTCCCACTCTCCGCAACCAACCCGACCACCGGACAAATAGAATTCAAAGTCACCGGCAATCTCGGCAATGAATCGGTCACTCTGCCCATTACTGCAGCAGCAAAAGGCTTTCCGATCAGAAAAACGATCTCCGGAAATACTTCAACCAATCAAAACCTCGTCATCAACAAAACGATCCCCGGCAGCCTTCATGCTACCCTTCACGTCTATAAAGACGTTGAAGGCCAGCTGCTCAACGGCATCGAATCCATGCTGCAGGAACCCTACGGCTGCTTTGAACAAACTTCATCGACAACCTATCCCAATATATTTATCCTGAAGTACCTGCGGCAGACAGGCAAATCCAACCCCGAAATAGAAAAGAAGGCGATGAGTTATATCGAGCACGGCTATAAAAAACTGATCGGCTTCGAAACCTCCGAGAACGGCTTCGAGTGGTTTGGCAAAGCCCCCGCACACGAAGCGCTGACCGCCTACGGCTTACTGGAATTCACCGCCATGCAGGAATTTCTCGACGTCGACAAAAAGATGCTCCAACGGACAAAAGACTTCCTGCTGAACCGTAGAAATGGACACGGCGGCTTCACGCTCAAATCCGGCGGCTACGACCGCTTTGCTTCCGTACCCGATAAAATAGCCAATATCTATATCGTATATGCGCTTACGCAGGCAGGCTATGGACAGGAGATACAGCCGGAATATGCCGCCGCCGTCAAAAAAGCGCTCGATAGTAAGGACGCCTACCAGCTGGCGATGATGGCGCTTGCTGCCAGTAATATTAAGAACGACCAGGACTATCGCCTGCTGATGGACGCCCTCGAAACAAACTACCGCGACCATAACGGCTATGCGGAAACCAGCGTCGTCAACTCCCGCGACGCCTCGCTCCATGTAGAAAGCACCTCCCTCTATGCGCTCGCCCTGATGCGGAACAAAACACCCGATATCGGAAAGATCGCCAGCCTGATCACAAATATCCTCGCCCAGAAATCCTACTACGGCTATGGCTCAACACAAGCCACTGTCCTCGCACTGCAGGCAGTAACAGAGTATTCGCTGCTGATCGGCAGCGAGGTAAACACCGACGAAATGACCTTTACCCTCAACGGAAAAACCATTTTGCCAAAGGACGATCCTACAACAGATCTGAAAGAAGGAACTAATACCTTCACCGTCGAATACCCCGGCGCCCGGCAAGGCATACCCTATAACCTCGAAGTGGCTTATAACACGCTGACTCCGCCCAATGACGAGAAGGCCGAACTGCTGCTGACCACAACGCTCAACAACGCTCGACCCAAAATCGGAGAAACTGTAAGACTTGAAATAAAAGCCGAAAACGCAAAAGATAACCTTCAGCCCATGGCCATCGCCAAGATCGGAATACCCGCAGGCCTGTCCATACAGCCCTGGCAGTTAAAGGAACTGATCGACAAAAAGAAGATCGCCTACTACGAGATCTTCGACAACTATCTTGTACTGTATTGGATGGGCTTCGCCCCCAAAGAAACAAAAACCGTCGAGCTCGATCTCAAAGCGGATATCCCCGGTTCCTACAAAGGCAAAGCCAGCAATATCTATCTCTATTATACACCCGAATACAAGAACTGGCAGGAAGGACTGGAAGCAGAAATTCGATAAAAAGAACATCAACATCTGGAAAACCAACACCTCGAACAGAAAACTAAATTCGATCTTTACTTTTCGAAAGCCACCACAATAACAACGTATACTAAAAACGAGTCAATCATGAGCTTTATCAAAGTTAAAGACGGCACAGAGATCTATTACAAAGATTGGGGAACAGGCCAACCCATCGTTTTCCACCACGGCTGGCCCTTGTCCAGCGACGACTGGGACTCGCAGCTGATGTTCTTCCTGAATCAAGGCTACCGCGTCATCGCGCATGACCGCAGAGGCCATGGCAGATCGACCCAAACGGGCGTAGGACACGATATGGACACCTACGTATCGGACGTTGCCGAACTGACAAAAGCGCTGGATCTGAAAGACGCCATCCACGTCGGTCACTCCACCGGGGGAGGCGAAGTCATCCGCTATGTTCACAAACACGGCAAAGGCCGCGTTGCAAAAGCGGTACTGATCAGCGCCGTTCCTCCACATATGGCAAAGACAGACAGCAATCCCGAAGGTATTCCCTTATCCGTATTCGACGAGATCCGCGCAAACACCGCCGCCGGCCGTACGCAATACTATCAGGATTTTACCATCCCCTTCTACGGCTACAACCGCGAAGGCGCAAAGATCTCCAAAGGCATCCAGGACAACTGGTGGCGCCAGGGTATGATGGGCGGCATCAATGCCCACTATTTCGGTATCAAAGCCTTCTCCGAAACGGACTTTACCGAAGACCTCAAGGGGGTAGACATCCCTGTCCTCGTTCTTCACGGTGAAGACGACCAGATCGTTCCATTCAATATCTCCGCAGTCAAATCCATCAAGCTGCTCAGGAACGGCAAACTCATCTCCTATCCTGGCTTCCCCCACGGCATGCCCGCAACTGAAGCCGCCACGATCAATAAAGATATCTTAGCCTTTATCAAGGGCTAGTTGAATCACGCACAAAACAGAGCCGCCGCCCATAAAGGACGGCGGCTTATTCTTTTCCGCCTCTCTGGCGGACGTCTTTTTATCTAGTTCCGGGTAATCCATACCAGTAAGTCGTCGCGCCCACATCCACAAAGCCCCCCGTCCAGCTCAACATCTCCATATCAAAAGCAAATTGACGGGTAAAAGGTAGGGCATCGAGTATCCTCGTTCGGGTAAAGGTATTTTTACCAAACGAGGAAGGCGCATCCGCCCTCGGAGCATTAGCCCAGGGCGTTTGATACAGCACCACAGGCGCCCAGGATGTATTATAATAATCTTCTAATCCCGTCCCAAACTCTGAAGGAAAAGTCTCCCCATCTACCCAGGCTTTTGCATCCCCCTCCCCATACCACGCATTCATGTGATTATCCACGGCCAGCGTATTCCCCATATACATCCCGCCGCCCCTGATCCTGACAAAATTCCAGTCGATCGGCCCCTCCTTATCTTTCGAAGCCACCCGGTTGAGATCATAATCCCATTTGACATCCCGCACATTGCGCTCAAATTTAAACGTCGTATGAAAATACATACTCCGCGATGTCCATCGATATGGCGCCACCCTCACCGCCAGCTTCACCCCCACCGGCGCATATCCCCGATTTTCCAACGTCACCACCGCCTGCCGTCGATAGGGCATCACCCAACGACTGGCCATAGCGCCGTCCTCGCTAAGACTCCGGTACCAGCTGGAGATCTTCTTTCCCCCTTCTCCGCTGCCGATAAAGTCACCCACCGGGCAATCCACCGTCGTCACGCCATCGAAAGCAATCCGGATCACCACATTCCTCCACAATGAATCGCTAACGGGATCAAAATTTGCCTGCAGCATCTTTATCATCTTTTCCCCGGAAGGCAAAACAAAAGAAACCTTCTCTCCAGCGCCAACCCGCTTATCAAACCTCACCTCCCTGCCACCTTCCACCACCGGATTCCAAAGTTCCTGCTCCGTCTTATCGATCTCACCCCGATAGACATCGGTCAGCCCCGGCCGATAAGTCTCTACCTTCGTCCCAGCGGCGTAGGTCCTATAATTGATCTGGTAATAATGTGCTGTTTTCCTATTCGCACTATCCGCAAACTCCCACGTCACCTTGCAATGCTTCTGATAAGGCAAAGGAAGATACAAGGTATTCCCACCATGTCCATTTGGCTCATAACTCGAATGGGGATTCAAAAGCCCCGGACCCAGCTTCCATCCCGCCAGCATCAGATCAAACCCAGGCACAACGATCGCCGCCGTGTCCGCCCCATCAAAATAAAATCGAATCGTCCCCGGCTTTACGACCGTCGTCAGCCAAAACCGAACGATCACGCCTGGGCCATCGGCATCCATCATCACATACTCATCATGATCCCCCTTCCTTTCCTCCCTGATGAATTGATTAAAATCTGCATTGGCAAACCAGCCCGGCTTATCCGGCGACACGGAATGACGATCATAGCTGCTCGCCTGCTTGAGAGTATACGCAGGGGCAGGCATATACGTTACAGCGCTCGCATCGATCATCTCGCGAAGCAAGCCCCCCATCGTAACGGCCTGCTGGGAATAACCACAGCAGGCCGTCAGGATAAACAACAACAAAACGTTTATCTTCTTCATCTTAATTCAGATTCCAGATTTTGACAGATTGCACAACCGCCTTCGAAGCCCCGCTGACCCTCAACCCCAGATCGCCGGCCTCGGGATAAACCATCGTCGAGATCGCCGCTTCTCCCCCATTCCCAAACACCTCCAGCGAAGATTTGTCCAACAGGATCTGCAGTCTCACCTTCCCCTGCTCCACCCGCAGCGGCGCCCGCATGCCATTCACAAACAACTCATGCGTCGGGGCATCATACCCAACCCGCACAGCCGAAGTTCCCGCCGCCACCTCAAACACCACGCTGTCGGAAGCGCCAACCGCAACTTCCGCATCCAGCCAATACGCATTCTCCGCTTTGCGAACAGCATACGACAAATCCGTCCCCATAGTTACTTTTGCCTTTTCAATAACTCTTCCCTTCGAAAGACCAGTCAACGAACCCGCAATCAATGAAGTAGGCGGCTGATAAAGCCGTAGCCCCTCCGGTGTAGTCTTTAAAGACAGATCACGCGGAATAGACATCTGCCCCTTCCAGGGATACGTTTCCCTGCTGCCGTTCTGGAGCCATCCAATCAATATCTTTTTGCCAGCCGGCGCATCCCGCCATGCGATCGCCGCATAAAAGCAGCTTCCATGATCCACAAACATCGCCTGATCCGCAGGGTTGCTGTTCGTAAACGTCGTGCCATCAAAATCCCCGATGTAATATTGCATCAATGGACCATGATCGCCAAAGCAGGACACGAATAAAACCCACTTGATCTTCTTCGCATCCCCATCCACAGTCAGCGGCAGCAGAGAAGGACACTCCCAGCCATTCTTCGCCAGACCCGCCGGTCCAAAATCACTTAGCTTATCCCAATGCTTCAGATCCGTCGATCCATAAATACGCACCTGGTGCTGATTCACCATCGCCACCGTCATGATCCAACGCTTTGCAGGCTCATACCAGAATACATTCGGGTCCCGAAAGTCACGCATGTTCAGATCGATCACGGGGTCTCCATCATACAATTTATAATGCAGCCCGCCGTCATTGCTATACGCGATAAACTGCGACTCCTTCTTCTGCTTTGGCTGATCCGCCGTAAAGATCGCCACCACCGGCGCCTTCCCGCCAACGCCAAACCCACTGCTATTGCTCTTGTCCAGCACCGCCGAACCGGAATAGATCCAGGTCGTCGTATCCGGGGTCACCACTTCGGGAATAGCTACCGGGAGGCTCTCCCAATGCACCAGGTCAGTACTCGTCGCATGCCCCCAGCTCATATGACCCCATTTATTCTCAAAAGGATTATGCTGATAATACAGATTGAATTTGCCATCCAGGACGATCAACCCATTCGGATCGTTTGTCCAGTTCTTCGGCGGACTGAAATGATACCGTGGTCTCCACTGAGGCGTCGGAACAGGCGTCCCCTGAGTCGGCGCCTCCTGCCCAACAGCCTGCAACGCAACGACCAACGACGCCAATAAAAACATTCTGTTCTTTTTCATATAGCCTTATTTATAAACGCGGTTTTACCAGCCGACGTTTTGTTTATATACCCCCTTACTATAATTGATCTGGTTCTGGGGAATAGGTAGGTATTCGTCGCGATTCTTTGTAAACGACGCGCCCGAAAGATGCGGGGTCCTGCTCTTTTCAGTTGCAAAATAGGTATTTATGACATCCGCAGCAACACCCCAACGGACAAGGTCAAAGAAATGATACCCCTCCATCGCAAATTCAAGCCTCCGCTCAAAACGCAAGGCCTTCCGGGCATAGTCCGTCGTCCAGGTACAGTTCACACCCGGCTGGTAAGTAGACATGGAATAATGAGAGGTGGCGCTTCCATTAGCCTGCTTCAGCAACGCGGTACTATTCCCGGCTCTTGTCCGAAGAGAATTGATCAATGGCAACGCATCATTCGGATTACCCAGCTCGATCAACGCCTCGGCCTTCATCAGCAGCACATCGGCATACCGGATAACCTCCCAGTCCTTCGAACTTGACATGAAAGGCGGGTATTTCAGAAAGGTCGGATCGGTATATGCAACCGTTTCCTTCATACTCATAAAAGGATTATAAGTCGCAGGATCACGACAATAAGAAGCCTGAAAGACAAGATTCTGCTGATATTTATACGGATGCCCAGGAATAGCCACGGTATGATCCAGCCTGGGGTCAAAGGTATTGGTATTGAAATCGCCGGCTCCCGCAACATTATTGTTGTTATAGGTATCCAGCAAAGGAAGACCATTGGCATCCGTCTGGAAAGCATTTACCAGGTCATAGCTGGGCTGATGAAAACCACAGCAGCCATATTCTACATCCATCGGGTAGTTGACGCCCACGCCGGCATCTACCCGTCCCTGCGGCGTCCCGTCTGCCTTGGAGAACTGTATCGAAAAGACTGATTCACTGCCATCTTCGTACTGGGAAAGGAAGTTATTCGCAAAGTCACTGAAGAGGCTATACTTTCCGGAATTGATCACGCTGTCGCAATAGGTATTTACCTCCTGCAGCAGCCCCTGGTCGATACTGGTTACATTGTTATTGTCGTCCTGCCGGTAAGCCTCGTATAAAAGGGTCTTCGCCAGGTAAGCCTGTGCAGCCCCTTTTGTAATACGCCCCTTGTCACTCTGCGTTACCGGAAGATTGTCGGCAGCAAACCGGAAGTCATCCGCAATCTTTTGCCAGAGCTGGTCACTCGTATACGTGCGATTCGAGACGGTATCATAGGCGGTCTTTGCCACCGTCTCATCGATATAAGGTATACGATTGAACAGTATCTTCAACAGGAAATAAAAATGCGCCCGCAGGAAACGAACTTCAGCCGTTCGCTGTACTTTATTGGGATATACGGACTCGTCCAGCTTACTGATGAGACTTAATGCGGTATTACACCTGCCAACACCAATGTACAACCGATACCAGGTTCCATCTGATTCGCCGATATCGACCCGGTTGATGGAAAACAACTCATAAGCATGCACATCCGACTGGTCTCCCGTACCACCCCCGCCTTTATAGGCGTCGCCGCCCCTCACCGATCCATAAGCCCACATAGTGGTATAGGGCGTGGACCAGTGATCATTACCCAGCGCAGAATACGCCGCAATCACCATCGCATCCACATTCTGCGGCGTCTCCAGATCCTGGGTAAACTCGGAACCTTGAGGTACTTTATCCAACTGCTTCTTACAGGCCCCAAACGTCAACAGGACCAATACAACGATACTATATTTTACGATTTTCATATGAAAGCATTTTAAAAGGAAACATTAAGACCCATAGTGGTGACAACAGGAATAGGATAGGCCGTTCCAGGGATCTCGGGATCAGGCCCCGTGTAGGACTTGCTCTTGAAGCGAAGCAGGTTGCTCGCCTGTACATACAGCCGCGCCTTACTCAACTTCAGCTTCTTGAACGCATCCCGGAGATTATATCCCAGCTCTACATTCCTTAGTTTCAGATAACTCTGCGATTCGAGGAAATACGTCGACATCCGCCCCTCGTTGTTGACCCCGGCGATCGACAAAGCAGGGATGTTCGAACGGGGATTTTGCGGCGTCCATGCATCCAGGGTACGAGGACCCCAGTTCGCGCCCGGCGCTATCGAGGTAAAGTCCGATAAGTACTTGAAACTGTTGTTGACCACTCCTCCCTGTAACCCCTGGAAGAAAAAGGCAAGATCGAAATTCTTATACGAGATACTTGTATTCAGGCCATAGATAAAATCGGGATCGGACTTGCCGATATATTTCTGATCGTTGTTGTCGATCACCCCATTGCCATCCAGATCAGCATAGCGGATACGACCCAGGTATTTCCCGCCCGGCTGATCCGCCGATTTATTCAGATCATCCTGCGTCCGGAACAACCCCTGCGCCACCCAGCCATAAAAGGTATTGGGGCTATGACCAAGGATGGTAGAGGTCGTTCCATTACCCGGATAACCAATGATCGCATTGTTCGGAAGATAGATGATCTTTAAGGAATTGTGGGAGATATTGCCCGTCACCGTCAGGGTAAGATCCCGGTCGATCGGCTGCGACCAGGTGACAATAGCCTCGATCCCCTTATTCTGCAGGGTCGCGCCATTGATCCATTCACTACCCCCTTCCCCCAGCGCGCCAAGATAAGGCGGGTTGATCAACACGTCTTTTGTTTTCTTCTGATAGTAATCGATCGAACCCGACAGCCTGTTGTTCAATACGCCAAAGTCGATCCCAAAATTGGTCTGCGTGGTGGTCTCCCATTTCAGATCGGGATTACCCGTGGATACCGCCGTAAAACCGGAAGGCAAAGTACCGGTCCCATTGCCGCTGATATCATAAGCACTGCCCGAGCTTGGCGACCAGGTCAGATCGGTTCCATAGATCGATTGGTAAAGGGAATACGTCGCATATGCCGGCAAACTCTGATTACCCGTCTGTCCCCAGCTCGCACGCAGCTTAAGATCATTGACAAACCTTACATTCTTCATAAACTCTTCCTGGCTGATCCGCCATCCTAATGAACCCGCCGGGAAATAAGCGTATTGGTTATTGCTCCCGAATTTGCTCGACCCATCCCTGCGCAAGGTTCCGGAAATAAGATACTTGTCATCGAAGGAATAGTTCGCCTTTACAAAATAGGACTGCAGCGCATCGGCCGAACCCGCACCATTCACAAGAATATTCGAAGTGCCTTCCGTCAGATAAGCATAGTCGATATTATCCGCGGCAAGCCCCTGCGCACTGCCGTTGAAGTTCTGATTATGATTATTGATCGTCTCCGCTCCCAGCAAAAGGTTTAGCTTGTGCTTATTCCGGACAAGGTCATAGGTCAGGATATTCTGCCAGGTCAGCGATCCGCTGTAGTCGAAACTCGTTCCTACCTGCGTGATCGTACTCGACAAAAAGCCAGACTGATAGGGTTTCAACAAGGAACGATAATAGTCTCCCGCATAGTCGACATCAAACGTTGTCTTGAACCGCAGCCCGGGCAGGATGCCAATTTCCAGGTAAGTGCTGCTCAGCACTCTTCCGAAATTGTTATTATTTTGTCGGTTGTCCATGATCAACCGTACCGGGTTTTGCCGGTCGTCCATCCCCGCCACCGGTCCACCCCATCCCCCCGTGACCGTGTGAACGGGTATAACGGGATTCTCGATCACAGACAGATTCACGATATCGCTGATCGGCAGCTGCGCATCTTTAAAATAACTTCCCGCCAGGTTTTCGCCTACCCTCAGCCTGCCGTTAAAGAAGTTGTAGTCCACATTCGCACGCAGCGTGATCTTCTGACTCCTGCTATACCGGATGATCCCCTGGTTATCGAAATAGCCGACCGAAAAGTAGGAAGTCCCGTTTGGCGTACCATTCGAAATAGCCAGGTTATACTGCTGCAACAGCGACGGATGCGACACCTCATTAAACCAATTGGTATTCGCAGCCTTCATCGTCTTTGCCGCATCGATATATTCGGGAATATTGACCTTGTTCAACACGGGGTTCGAATAGTCATGATTCCAATCATAAGTAAACACGCCATTGGTGGTCGATGGATCAAAAGGATTGGCCTGGGAAGGACCGAACTGATCGTCGTTCACCACCGCCTGCCAGTAGGCACGGGCATGCTGCTCGGTATTCAAGGTCTTGATCTTTGTGTTGTATTGCTGAAGCGAAGAACTGGCGTCGAAATCGATCCGCTTCACGCCGTTCTTGCCCTTTTTGGTAGTCACGATGATCACACCAGCCGCAGCCCTCGCCCCATAGATCGTCATCGCCGATGCATCCTTTAATACCTGTATCGACTCGACATCGGACTGGTTGATCTCCTGCAGCCCTCTTTGAGTCGGGATACCATCGATGATATACAATGGATCATTGCTGATATTTAGCGTAGTCAGACCACGCATCCGGACTGTCACCGCGCCGTTGGGAGAGCCGTCCTGCGTAACCGTCATCCCCGGTACCCTTCCCTGTAAGGACTTGATAGGATTGCCGGTTGGTATATTCTGGATATCAGACATTTTCACCACCGTGATAGCGCCCGTAAGATCCTTTTTTCGCTCAGTCGTATAGCCAGTGACGACGACCTCATTGAGATTGTTCGCCAGACTCTTCATTTTGACGTTCAACGGCGCAGTCGACCCATTCCATTTAATTTCCTGGATTTGCTGACCTACAAAGGAGAAACGCAGCACCTGCCCTGCCGCAACGGCAATCGAGAAGCTGCCCTTCGCATCGGTGACAGTGGAAGTACCAGTCGATACCACTACGACCGTCACCCCCGCAAGAGGCTTTGCATCATCGTCCGTCACCGTACCGGTAACGACGGGTGTTTGAGCCCTTATCCCAGCCAGGAACAGGAAAAAGACCCAAAAGACAAGAGACAATTTTTTCATAATCAAGCGCATGTTAGATTGTTTAGAGAATATAGATTCGGAGCTTAATGCATAGCGAGATTCCCCTCGATCTGCTCGAGGGATTTACCCTTCGTCTCCGGCATCCACCAAAGCACGAACAGGAGTTGCAGGATCATCATCACGGCAAAAAAGGAGAAAGTGACCGCGCCGCCAAGCCGCTCGGCCAGGTAAGGAAAACAAAAGGCAACGATGGCAGCCATGATCCAGTGCGTACTGCTGCCCAGCGTCTGCCCCTTCGCCCTTACAGCATTGGGAAAGATTTCAGAGATGAATACCCAGATCACCGCTCCCTGGGAAAAAGCAAAAAAGGCAATAAATACCATTATATAAATGGGGATCGCAAAGCCGCTGAACTTTCCGGAATAAAATGTCATCGCCACCAATACAAGCGAACCTATCAACCCGATCGACCCCACCAGCATGAGCGTCTTACGGCCCACGCGATCCATGATATTGATGGCCAGCAGCGTGAAAATAAAGTTGATCATGCCGATCCCTACCGTCGACAACAAGGAGGAATGCGCTCCAAGCCCCGCCATCTCAAAGATGCGCGGCGCATAATATATAATGGCGTTGATGCCGGAGACCTGGTTAAAAAAGGCTATAAAGATCGCCAGCAGGATCGGCGTCCTGTACTGTGCTGAAAATAATGAACGAGCCTCGGGCTTTTGCTTCGGAACAGCTGCCGCATCCAGGATAGCCTTTAACTCCGACTCATAATGCAGCGGGTTGATGATCTTTAGAATCTCGATCGCATTTGCCCCGTCCCCACGATTGACCAGCAGCCATCTCGGACTCTCCGGTATATACCGTATCAGGACCAGGAATATCAGCGAAGGCAAAGCCTGTACGCCAAGCATCAGTCGCCAGGACGTCTCGCCCAGCTGGCTGATCAGGTAGTTCGAGAGGTAAGAGATCAGGATACCCAGCACGACATTGAACTGGAAAAGACCAACCAGACGCCCGCGCCTGTCGGCAGGAGAAATCTCCGATATGTAAATAGGGGCTACAACAGAACTGGCCCCAACACCCAATCCCCCCAGAAACCTAAACGCGATAAATAATATCCAGTTATCCGACACCGCCGTTCCGAGGCTGCTCACCAGGTAGGTAAAAGCGACAAAGTAAAGGGTGTTCTTCCGGCCAAACTTATCCGATGGCCCGGAACCCAGCAAGGAACCGATCACCGTACCGATCAATGCAATCGAGATCGTCAGACCATGCTTAAAGACGGAAAGCCCCCAGTATTGTTGGATCGCCCGCTCAGCTCCCGAGATGACTGCCGTATCGAACCCAAATAAAAACCCACCAAGAGCTACTACCACAGACCAGGTAAGGACAGAATTTTTCATACCCCAAGTTATCCGCCCGTCACTACAAGCATCACATTTGTCAAATCAAAATCCTACAATCCAGAACACATTCATTTACAATTAAATAGAGCCATATCTCTTCGTTTATGTAACAGCTTTCTTTGAGCCTGTTACAAAGATCCTGCCTTGCATGCCCGTACCGATTGCCGCCCATCCAACCAGATACTTTTTTAAGGACCTTTTACCCCTATCTTTATAGGGAATCTTTCTGACTCATGCGGAAGAACGCGATTGCACCAATGAAAAATACATGGCTGATGTGTTGCCTGCTGGCAGTACTTCTGTACGGCTGTGCCTCCCCTACAGACAAACAGATCCATACGATCTATTTCTCTCAATGCACAGGACTCGATCTATGGAGGCAGAAAATGCTCGCGGAAATGAGGACCGAGCTTTCCCTCCACTCTGATCTGGAATTCCTTTACACAGACGCCCGGGGCGACAGCAGGCTGCAGGTCCAACAGATATCCCGGATGCTGCTCGAAAAGAAGATCGACGTACTGATCATTTCCCCCAACGAAGCCCACCCCCTCACTCCCATCGTCGAAGAAGCCTATAATAAAGGTATTCCCGTCATCACCATCGACCGGAAAACCTCCTCGCCGCTCTATACCACCTTTATCGGCGCCGACAATTATGAGATGGGTAAAATGGCCGCCCGCTACCTTGGCAGCGTTTTTCATGGAAAAACAAATGTCCTCGAAGTGATGGGACTCGCCGGATCTTCCCCCACCATAGAAAGAGCCAACGGCTTTAGTGCAGGTTTAGCAGACTTCCCCAATATACACCTCAAAGATCGTCTCTATGGAGACTGGCTGAAGACAACCGCAGAAGCCCGGCTCGAAGCAGACTCCGCCGAGCTAAAAGACATCGACGTCATCTTTGCCCACAACGACAATATGGGCTATGGCGCCAGAATGGTCCTCGACAAACTCGAACCGGGAAAACATACCAGGATCATAGGCATGGACGCCCTTCCCGGACACGGCGGCGGCATGGAAATGGTCAGCGACCATGTACTCAACGCCAGCCTCGTCTACCCCACCCTGGGCAAAGAAGCCATCCTGACCGCAATCCGGATACTCAACAAAGAAACCGTCCCCAAAGAGAATATCTTAAAATCATTCGTCGTAGACTCCAACAACGTCCAGCTGATGAAAATGCAATACAATAAGATCGTCAGCCAACAAAACGACATCGAGAAACAACAACAGCTGCTCGCAGAACAACGCTCCGTCTATCGAAGCCAGCAGATCGTCCTCAACATCATCGTGATCTCCCTCGTCCTGGCGCTGGTATTTGGAGGACTCGCCTTCTTTTCATTAAAAGAGAACAGAAAGATCAACAAAAGCCTCGAAGCAAAGAATTCGGAGATACAGGACCAGCGCAACCAGCTGATCGAAATTTCTGCCAAAGCCGCAGAAGCCACCGAAGCCCGGCTCAATTTTTTTACCAACGTGTCGCATGAGTTCCGAACACCACTCACACTCATGCTCTCCCCGCTTTCGGATATGCTAAGCCGGGAAAAGTTATCCGCAACAGGGATACGGAACACAAAGCTTATCCAGCAAAATACCTACCGACTGCTGAAGCTGGTAAACCAGTTGATCGATTACAGAAAGATCGAGATCGATAAACAAAGGCTAAAAGCCACCGAAAACAACCTGGTCAGCTATGTACAGGACATCACAAACAGTTTTACCGCTCATGCAAAGAAAAATAATGTCCACCTGTATTTCAGCTCGCCACAATCTTCCATCAAGGTTTGGTTCGACACGGAATTACTCGACAAGGTCATCTTTAACCTTATCTCCAATGCGATAAAATTCAGCAGGGAAGACGGACATGTCACCGTGACTGTCGGCATGTCCAATGACAACCAGGTCTTCGTCAAAGTCGAAGACAACGGTGTCGGCATCTACGAAAAGGAGATCCCGCTCGTCTTTGACCAGTTTTACCAGGCAGATAACGCCCCCGTCATTGGCTCCGGCATCGGGCTGTCACTGGCAAGAGAGATCATCCGACTGCATCACGGGACGATCGAAGTCAAAAGTCAGAAATGGAAAAGCACCACCTTTACCATTCTCCTCCCCATCGGCGACCAACACCTGGGATCGGTCGAAAAAGCACAAGACTCCTCAATGCAAGACTCTCATCAGCAATTGGATATCTACCAGGGAGACCTGGAAAAGATCAGCTATGACGAAGGCGCTGCCTTTACCGCTCCAAAGGAATTATCCGTACTGCTGATAGAAGACAATACCGACCTTCTCGACTATCTGAAAGAACAATTCTCCGCACATTTCGAAGTATTTACCGCCAGCAACGGCAACGACGGCCTCTCTCAGGCCTATGAAAAACTACCCGACCTCATCATCTCCGACGTCGTGCTGCCCAACCAATCCGGGAAAGAGATCACCCGCATCCTGAAATCGGATTTCAGAACCTCTCATATCCCCATCATTTTGTTAACGGCACAGACGAGTATCGAACAGCAGATCTCAGGCCTCAACGCAATGGCCGATCTCTATATCACAAAACCCTTTCATTTCCACTACCTGCTCGCCGGCGTCAATACGCTTCTCAAAAACAGGATCCTGCTGAAAAACCACTACTCCAGCGAGATCCCCCAAAACGAAAAGCCCCCCGTTGCAAGGAGCCTCGATAAGAAATTCCTCAGCGACCTCGCCGGCATCGTCGAGCAGAATCTCGGCAACGAGCAATTCAGCATCGAAGATATCTGCAAGCTGATCGGTATTTCCCGGATGCAGCTGTACCGCAAAACCAAAGCGCTGCTGGACTGTAGCGTCTCCGACTATATTCTCGCGCGCCGCCTCCGCAAAGCGCAATACCTGCTCAAGAACGAAGACCTGTCCATTTCCGAAGTAACCTATATGGTCGGATTTTCAAATCCTAATTACTTTTCAACCGTTTTCAAGTCGAAATACGGCTGCACCCCCAGCGAATACAGGAGGTCATGAGACTCACAACACGCGTCCCTATTGCATATAAACTTTTCGACATTTCATAAAAAAAGAAAAGCATATTGCTATATGCTAAAAAGTACATCAATTATTTAATTGAGAATATTTTGTAATATTGATGCAAAATTCGCCATAAGCGTATGATTTCCCTGGCATCTGATGACAGCAGCAGCTTCGAACAAATATTCCATGCCTACAAGAATAGGATAGTTAACTATGTGCTCACTATCGTAAAAACGGAAGAGGCTGCCAAGGAGGTAACCCAGGAAATCATGATCAAACTATGGCTTTGCCGGGAAGCGCTGGATAAGATAAATAACCTGGACGGATACATTTATACCATCGCCCGCAATAAAGCGCTGAACCATTTACGCAAAGCCGCCTACGACGTCAAGCTCCTGGCAGAATTAAGCCGCTTTGCTCCGCAGCAACACAATAATACCGACGACCGTATTTCATTAAAAGACTACGAACAGCTGCTGAAAAATGCCGTTAATACCTTGTCAGGCCAGCGCAGACAGGTATATCAGTTAAGCCGGGTGGAAGGGTTAAGCCATGAACAAATCGCCCAACGCATGCACCTGTCTAAAAAAACGGTAAAAAATCATTTGGTCGCCGCCCTCAAACTCATTCGCCAACACCTCCAGCAAACCGGCGGCACCGCTATAGTACTCACCCTTTTTATACTTTCATAAAAAAAATAAGGGAGTGGATTGGGACGTTCGCATTTCCCACGTGTCTTTAGTATATGACGCCCTCCTACCGCCTCCATCACTTATTTCAAAAATATTTGCGCAATGAATGCGGCCAGCAGGAATTACTGGAGCTGGTACAAATGCTGAACGGAGCCGGGAATGATGAACTGGATGCCCTCCTGGAAACCTTATGGGAAAATACCAATGCCGACGCTGCACCCTACCGGATAGATTGGGAAACAATGCTGAAAGAAGTAAAGGCCAGTGAAAAAAGCTCATTCGGCGTCCAACCGGAAAAACGTTATGCTAACCGGCGTGTATGGCCCCGTATAATGGCAGCTGCATGTATCCTGGCGTTACTGTTCATTGGCATCAGGGACTACTTTCACAACCCAGACAGACAGCTTGCCTATGCCGAACGGACAATCCCCATCAAAAAAATTGAGGCGGTCACCCTGGCAGACGGCTCCAGGATCACCTTAAACGCCGGCAGTAAACTTCGTTATCCGGAAAAGTTTTCCGGCAATACCCGGGAAGTATACCTGGAAGGTGAGGCGCTGTTCGACATAGCCCAACAGCCAGGTAAACCCTTTATCGTACATACCGGGCAATTAACTACCACGGTACTGGGAACCAGCTTCAATATATCTGCTTATCCCGACGACGAAAAAATGCAGGTGACTGTTCTGACCGGTAAAGTTTCGGTACAGGAAAACATCAACAAAAAAATGACCACACTGCTGCCCAACCAAAAAGCCATATTCAATACCAAAACCGCACAACTCCTATCCAACAATGTGGCAAACCCGGAGCCCGAAACCGCATGGCAGCAGGGCCGTATGAGCTTTGACGATGCCCCCCTTACTGAAGTGGCCGCCCAATTCTATCGCCAGTATGGCATAACTCTGAAACTGCAAAGCCCGCGTCTTGCCAATTGCCGCCTTAGCATCGTATTGAACAACGACAATATAGATAGCCTGCTCACAACCATTACTACCATTACCAATTCTAGCTACAAATACCAGGATAATGAAATTATCCTTTACGGAACCGGCTGCGACTAAGCCGATTTTTGAACTATTTAAAACTAACTGCTTTATGAACGACGACTCAACGTAGCCATCACAAAAAGAAGGCTGAATGTGCTTCAACACATCCAGCCTCTTGCACGGGCCAGCGGCCCGGGCAGAATAACCAATGCAACAGTTCACGCCGCAAAAGCGGTTATTCATTGTACGCTTACATACAATACTCAAAGATGACAAATTTTTTGTTGTCCATGCCTGATTTTTTAATCAGATGGATGAAATGGACATTTACCACCCCTTTGCTACTTACAGCAGTATTGATCACGACTACGACAGCCACCGTCCATGCGCAAGTCAATATGGATACCACGGTTACCATTCACCTTCAGAATGTTACGCTAAAAACGGCCCTACAAACCCTTAGCCAAAAGGCAAGAGTCGATTTTGCCTACAATACAAAATCCCTACCGTTAAAGGAAAAAGTATCGCTGCAGGCAGAAAACGAACCCCTGCGCAGCATTCTCGAAAAACTGACCCGTCCCCTGGGACTTACCTATCGCGTGATTGGCAAAAATATCCTGGTAGAAAAGACGAGTGCGCCCGATGAATTGATATCAGCCCCCGGCAATGGACTGATACGCGGCCACGTCATGGACGAAGATGGCAAACCACTAACGGGCGCTACCATCACCGTTGTCAATGCCAATAAATCTACCCAGACGGGTATTACAGGCGACTTTTTCATGCAGGGAATAGATCCTGCTGCACTGCTTCGTATTTCTTATATCGGCTACCAATCCCTGGAAATGAGCGCCAGCAGTAACCTGTCCGCCATCCGACTACTCCAGAACCAATCGAAGCTCGACGAAGTAAAAGTAATTGCCTATGGCGCCACGACAGAAAGACTCAGCACCGGCGACGTATCCACCCTTAAAGCCGCAGATATCGACAAGCAGCCGGTAAATAATGTGCTGGATGCGCTCAACGGCCGTATACCCGGTATGCAAATTACGCCCGGCAGCGGTTTACCCGGGGCCGCACCTTCTATCCTCATCAGGGGAAGATCATCCCTGGGCACAGCCTCCAATACACCATTATTCATTTTGGACGGAGTGCCTATCTCCGCCACGCAAAGCTTGACTTACGGCCAGGCGATCGACAATGCCGCCCTTAATCTGTTACTGGGTATTAACCCACAGGACATTGAATCGGTCAGCGTATTGAAAGATGCCGACGCCACTTCCATTTACGGCTCCAGAGGCGCCAACGGGGTCGTGCTCATTACCACCAAAAAAGGCAGTTACACCGGGACCAAAATCAACGCCAGCGGCTACACAGGCATGCAAAAAGTCGGGCATTTTATAGATATGCTGGACGTGCATCAATATAACGCTATGCGCAGGGAAGCTTTTAAAAATGACAATATCGCTATTACCACGACCAACGCGGCTGACCTTTACTGGGACTCGACAAAGACATACAACTGGCAAAAGGAATTCATCGGTAAAACCGCGGTCAGCAACGACGCCAATATCTCCATCAACGGCGGCAGCGCTACCACACATTTTTATTTTGGTTCGGCCTATCATAAAGAAGGATCGGTAATGCCGGGCAACTCCGCCCTGAAGCGGGGTTCGTTTATGGCAGCCTTTAATCACTCTTCTCTCAATAAAAAATTCCTGTTCGATGCGCATACTTCCTATACGGCAACGCAGCTAAACCTCCTGCCCACAGATATGACATCGCTGATCGGCCTGGCGCCCCAATACCCGATCTACACTGCCACCGGGACGCCCAACTGGACGGGACCAGCAGGATATCCCCTCCAATATACGTTGAAGCAGTTCAGCAGCCCTACCAAAACCTTTACCGGTGATGCCCGCTTTTCTTTTGAACTGTACAGAGGTTTAAAGCTCAAAGGCAGCGCCGGCTACAACAATATTGACATCGAACAGGCAACCAAAACACCATTGTCTTCCCTCGATCCGCGCTACTATACCTCGGGTACACTCAATATGCAAAACACCAACAGCAACAACTGGATCGTAGAGCCCCAGCTGACCTATGAACGTAACTTCGGCAAACACCACCTGGATGTGTTGGCTGGATCTACGTTTCAAAAGAACTACTCCGGGACGCTTACCATAACAGCTACCGGCTTTGCCAACGATGCCTTGGTAGGCAACGCAGGATCTGCTTCTTCGGTAACGATTACCACGACAAAAACACCCTACTCCTATGAATCGGGTTATGGCAGGCTTACTTACAACTATGACGAAAAATACCTGGCCAATATTACCTTCCGGCGCGACGGCTCCTCGCGATTTGGAAATGGACGCAAATTCGCTAATTTCGGTGCAGTAGGCGCCGGCTGGATATTTACCAAAGAAAAATGGCTGGATCAATACCTGGACATCCTGAGCTTCGGTAAGATCAGGGCCAGTTATGGCGTGTCAGGTAATGACCAGATAACGGATTTCGCCTACATTGCCACGGAAGCCAGCCTTTCCGGCTCCAACCTTTACAACGGCTCTGCCACCCTCGTCGCCTCCAACATCCAAAACCCCGACTACCGCTGGGAAATCAACAAAAAGCTGGAAGCGGCCTTGGAACTGGGTTTCTGGAAAGACCGGATATTCCTTTCCGCTGCTTACTATCGCAACAGTTCAGGTAACCAGCTGATCAATTATCTCATCTCGCCGCAAACAGGCTTCACCTACTATGTAGCCAACTTCCCGGCCACCGTCGTCAACCAGGGGTATGAGCTGGAACTGACTACCCATAACCTGCAAGGTCCCTTTACCTGGAGCACCACTTTCAACCTCTCTAAAACAAAAAACACCCTGGAAAGCTACCCCGGACTGGCCACCTCCTCCTACAGCAACACCTATGTGGTGGGGCAATCGATCAACCTTATCAAAGCCTATCAGCTAACGGCACTCGGCACTACCGGTCTTCCTGTATATAAAGACCTGGATAAAGACAACTCCATCACGGTTAAAGACCGGATAACAGATGGGAATAAGGACCAGTTCTTCGGCGGCATGGGCAATGATTTCAGCCTCAAAGGATTTAGCGCCAGTTTCTTCGTGCAATACACCCGCTACCGCGGCACACTGGCCTACCTGCCTAACAATTCGCCAGGCGTGATCGATCAGAATTTCAGCACCTATGTACTGGGCAGATGGCGTAACCAAGGCGATGAGGCACATACCCATATACCCCGCTTCACCACCAGTACCGGGGCTTACTCTGTCTCCAACTACAACAGCTCTACAGCCGCTATCGGAACCCGGAATGTCTTCCGGTTGAGCAATGCGGTCATCAGTTATACCCTGCCTGAAAAAATGACCAGGCATATCAGTATAAGCCGGCTGCAGACCTACGTCAAAGGACAAAACCTGTACACCTTCGACAAAAACAGGAAATATGAACTGGACCCGGTTACAGGCAACCAGTCTCTGCCGCTGTTGAGAACGATCGTGTTTGGCTTTAACGCAACCTTATAATTGAATAAACAATGAAAACAATAAGTATAAAAACAACAGGCATCCTGTTGCTGATGACGGCCTTGCTGTCCAGCGCTTGCAAAAAATTTGTAACCGTACCCTTGCCCGATACTAAAATCTCTTCTTCGGCAATATTCAGCGATACCACCAGCTTAAAAGCAGCGCTCAACGGCGTATACGCGAGCCTGTCAACATACAATAGCGGTTCTTCGAACGATTTTACTTACGGCGCGCTTTTATCGGATGAAATGACCTCAACGCTTACCACGCTCTATATTACGGCCTCTAACAGTACCTATGGACTCAATGATGATTTTGGTTTTTTCTCGTACTACTATGCCGCCATCTACAACGCAAATTATATCCTAGCAGGTATAGATGACGCATCCGCTATTCCGGCCGCCTTTGCCAGCCAGGTAAAAGGAGAATGCTACTTCCTCCGCGCCTTTTCTTATTTCAAACTCACCAACTATTATGGCACGGTCCCATTAGTACTGACACCCGATGTAACCGCCAGCGCCACCTTGGGCAATAGTACAGTAGCAGATATTTATAAAAGTATTATCGCCGACTTGCAAAATGCGGTAACGCTCCTCAGCGATACTTATGCCGCAGGTACCAGGACCCGGGCAAACAAAGCGACAGCCAACACGCTGCTGGCCAAAGCTTATCTGTATACGAATGACTTTACGGACGCCGCCGCCGCCGCCAGCGCCGTTATCAATTCCGGCATATATAGCCTGGTTACAGACTTGAACTCCGTGTTTTATTCCACCAGTAACGAAACGATCTGGCAACTCTGGAATTCCTATGGCTACACACTTGCCGCCAACGGTTATGTGCCCAGTAACACCGCCAGCCTTTACTTTGTGGTAAGACCCGACCTGGTAAATTCGTTTGAAACCGGCGATTTACGCAAAAGTGCTTGGATAAAGGAAGGCACAGGTGCTGCTGCCGGCAGTTATTATCCTTATAAATGGAAGCTCAAAGCCACCACCGCCGGAACAGCAGAATACCTCATCCAATTCAGACTGGCCGAGGTCTACCTGATTCGCGCCGAAGCCTATGCACATAATAATGACGTGACGGATGGCCTGGCCGATCTATCCGCAGTCCGCAATCGCGCCGGGTTGACAACTCCCCCCGATATTACAACGACTGAACAATTGCTCGATGCAGTAGCAGCCGAACGTAGGAAAGAACTCATGTTCGAAGGCTCCAACCGGTGGTATGACCTGGTCAGAACCAACCAGGCTGTCAACGTACTGCCGGCTTTAAAACCGGGCTTCGATAGTCACTTGATGCTTTTGGCATTCCCTGCCTCAGCCATCAATACCAATCCCAATCTCGTACAAAATCCAGGTTATAATTAATTAAATACCCGTCTCCCTGGCCCATGCAAATCTGTCTCTTGCAAAGAGCAAGGGAGACTTTTTCCCCATTATGCAAAACAAGATCATTACGTATTGTACGGCCGCATTATCAACCGCATTGCTGGCTATACCGGCATTCGGTCAGCAACATCCTGCCTCCCCCGACGATAAAGCCCCGCTCATACCACTGGACCCGGCAGTAAGAACAGGCAAATTAGCCAATGGCTTTACCTATTACATCCGCCATAACGAAGAACCCCAGCACCGGGTAGTCATGTACCTGGCCAATAAAGTAGGATCTATCCTGGAAGAGGATGACCAGCGCGGCCTGGCCCACTTTATGGAACACATGAACTTCAACGGCACAACGCACTTCCCCAAAAATCAATTGGTCAACTACCTCCAGAAAGCAGGCGTTCGCTTTGGCGCCGATTTAAACGCCTATACCAGCTTCGACGAAACGGTATTCCAATTGCCGTTACCCGCCGATAGCATGGAGACATTGGCAGGAGGCTTCCAGGTTATGCACGACTGGGCACAGGCCGCCACCCTGGAAACCAGCGAAATCGATGCAGAAAGAGGCGTGGTACTGGAGGAAAAACGGCTCGGTAAAGGCGCCAACGAACGCATGAGCCGGCTGTACTTTCCCATGCTGCTCAATCATTCGCGCTATGCCGATAGATTGCCCATCGGTACAGATACAGTATTACTCCATTTCAATCCCGGAACATTACGCCGCTTTCACCACGACTGGTACCGGCCAGATCTACAGGCGCTGATCATTGTCGGTGATATCGATGTAAACAAAACGGAAAAAACAATCAAGGATCTATTTTCCGATCTGAAAAATCCGGTACCTGAAAAACCGCGGCCGGCATACAGCATACGGCTGAAGGACCAAAACCAGTACCTCGTAGTAACGGATAAAGAACAGCCTTATACACAGGCAGCCCTATACTTCAAACGAAAAGCGGAAATATTGCGCACCCCAGCCGACTATACAAGCTACCTGGGGCAAACGGTGATCATAAGGGCGCTAAGGGAAAGATTAATAGAGATCGGACAACGAGATAATCCTCCTTTTATCAGCGCAGGTGTCGGCAACACCGATTTTCCCGGCGGAATAGAAGCCTTTTCCCTATCCGTCACCACAAGACCCGGTCAGCTGCAGCAAGGGATAGTAACCGCATATCGCGAAATCCAACGGGCGCGCCGGTTTGGAATTACGGCTACGGAGGTGGAACGTGCCAAAAAATTCCTGCTGAACACCCTGGAATCGGCAGCACACGAACAAAATAAAATAGCCTCCGATCAATTGGTCAAACAATACCTGGCCAACTTTCTAAAGGAACAGGCAGCTCCCGATGCAGCATATGAATACCGGCTGGCCCAACAGGTGATGGGAGAAATTGATGTTACGGCTATAAATAAAGAAATGCAACGGTTAACCGAACCGGTCAACAGGGATGTATTGATCATGGCCCCGGAAAAAGAGAAAGATTCCCTGCCAACGCAGCAAGAATTTGAGCGCTGGCTGAAGCAGACCAGCCGGGAAAACCTGTCGCCCTACAAAGACGATATCAGTAAGCTGCCTTTGCTAAAACAAACGCCGCAGCCCGGCAAAATTATCGGAAGGAAAGAAGACGCCCGGTTAGGGGTGATCATATACCAGCTCAGCAATGGCATTGAAGTATACGTGAAACCTACCGACTACAAGAACGACGAGGTCAATATGCAGGCCTATGCCCTGGGTGGCTACTCCCGCTGCCCCGATTCGTTATTCTATTCCTCCCGTGCAACCGGTATGGAAATGGAATTTGGAGCAGGTAATTATACTCCCGGTCAGCTGCGAAAATACAATGCAGACAAGAAGCTGGGACTGATAGTTACCATCGACGAGCGTACCCAGCATTTGGCAGGTCAATCCACCAACAAAGACATGGAAGCAATGCTGGAAGAGATGTTTGCCTATATGACCGAGCCCAGGAAAGATACAGCGGTATTCCACGCTTCCATAGCCAAAAGGAAAGCAGCATTGACCAACCTGGAAAACTCACCAGCCAGCGTCTTCCAGGATACCATACTCGCCGTCATGGGAAATCATGACCCCCGCAGAATGCGTGAGACGGTAGCTGATATAAACAAGATCCGGCTGGACCAGCTTTACGATGTATACCGGGATAGAATGGCTGACGCTTCAGGTTTCAAATTCCTGTTTGTAGGCAGTATAGATACGTTGACGTTGAAGCCGCTGCTGGAAAAATACGTAGCTGGTCTTCCGGCCTTATACCGGCATGAAACGTATAATGACCTCGGCTATCATCCTCCTTACGAGAATATTAGCCGAATTGTTCGCAAAGGCATCGAGCCCCAGGCAAAAGTATTCCTGAACTTTACCGGCCCATTCCCTAATAACTATACCAACAATTTCAAGCTGGAGGCCCTACGGCAAGTATTGCTCATCCGCATGATCGAGCGCTTAAGAGAAGAAGAAGGTGGTGTATATACACCACAGGTTCTGGCTGGCGCCGGGAAACTGTACGGGGAATATTACAATGCGCAGATCTCTTTCGGATGTGCGCCGGAAAACGTAGACAAACTGGTTGCCGCCACACTCGACGAAATCGATAAAATCAAGAAAGGCCAAATCGATAGCGTCAACCTGGAAAAATTCAAAGTAACAGCATTGCGCTCACAAGAGGTCAACGAACAATCCAATTCTTACTGGCAAACCTACCTGCAGGCAAGGCTGCAAAACAACGAAAACCTTGACGAAGTGCTCCAATATCGCGCAGCCATCAATGCCGTTACACTCCAGGATATACAGGAAATGGCTATCAAATACCTCGACGAAAAAAGATTTATTAAGATAATCTTATTGCCGGAAAACAAGGCCCCTGCAAAAAGCAACAATTAGTAAAAATGGAGCATGCCCTTGCACAACCAGGACATGCTCCATTACCTCAGCAACTCCGGATTTAACCAAATCGCAGAATTACACCCCGCGCATATTAATAGCTTCTGCGGTTTTGGGAGATCTCGTTCTGTTCGCCAGGCAAACCGCTGACGATCAAGCTGGCAGCCCCAGCAACAGAAATCACCGGCGCCAGACTGACATTTCACACAAACGCTATTTCACAATTCGCCGGGAAAATTGTATTTTGGGCCGAACCCCAACGATTTCCCTAACTATGACACTCTACCCTAGCCGTAGCCAGAAGGCCAAGAGCAGCTTTATCTTGCTGATAATCTTTCAATTACTATCCTTCAGCCTAAAAGCCCAGCTACGCCAGATCCACCAGGAATCCAACGCAGACAACCAGGTCCAGAAACTCGATCTCTATTCCGCAAACGAAGGCTTTGTCGCCTTTACCAACGGCATCGTATATACGACCGACAGCGGCAGGACTTACACCGTCAAGACGATTACTACTTCGAATGTAAATTTTAATGGATTCGGAGCAAACCTCACCTTTGGATTTGGCATCAGCGGCGTAAAAGCCTTTGACAAGAACAACCTCCTCGTCTTTGGCGACTACGGCCTGGTCCCTTCTATTTTATCATCGACAGACGGCGGAAATACGTTTAAGCTGATCTACAATTCTCAATACAGCCCCACGCAGCTGAGTACGGGTATCATGGATATGAGCTTCCCCCAGAGTGACAACACGGGTTACGCAATAGACGCGGATCGCGTTCTAAAGACCACCGACAAAGGACAGACCTGGTCAGTTGTGCGGAACGACCCCAACAGCTATTTTTCCTTTATCGAAGCGATCGATGATAACACCATCTTTGTCTTCAGCACAAGATACGGATCACAAAAACTGCTCAAAACTACCGATGGCGGCGATAGCTGGCAACAGCTGACTATACCTGCCGGACAAATCAACTACGCCACCTTCTACTCGGTCAACTCGGGCTGGATCGAAGTCCAACCCAGCGGCGGCACGTCGACGGTCTACTCCACGACAAACGGAGGCGCCAGCTGGACCCAGACAAATGCCACCCTTGGCGCGGCCTTTACAAAGATGAAGTTCATCAACGACAGCACCGGCTTTGCCACAGTAGGCTTTGACGTTTATAAAAGCAGCGACGCCGGAAAGATATGGGAGCTTCTTCCAAGAGACAATACCTTCTCCTATCTTGGTTATGGCAATAACGACCTTCAGATCCTCGGTACTCAACTCTGGGCGGGTGGCGGTCACGGATTCCTCCAGCTGGGTCTGCAATACGGCGGCAACCCGCTGCCAAAGGCCTTCTTCACCATCGATACAACAGGATTTGCTTTCACCAGCCAGGTCAAAGCCAACAACCAGTCAAAACCAGGCTATTCTTCTAAGTGGTATGTCAACCATGTACTCACCAGTCAAAACTATAATCTCTCCTATACTCATACAGGTCTCCCGTTAATGGATACCATCCAGCTGGTAGTCAGTAACGGAAGCAATAGCGATACCGCTACACAATATCAGAATTTCCCCTCTCCAATCCTGCTTACATCGTTTCAACCTACAAAAGCGGGAGCAGGCACAATGATCACGATAAAAGGCAGCAACTTCTATGACGTCAATTCCGTAAGCTTTGGCGGCACGCCTTCTGCCGGGATCTATCAGATCACCGATACCAGCATCCTTGTAAGAGTTGGCGCCGGGGCGTCCGGAGACATCGTTGTCGCGTCGCCTTACACCCGGGCATCCATATCAGGCTTTACCTTTATACCGCCTCCTGTCATCACCTCCTTTACTCCGACAACAGGTGTTGCAGGAGATAATATAACGATCACGGGAACGGACTTTACGTATATAACCTCGCTGACATTGGGTAGTACGCCTTTCACGGACTTTACTATCGTATCACCCACCCAGATAACAGCGCATATCCCATCCAGTGCGCCCGCTCTAATCACTGCTGTTTCGCCTGGCGGAACAGGCGTATCTACGCTCAAATACGTCGAGACGCCAGTCATCAAATCCTTTTCACCCGATCATGGCACCAGCGGAACCGTTCTGACCATCGGCGGCACAGGGTTGACTGGGGCTTCTTCCCTAACGATCGGCGGTACCGCGGTCAGAAGCTATACCGTCAAGACCGCGGATACTATTGTCTGTGCGGTGGGCCAGGGAACAACAGGCGCCGTCAGCGTAACTACCGACGGGGGGACTACTTCATTCGGCAGTTTTAATTATATACCGCCACCCGTCATAACGACCTTTAGCCCCGCCTCGGGTCCCGTAGGCACAGCCGTAACCATCACTGGAACGGGATTCAGCGCCACGCCAGCCAATAATACGATCTATTTCGGGGCCGTCAAAGCCACCAATATCACTGCCGCGTCTACTACCTCGCTCACCGTTGTCGTACCGGCAGGCGCTTCCTGGCAGCCCATCTCCGTTACAACGAATACGTATACCGCCTATTCGACGACGCCCTTCCTCGTCACGTTCCCCAACGGCGGAAGTCTGTCGACAAAGTCTTTTGCCGACCCACTTCGTATTGCTACCGGAACAGGCTACAGCAACACAACAAGCGTTGTCGCAGCCGACCTTGATGGCGACGGCTGGCCCGACCTGGTTGCAGCCAATCTGGCCAACAGCGGTATTTCTGTGATGAGGAATTCCGCGACCCCCGGAAGTCTTTCCTACGATCCCAAATCGGATTATGCCATCGGCAGCGGAGCCAACGGCGTCTGGACAGCCGACGTCGACGGCGACGGAAAAATCGACGTCATAGCATCCGCTTCGGACGACGGCACCATCACGATCCTGAGAAATACTTCCGTACCTGGAACAATCACCTTTGCAGCGCCAATAACCCTGACGGGCGGTCTGACCCCTAGAGGCGTCGTCGCAACAGATATAGATGGCGACGGCCGGCCTGACATCGTATTAACCAGTTACTCCTATCCCAATAATACAATCGCCGTTTACCTGAACAATGGAGAGGTCGGAAAACCATCCTTCTACCCTGTAGCCGGATTTACTTATACCACAGGCCAATATACATCTGTGTGCGATGTCGACGGCGATGGTAAAGCAGACCTCGTTGCCGCAAATGCCACCAGCGCAACCCTCACCGTCCTGCGTAATACAAGCACCAGCGGAAACATTTCCTTCGGACCGCAGCAACTAAGCCTGCCAACAAGCTTCCCCTACATGGTGGCAACGGGAGATATAGATGGCGACGGCAAACCAGACCTGGCCTGCGTCAACGCCAACGGAAGCGGCATCTCATTGTTCAGGAATACAAGTGCAGGTTCTTCTATCACATTTGATAATCGCATCGACCTGCCAACCTTAACAAGTCCTGTCTGCATCGGCTTGACCGATCTCGATGGAGACGGTCAGTTGGACATGATCATAGTTAGTCAAACGACCGATGGAAAAGTCAGGGTCTACAAGAACCTAAGCCATAAGGGCCAGCTTCTCTTCGGAACAGGCATTGACTTTCCGGTAGGCACGATACCCATGGCACTGGCTACTGCCGATCTCAACCTCGATGGTAAGAACGATATCATCACCACCGGCAACAACACGGGTCTTGCCATTCTTGTCAACCAGGTTGTTGCGGAACCCTATGTAGCTGACTATACGCCAAAAACTGCCATAACAGGTACAGCAGTAACTATTACGGGCCGCAACTTTACCAGCGCCACTGCGGTTAGCTTCCAGGGGGTCGCCGCTACTTCGTTTACGATCAACTCCGACACCAGCATCACCGCCATCGTCGGCGCTGGCGCAACCGGAAGCGTGATCGTCACCAACCCTTACGGCCAGGATTCTGCCGCGGGCTTTACCTATGGCGCCGTGCCTTCCATTACTTCCTTCTCACCGCTGACCGGAGCTGTTGGCTCGACCCTGACGATCAACGGGACCAACTTTAACCCCAACGATCCCGCCAACCAGGTGACTATCGGAGGGATCAGGGCAACGATCCTTTCTGCCACGGATCACACTTTCACCGTTAAAGTGCCCGCAGGCACGACATATGCACCGATCACCGTCACCACGAATACGCTTATCGCCTATTCCAATGGCGTTTTCTCTACGCTTTTCCCGGGCGCAAAGGCCAATTTCGACAGCCATTCCTTTGCTCCGCGCCAGGATCATATTTTCGGGGGCATGACATACGCCGCAGATCTTGACGGCGATGGCAAGATGGACCTGTTGTCTGTTGGTTCTTCCAACAATTTGTTTATCTCCCCCAACACCAGCTCAAAGGGTAAAATCACCTTTGCAGACTCGGTCAGCGTATCGGTGGGTATCGCAGCGGGTAAATTTATTGCCGGCGATCTGGATGGCGATGGGAAACCCGATATCGTGTCCACCGACGCGCAGAACGGCCTCATCACTGTCGTTCGCAATACCAGTACGCCGGGTCACTTGTCCTTTACTTCACCTCTTCAGATGCCCAGCGGCTCTTCTGATTTTAATAACGTAAACGAACTGGTGATCACCGATATCGACAACGATGGCAAATCCGATATTATCGTATCCAGTTATGAACATATCCTTTCCGTATTCCATAACACCACACTAAATGGCGTCTTGTCCTTTGAGCGGCTGGATTATGAAACAGGGACGTACGCCACCGGTGTTACCGTTGCCGATCTTGACGGCGATGGCAAGAAAGATATCGCCCTTTCAGTAAACCCCACAGGCGCAGCCATCTTTAGAAATACCAGCTCACCCGGCGCTGTTTCCTTCGATACCCGCATCGATATCACTCTTAACGGCAGCTGGCCCGAATTTATCAGCAGCGGCGATCTCGATGGAGATGGGAAGATCGATCTGCTTGTGCCGTTTGTAAACTCCTCCAACGTCGCCATGCTGTCAAACAAAAGTACACCCGGCACTATCGCCTTTGGCAGCGAGACCGATATCGCAGCCAACAACGGTCCATGGAGAACAGCGTTGGGCGATCTGGACGGCGATGGCAAACCCGATCTTAGCGTCCAAGGCAATTACCCCGATCCTTATTCAGCGGTACGCTATACCTCTGTCTATAAGAACATCGGCGCCTCTGGCAGCCCAGCCTTCCAGTCAAAAGTTGACTACGCGCTGCAAGACAACTCCTCTATGGTAGGAGGCCGGATCGTCGATCTCGATGGCGACGGCAGACCCGACCTGCTTACCTTTGGTCTCGGTACTTCGATCTTCAGAAACCAGATCGGCTTGCCTTATATCGATTCCCTCACCCCCAAAAAAGGAAGTACGGGTACTCCTATTACGATCATCGGCTTTGGATTTACCGGCGCCACCAGCGTCAGCTTTGGCGGTACAGCAGCAAGCTCCTTTAAAGTCAACTCCGATACGAGCATCACTGCCGTCGTCGGAACCGGCGCTACAGGCGACGTTACCGTAACAACGGCCTCCGACACCGTGACTATATCGGGCTTTACCTATATCGCGCCTCCTCCTGCTCCGACCATTACGCTGATCGGGTCATCGTCGCTCTGCCAGGGCAGCTATGATACGCTGCAATCCTCGGCGACTACGGGCAACCAATGGTATAAGGATGGGGTCGCCCTTTCCGATACAACCGCCACCTTGCGGACAGGTAACGCTGGCGTATACACGGTAAAGGTCACTCTCGACGGGCTTTCTTCCGCAGCGTCTGACGGCGTCCAGCTGGTCGTCCTCGCGCTTCCGCCGACGCCTACGATCACCGCGGATTCCAATATCCTGATCTCTTCTGCGGATGCCGGCAACCAATGGTATATCGATACCACCCAGCTGATCGTCGGGGCAACCGATAAAGAATATATCGCTACGCAAAACGCCATATACACCGTTCGGATCACCGCAGACGGCTGCCTCAGCGCGTTCTCGGCGCCTTATACCTATCCGCCGCCCACGATCACCACGCCGCCCACGACATCCGACAGCGCGATGCAGGTCATGCCCAACCCGGCTTCCGACTATATCAAGGTCACCTGGTCCGTCAGCGGCGAAACAGTCGTCAACGCGGAAGTAGTCGATTTCAATGGAAATGTGCTGCTCACCCAATCCGGGGTGCATAGCGGCGATAAAATAAATACGGCCAACCTGCCAAAAGGCTATTATGTGCTGAAGATCATCAGCCCCGATGGTAAGGTCAGGATGGCAAAACCCTTTGGCAGACTTTAATAGGTCTCCAATAAACCTCATTTCCACTCCAGCCGGCTTCACTGGCTATTTAAGCGAAAGCCTCCTGAAACTCAGGAGGCTTTCGCTTTTAATAACATCCACTTTCATCGCAACGGCACCCCAACATCGGAACTCACCGATCCGCCCTCAAACTATCCACCGGATTTGCAAGCGCAGCCTTCATCGCCTGCATGCTAACCGTGATCAGCGCCAACACAATAGCGCCGCAGCCGGCCAGCCCGAAATACACCCAGGATATATCGACCCGGTAGGTAAAATCATTCAGCCATTTCGCCATGATCCACC
This sequence comes from Chitinophagales bacterium, assembly GCA_015654595.1. Lineage (GTDB taxonomy): Bacteria > Bacteroidota > Bacteroidia > Chitinophagales > Chitinophagaceae > Puia. Next base: position 51,629 of record JAATGQ010000155.1, on the reverse strand, counting down.
AGGCGATCGGCGTGGCAATAAAAATAGCGATGACGACAAGTGATACAAACTCTCTCGAGAACAGCCCCGATATCTGCGCGCCGCTTGCACCAAGCACCTTTCTGATACCGATTTCCCTGATCCGGACCTCCGCCATATAGGAGGCAAGCCCGAACATCCCAAGACAGGAGATAAATATGGTCAACGCCGAGAACAAAGCCATCAGCATACCCGTCTGCTGCTGATCCTTGAATTTCTCTCCATACTCCTGGTCCACAAAATGATAAGTAAAGGGATACGCAGGGTTATAGTTCCTGAGCACATCCCCCGCCTGCTGAAGATTCCTTTGCACATTCCCATTCTCATTCAGCCGCAGGACCATATTCAACAACCAGCTCTTTGACGTAAACACCATCATCGGCCCAACGGCGCTATAAGGCGATCCAACGATGAAATCTTTAAATACGCCCGTGACAACATAATTCGCCGTGCCGCGGGTAACTATCTTTCCTATCGGGTCCTTTAACCCCATCGTCTTTACCGCACTTTCATTGAGCAGTATCGCATTGCTATCCGCCGGAAACCGGCTGTAATCCAGATCCCGGCCAGCCACCAGCTTCAAACCCAGGGTTTGTATGAGATCGCTTTCTGTACGAGCCAGGCTGAACACGGTATTGTTCTTATCCGCCACGGGGCCCTCCCAGGTAAAACCGCTGGAGGTAGACCCGTTGATCGTAACGCCCCAGCCGGTGCGGGTCACAGAAGCAACAGCACCCGTATTCAATAAAGCCGCTTTGATCGCCGTATAATTTTTTTCGATATCGCCCTCCACCGGCACTTCTATCAGATTGGCGACATTGTATCCGATATTCCTGTTCTGTACAAACTGGATCTGCCGATAAATGATCATCGTGGAGACGATAAGGATGATCGCAATCGAAAACTGCAAAACAACCAGCACTTTTCTCGGACTAAAGAACTGCTTAACCGGATGCATGGTCCCCTTCAACACCTTTACGGGTTTAAAGGCAGATAAATAAACAGCCGGATAAATGCCTGCAAGGATTCCCGTCACCAGGATAAAACCAACAAGTCCCACCCAAAGGAAAGGATCGGCAAAGTTCAACACATAAGGCTTGCCCATTACGCTATCGACCAACGGCAGCACAACCCAAACGATCAGGACGGCGAGCACACCCGCCGAGAAGGCCAGCAGGATCGACTCGCAAAGGAATTGCTTCAGCAGATTATTCCGCCTTGCGCCAAAGACCTTACGAACGCCTACTTCTTTTGCCCTCCGCTGACTACGGGCCGTACTGAGGTTCATAAAATTGACGCAGGCGATCAGCAAAACGATCAGACCGATAAACACGATCAGCCTTACCTCTTCAATTTTACCCCCGACAGGAACCCCGTTGTCAAACCTCGAGTACAAATGCATCTTCGACATCGGATAAAGGAATAAAGAGGTATTCCCATCGGTGATATATGGCTTCAGAAACCCCCTTATCTTTTGATTGAACGACACTACCGAAGTTCCGGGCTTTAATTCTACGTATGTATAATAGCTATTCGAGTTCCAATTGTTGGAATAATTGTTCAGCGAGATATTTGTCAAGGGGATAAGATAAGTAAAACTAAAATCGGTATTCGCAGGCAGGTCTTTCATAACACCCGTTATCCGATACGGCTCCTTGTTATCGAGAGTGATCGTCTTCCCAACAGGGTTTTCCCCGCCAAATAGTTTCTTCGCAAGCGTCTCCGTGAGCACGATACTCTTCCCATCCTCCAACAAATGCTCCCTGCTGCCGCTGATCAACGGGAAGTCAAACATGTCGAGAAAAGAAGCGTCCACGTCGTTCCCCGTCGACTTGATATGCTTGTCTCCATATGTAAATAAACGCTCGATAGGCCAATAGATCCGGGAAGTATGCGCCACCTCGGCATAATTCTGCTGCAAGGCCGGCCCCGCAGGCCCCGAAGTCACATCCCAGACAGATACGCTGTTCTGATACGAAGCCTTGTTATAAAGCTTATACAGCTCTTTGCTATGCGAGTAGAACCCGTCATAATCCAGCTCGTTTTGAACCCAGGTCCATATCAACAATACAGTCGCCATACCGATCGCAAGACCGGTGATATTGATGATAGAAAAACTTTTGTGTTTGAGTAGATTGCGCCACGCAATTTTGAAATAACTCTTAAGCATACCGGTTGATTTGGTTGGATATCCAAAAACCACAAGGGGCATGCCAATACGGCAACCCTTTATTTACAAACACTTTAAAGTCAAAACCTTGTAAAAAGTGTACGAAAACAGACACTCAGTGTCCGAATGGGCTGCCCACCGGCGGCCAGCCTCCTGCTTTGCCCCGAAGATGCAAGTACCGCTATCCCAGCTCCGGGGCCTTATTTCAACAGCTCCGGATAATGCCTCGCGATCATCGCCTTATCATCATCTGTCAATTCTGTTATCAATACCGGTTTATCCTGAGGCCGCAAACCCTTCTGATTGATCCTGTTCATCAGACTCCAGTCCTTTACCGGCTTCTCTGGCGACGGATCTGCCGGCTCGACCGCTTTCCAATCGTACCTTGTAAAATCGATCACCATCTCCGGCGTATTCTTATGCCAGTTGCACAACAAGGCCAGGCGAAAGTCCTTATTCATAAACCATCGGATCTGTTCGTTTCCCCAGGAGCTTCCTATTCCCAGGCCCTTTTCCTCAAACCGGTAATTCAGCGGGTCGTTGTTTTTAAAATGCTGACGCCACAGCTTCCCGTATTCGCCAAACGTGACGAATCGAACGTCGGGCCATCGCTGGATGGTCGATCCTACCCACCGCTCCATCGCTCTGTAGGCAAAGGTGTCGTCCCAGAAGTCGTTTTGCCGTTCGGGGATCTTCGCCAATGCCGCTTCCCAGATATTCGGGATCCATCCAAACCCATTCAGTTCAAAACCCCGGTCAAAATGAAGGGACTGGGTATGCATCACCGAAAGATTACCGATATCGAGCCCCCATTCTCCGTATGATTCGATAGGTCCCACACCCCGACGGCTTGCCGCACCATTGTAAGGCGTGGTTCCCCTTACCCCGCCGCTGACAGTAGCATTGAGAAAGTCAACGCTCCACCCGTCCAGCGAAACGCAATCAATAAAGTCGCTGCTGGCCTGTGCAGGCTTACAGAAATGTTCCTTGGAAGGATAGTAGGGATAGGACAAAGACCCATCCGCGCCGCCGCCGTCCACTTCATGCTGGCTCCAGATCACGGAGTGCGCGACATGAATGTTTTCCTTTTCGGCGAGGTAGGCCAGATTGTTTGCAGAAAGAAAACCTCCCATGATACAATCAGGGCGATATCCGCCGCCAACCAGATGAGTGATCGTCTGGATAGCTTCCGTCATCTCCCTGTTGACCCTTTCCCGGGGCAGGTACATAGCCGGAAAATAGCCGGGGAAATAAGAAACCTCGTCTCCATATTTTTGTTGGCATTCGACCACATACTTCCGGATGTCCACATAATGGGGCCGTTTATCTTCCAGGGCGTTCAACGTAAATCCCCAGGTGAGACGGCCATCCGGGTTGTTCTTTGCAAAAGCTTCCCGCATCTTACGAACCACCTCCGGCGTATGCGCAAAATACTCATCCCGATTGATCAGCTTCACATCGCGCGAAACCTCCCACGGCGAAGTCCGGATCATGATACACTGCGTCACAAACCGGTGTCCCATCAACGACAACGGCGTCCCGGCCCCTGGTGCGCCCTGCGGCAAACCAGACAACGCCGCCTGCGACGCGCCCGGAAATACTTCCTGCGGCCCTGACTGTGCAGTCCCCGCTAAACCCGCAGCCTTCAAGATCGGTCCTCCCGCCATAGCCATGCCAGTCAATAATGCATCTTTAAAAAAATCTCTGCGATCCATATAGTTGGGTTGAAATAACTCATTCGCAATTTAGGGTTTACCCCTCACTAATTAAAATCCCCTGATTGCTATTATGGATGCATACGGCGGTGTCTTAACTCCCCAACGTCTGGCCAATCTTCTTCACTGCAATAGACAATTGCGCCTCTACTGTCTTGACAGAAATATCGAGCAGCCGCGCAACATCTTTGTATTTAAGACCGTCCTGCTTAACAAGTTTGAAGATGAGTTTACATTTCGGAGGCAGCCGGTCTACGGCTGCTATGACACGCTTTGTCGTTTCGGCGTGGATAAGAAGACTTTCAGGATCGGACTGGAACTGCAGAGCGTCTTCGCAGAGGTCTTCAATATCGATGGAGGCTTTATAATGATGACGCCGGAGATGATTGAGGCAGTGATTCTTGGCAGAAATATAAAGATAAACTTCGAGGTTCTCTATCGCATCGAGGCCATCCCGTCTTTTCCAAAGACTAAGGAAAGCATCATTGGCGATCTCTTCGGCAACCGCCTTCTCGTGCACAATGGCGTAACAGAACCGGAATACACGAATAAAGTACCGCCTGTAAAAACGTTCAAAGGCATGCTCATCGTATAGACCGGCAGCGGATAGTGAGATCGTATGTAGCGTAGTATCCATTGCCCTGGTACTGTTAAAATTAAAATATTTTATTTCTTTTTAAGGGTTTTTTCAAAAAAAGATGTCCTTACTGTATACCATATTTTTTGCGTCATGTCCGATTACGATCGAATAGCTGTTTTATTGGCCCGAAGCATCGCCGGAGAACTCATTCCCGAAGAAGCGGAAGAGCTGCGGCTTATCCTGGAACAGGACCCAGTACTTCAGCAACTGGCTTCAGCCATCGAAGCAGTGTCGGACGCTCCGCCGAAAGATATTACCTCAAAAGAAGAGCAGATGATGCTGGAGAGAGGCCTGCGACAGTGGAAACAACGCACGTCTGGTATCCATGTATTTGCTGCTGCGACAGCAGACCCTTCATCCTATCCTGGTAATGGATCGCACAGAGATACAATAGAGCATCAGGACACCAGACCAGCTGACGAGGCTTATTCCGCACGCCGATATCCCGAAAAGAGTCCAGGCCGTAAACTGTTCCGATGGTCGGCAGCCGCCGCTGTTATAGCCACGCTGGCCCTTGGATTCTATTTATTCAGAAGCCCAAATCCGCAGCCCGAAGCCGCTGTCCTTTGGCGTGAAGTGAGTGCAAAATATGGCACACGCAACTACCTCGAACTACCGGACGGATCAAAAATATGGTTGAACGCCGGCAGCAGGATCCGCTACGCCGATGCGTTTTCCAACGGCAAACGATCGCTGCAGCTCCAGGGCGAAGCCTATTTCGACATAAAACATGATCCCCGACAACCTTTCCTCATCGACCTCGGAAAAGTAGTCGTCAAAGTACTGGGAACCTCGCTCAATGTCAGAGCCTATCCTGGCGACAGCATTATCGAAACAACCCTGATCCAGGGAAAAGCAGAGATCGAAGTCCCAGGCAGGAACAGTTCTTCGATCATGCTGCGTCCCAGTGAAAAGGTCACCTTATATAATAACCGATATAAAGAAGACCATCTGCCGCCCGATTCCGGCAGGAACAAACCCGTTGTCGACAACACAGCAAACGCCGCTCCCGATTTCCAGCGGCGGAACGTGACTGCCGACCCGGCCTACAAAACGATCATTGAGACCTCTTGGGTAGAAGATAAACTGATATTCCGAAAAGAACCCTTTCAGGAAGTGGCCGCAAAACTGGAACGCTGGTATAATATCCGCATCCACTTCGAAAACCATAAGTATCAGAACGAAGAACTCACGGGATATTTCAAGGACCAACCTATAAAAAATGTCATAGACGCCCTGCAACTCTCACTCGGATTCCATTACGAGATAGCCGGGGATTCTATTTTGATCAGATAAAAACAAAGAAAATGCTGGACCATTGCTGGTAAAGGCTGCGCCATTGCCTATCGATAATTGCTTGCCCAAATGAAGCAGGAAGTGCTGTCACACCCCCTGCGCGTTGGGTGTAATCATGAAGAGACGCCTAATTTCCGCCCGGATATCAGGTATCTGATTATTTAACCTCAACATTTCAAATGTATGAAAAAAATCGTTCTGCGCATGAAACTGTCCATTTGCATTCTGCTGGTTACATTTCTGCAGGTCTCGGCAAAAGTTCACTCGCAGGAAAGACTGACCCTCACCGAAAAACAAATCAGCTGGGAACGGCTTTTCGACCTTTTGCAGAAGAAAAGCCATTACACTTTTCTCTACAAGAACGATGTGCTGCCGGCCAGACAAAAGATCGATGTTGCAGTGGTCAACCAGACTATACCCGAAATACTGGAAACTGTTTTTCGTAACTCTCCCCTATCCTATCAACTTCTCTCGGGAAACCTGATCGTCGTCACGCCCAAACAATCTCCCGTCTTCGACCAGGTACGCATCAGCGGAAAAGTACTGTCGACCGCCGGAGACCCATTAGCTGGCGCAAGCGTAAAGGTCAAAGGGACGCAATACGGCACAACGACAGACGCACAAGGTAATTTCACGCTGACCGTTCCGGAGGACGCCGTCCTGGTGATCTCCTTTGTCGGCTATCAGCCGGAAGAAGTTGCTGTAAACGGCAAGACATCTGTCTCCGTCACACTCCAGCCGGTATCCGGTAGTATCAACGAGGTCGTAGTCATCGGTTATGGTACGGCAAGAAAAAAAGATCTCACCGGATCAGTGTCCACCATCGGCGCCAAAGACGTCAATGGCCTGCCAGTAGGCGGAACCGCACAAATCATGCAAGGCAAAGCCGCAGGTGTAGCAGTAACCCAGGTAACAGGCGCACCCGGGGACGGAGTATCAGTTATCATTCGCGGACAGTCGAGCTTTGGTAACAGCGCTCCGCTGTATGTCATCGATGGCATACCGACTTCCGACGGGATCAACGAGATCGCGCCCGATGATGTAGAAAGCATTAGCGTTCTGAAAGACGCAGCCTCCGCCTCCATCTACGGCGCCCGCGCCGCCAACGGCGTGGTGCTCATCACTACAAAGAAAGGCAGCAATGGAAAACCCCGCCTCAGCTTCAACGCCTACACCGGTGTACAAACTCCCGCCCATCTGATCCCTATGGCCAATTCGGCACAATACTTTAATGCTTATAATACGGCAGCAGCAAATGACTATGTCGCAGGCAGCTCGGGCAATCGCGCCCAGTTACCCCTGAGCATGCTCGACACCCTGCCCGATGTTAACTGGCAAAAAGCTGTACTGAAAAACGCCCCTATCAACAACATCCAGATGTCGATCGGCGGCGGCAGCGAAAACACCAGGTATATTGTTTCGGCAGACTACTTCAACCAGAAGGGGATGATCATTAACTCTGCCTATGACCGGCTCAACCTCCACACCTCCGTCACAAGCACCCTGAACAAGCTCTTCAAAGTAGGGACGAACATGAACCTCGCCTACAGCAAAACCCGACAGGTGGGCAGTTCCGGCGATGGCTATGCCGCAGCGGGAGGTTCCAACCCCGGCGCAAGCGTCGTCCGCTACGCCCTCTTTCGTACGCCCGTCACACCCGTAAAATATTCAACCGGCCCCTATGCGGGACAATACGTTGACCTGCCACAGACCGTGGACCAGGTCAACGTATTCGGCGACGGGCTCAATCCCGTAGCGCTGGCTGCCAATACAGACCGAAACTTCTACAACTACACGCTGCTGGGAGATGCATTCCTGGAAGTCACACCGATAAAAAATCTTACCCTCAAATCGGATATCGGAACTAACTTTATCATCACCGACTACAAACAGTTCTAGCCGACCTGGGGAATCGAAAGAATTCAGAATTCGCCCAATTCGCTCTCTCAATCCAATACGAATGATTTCACCTACAACTGGACCAATACGGCAAATTATCGGTACATCACCGGAAAACACGAATTGAACCTGCTCGCCGGTACGGAGATCATCTACGACGACACCAAGGTAATGTCGGCCTCCCAATCCGGCTTTTCTTCTCAGACTTCCGCCTTCCAATACCTGAGCAATGGGACCAGCACCACTCCGGGTGTAGGCGGCAACGAATCCACCTGGGGATTGTCTTCTGTATTTGCCCGCGCTGCCTATGCCTATGACGACAAATATCTCGCCTCCTTCAACTTTCGTCGCGACGGCTCATCGAGACTTGACCCCAACGATCAATGGGGTAACTTCTATTCCGGATCCATCGGCTGGCGGGTGGACAAAGAGGCCTTTATGCAGGATATCAAGCCGATCTCTCTGCTGAAACTACGCGCAAGCCTGGGACAGCTCGGCGACCAGAATGCACTGAGCAATTATGGTTACGCGTCACTGATCAACAGTAATGGATACTATGTCTACGGCAGCACACCGGTAATTACTTCCACTATCTATGCAACCGGCAACCCAAATCTGAAATGGCAAACCTCCACAATGGGAGACGCAGGCTTTGATCTGGGTCTGTTCAATGGCGCCTTCACTCTGTCCGCAGATTATTATCACAAGATCACCACCAACCTGCTCCAGAATCCACAAGAACCCAGCAGCGCAGGTACAGTAGCCAGCCCCGCTTACGAGAACAATGGAAAGATCGTCAACCGTGGTTTCGAGTTCGAAGCCTCCTACCGCCAGCAGGTAAACAAGGACTGGTCCTATGATGTCACGGCCAACGTCACAACCATCCATAATGAAGTACTCGCGCTGCTGAACAACCAGCCCCTCGCCGCAGGCCGCGTAGACAATAATATCTTCGCCACCAGCACCGCCGTGGGCCACCCGGTTGGCGCTTTCTACATGATAAAGGACGAAGGCATCTTCCAGTCTCCTTTGGATGTCCTGACACATGCTTACCAGGGCCCCGGCATCCGCCCCGGCGACGTAAAGTTCAAAGATGTCAACGGCGACGGAGTCATCGACCAGAACGACCGCATCTACGCAGGAAGCCCAATACCGACGATGACATACGCGCTTACCGGGCACGTCTCGTACAGAAATTTCGACCTGAGCCTCTTCTTCCAGGGCGTACGGGGCGACAAGATCTACAACCAGATAGCAACCGATATTGAAGGCTTTTATCGGCCTTTCAACATCACAAAGAAAGTAGCCACGGAAAGCTGGCATGGCGAGGGAACAAGCAATTCTCTACCCCTGCTCTCGTGGACAGACGCGCAGAATAACAAGCAGATGTCGACACGTTTCCTCGAAAGCGGCGACTACCTCAAACTGAAAAATATTCAACTGGGCTATAACCTCGGGTCACCCGCATTAAATCGCCTGAAGATAAAGTCCATGCGTATCTACGTAAGCGTCCAAAACGTCTTTACGATAACCAAATACTCCGGCCAGGACCCGGAAATGACCACCAGCGCCGATGCAGCCTCCTCGAACGACGGCCCCAAGGCGCTGAATATCGACTGGGGCACCTACCCCGCCGCAAGAACATTCACCTTCGGCGCTAACATCAATTTCTAACGAATAAACCTTTGTCATGCGACTAAAAAATATTCAATTGATCCTGCCTGCCCTGCTGTTTTTAGGCAATACCAGCTGTAAAAAAATACTCGATCAATCCGTAAAAGGCGCCTATACGCCCGAAAATTTCTTCACCTCGGACGCCAACGCACAACTGGCTATAAACGAGGCGTACAAATACCTGGCTTTCAACTCTGGCGCAAACAACGCCATCTGGGTGCTTGGCGACCTGGCCTCCGACGACGCCGTTAAAGGCGGCAGCAGCGTCGGTGACCAGCCGGACTTCCAGGCCGTCAACCAATTCAATATCCTCACGACAAATGCTGCTGTAGAAGCGGTCTGGAAACAATACTACAACGGCGTCTTCGCCTGCAATGTGGTGCTCGACGGACTCACGGGTAATACCCAGGTATCCTCCGACATGCAGACCCAAGGCATTGCACAGGCAAAATTCCTTCGTGCCTATTATTATTTTATCCTGACAACCTGCTACGGTAATATCCCGCTCCATCTGAAGGTCGAGACGGCAGAGGAATCGCAGACACCCGCCCGACCACAGGATACGGTATTCGCACAGATAGAGACGGATTGCATCGCCGCCGCCGCCAGTCTGCCAACGACCGCCGCCTCACTCGGAATGGCGACAAAAGGGGCCGCCCTGGCCCTGCTGGCCAAGACCTACCTGTTCCACACAGACCTCGCCAACCACTACCAATTGGCCGCGCAGACAGCCGAAGAAGTAGAAGGGATGAACTATCAGCTGACCAATAATTACTGGGATAATTTTAATTCGAATACAAAAGACAACACCGAGGAAATCTTTACCGTGAATCATATCGCCGGTACGCTGGGCCTTGGCAATGAGTTGAATTACTGGTTTGCGCCCAGGCCGCCTGCCCCCACCAATGGGGCTGGATTCTTTCTTCCGACACAAAGCCTGGTAGACAACTACGAGACGGCCCCTGGCGGAGAGCCAGACCCAAGGCTGGATTATACCATCGCCCGTTCCGGACACTCTTATTTCGACCTCACCTTCGATCCCTCCTGGAGCAGCACAGGCTATCTCTGCAAGAAGATGTGCCAGCCCCTGTCGGAAGTCCCCGCAGCTACAAAAAATGTCGGCACAGTCAATTATGAAGCGCTCCGCCTCGCCGATATCCTGCTCGTCGATGCAGAAGCGCTTAACGAAAGCGGCCAGTCGGCAGCAGCGCTCGCCCCTCTCAACAAAGTGCGCGAAAGAGCAAGGAACTGCTACCAGTACGATAATACGCTGCCGGGTTACCCCAATGTTCCCGCAGGACTTTTGCCGGATATTTCAACGACGGACCAGGTACAGCTGAGGGACGCCATTCGCAAAGAAAGAAGATCGGAACTGGCGCTGGAATTCCACCGCTTCTTCGACATCATCCGCTACGGAGAAACCTATGCCAACACAGCTCTGCTGCCAGGCGCTCCAGACTTCAACTATGCGAATGACAAATTCTTCCCCATCCCTCAGAGCGAAAGAGATGCCAATCCGAACCTATTCAAGTAACCAAAAAAATTATTCCCATGCGTATCTTCCAATCGATCATATTTGTAAGCGGCCTTTTGCTGATAGCTTCTTCCTGCAAGAAGCACAATACCGCATCCACTTACGATACAGATAAGACTGCGCTAAACGCGGCTATCGACTCCCTGACCAATGTCTACAACAATACGGTGGAAGGGACCAAACCAGGTGATTATGCTGCCGGCGCCCGCGAAGCGCTCGATTCTGTTATTAAGCTGGCCCAACAGGTAAGTGCAAGTAACCAATACAACCAACAACAGGTCAACAATACTTTATATAACTTATTACAACAAGCCGCCCTCTTCAATAACCAATTACTCCAACAAGTGTCAGCTGCCAACCTGGTGGCGTGGTGGACATTTACAGGAAATGCCAATGACTCCACTGGCAATGGACATAACGGCACGCTGGCAACGGGCTATATCGGCTCCACTGCAGCTGCGGCGACCGATGGGGGAACACTCCCCGTACTGACAACCGACCGGTTCGGCAGGGCCAACAACGCCTATTATTTCAATAATGGCGCAACGATCGACGTTCCTTACAGCCCGGACCTTAACCCGCAAAGCTTCACCATCCTGCTCTGGTTGAAAAGAGACGGCACTAACGCCAGCAACTATATGTTTTCGCTTGACCGCTGGAATGGCTATAAGTTCCAGTTACAAGGCAACAATCTCCCCTTCCTGACAGTAACCACCACCACCGGAACCTATGACGAAGACGATGGCGGCACAGCCGTAGACGGGCCCAATGTATGGGTACACGTCGCCGTAAGTTTTACCGGGGGTGTGGAAACATTCTATATTAACGGCAAACCTGTACATACTGTATCGGTATCGGGAACGATGAAACAAACTCCTTCCAACATCGACCTGGTGATCGGAAACGAACTTCCAAAAGCGGACTATACTTTCACCAATACCGCAGACGCAAACTATTTCTGGGGCGGCAGCTACTTCATAGGGGCTTTGGACGATGTTCGGTTCTACAACACGGCATTGACGGACGCTCAGGTACTCTCTATCTACACCGATGAAAGCAGCCTTTAATTAAATCATTGTATTCATGAAAAAGTATTTTATTCGTACTGTTTTTTTGGCCGGCAGCATGGGCGCCCTTTTCGCGGGCTGCCAGGAACCCGACAATTCTTCCAGTGATAAGCATTCTGCAGAAAGTTCCGCAATATCCTCCGATTCGACAGGCTGGGCATTGACAAATTTCCAGAAAGTGGATACCGTCAACCCTGTTCTGCAGCCCGGTACGGGCAGCTTCTTCGACCCGATACGCAAACAAAAAGTAGCCTGGGAAGAAAAAGACGTGTTCAACCCCGCCATTGTAGTGAAGGATCGAAAGGTGTACATGCTCTACCGGGCACAGGACAAGATCGGGAAGCCAGGCGGAACATCGCGTATAGGTCTATCCAGTAGCACTGACGGATTTCATTTCACGCGACAACCCGAACCTGTAATTTTTCCTGCCGAAGACGCCCAAAAACACTATGAATGGGAGGGCGGCTGCGAAGACCCGCGAGTCGTGCAGGACTCGGCAGGCGTCTACTATATGACCTATACCGCCTATGACGGCAATATGGCGCGGCTGTTGGTGGCCACCTCCACCGATCTTGTGCACTGGACCAAGAAAGGACATGCCTTTACTAAAGCCTACGGAGGAAAATACATCGACAAATGGAGCAAGTCGGGTTCGATCGTCTCTACCTATGAGCCTGACGGAAGGATAGTCGCCGTAAAAGTCAATGGCAAATACTGGATGTATTGGGGCGACCAGTTCATTTGGGCAGCCACTTCCGACAATCTGATCAATTGGACGCCGGTAGAAAAACATGCCGGCGATGCCGACCCCATCGCACTGAGAGGTCAAGCCCTCGCAATGCCCGATCTGAAGATCGTCGTACCGACACGCAACAAACATTTTGACAGCGACCTAGTAGAAAGCGGCCCCCCCGCCATGCTGACCCGCAACGGCATCCTGCTGATCTATAACAGCCGCAATATACCCGCTATCGGCGACACCGCACTGCCCGAAGGCACCTATGCTGCATCAGAAATTTTACTCGATAAAAACGACCCATTGAAGACCGTTCACCGTCTGAACTCGTATTTCATTAAACCAGACAAACCCTATGAGATCACCGGGCAGGTGAACGAGGTTTGCTTCCTGGAAGGATTAGCCCGTTTCAACGGAAAATGGTTGCTGTACTACGGAACTGCCGATTCTAAGATAGCAGTCGCCGAACGAAATGAATAAGAAACTGCGTGTAAAGTGTTGCAGTTGCCACCTAAATAAAACTTGATAATCCGAATTCTTCAAAAATTGAATAATTTGGATTATGAAAGGACTCGTAATTGCCCTATTGTATCTATTGGCAGCTTTCTCATCGGCATGGGCCGCATCTGCTCCAAAAATCAAACAACTGAAAGTAACAACGGCAAACAACAAGCTCTCGATAACGATCGACTACTCAAATGGAGTCCTTATAAAACAACTAACCCTCAACGGGCAGGATCTCCTTTCCCCCTCCGGCATATATACCAGCTTTACCCTACCATCCGGCAAAAACTTTAGCAGCATGGACGGTAAAACAGCGACGATCAAACAATCCGGGGAAAAGATCATCATAGAAAATATTGCCTATGGCAATGACAGCCTTCGGCTGATCGAAACATGGATATTCTCAAAAACAAGAAACAAGATCAGATGGACGATCCAACGACGCTACAGCAATGACGCAAAACTCGATGACACCGCATTTCCAAAATGGTCGTTCGCCAACCTGACGACCTGGAAAGGCGGTATACTCGACAACGGAGGAATGATCTGGTGCAAATATCTAAAGGGTACAAACGACACCTACGGAGTACATACAGGCGGCGTCACCTTTTGGAATATGAATTCAAACGACGGACTAAGGATTACCGCCCAGGCAAAACTCAATGAGATTGCAACCCGGTACAGCCATAGTCCCCAAAACGAATTTACCGTGAACCATCTCGTCACTGACGCCGCGCTGCAACAACGATACAACCTCAGCCGTTTTGTGGCAGGTAAGGCGGAAGTATTCGCTCCCTTTACAGTTCATAAAGGCATTACAACTGTGAGCTATGACCTGGCCTGTATAAACTATCCAAAGGAATACTCCCGTGGCAGCCTCACCGCCATCGATAGCATATCCGTTCGGGAACTGCTCAATACCACAGCCCGTTACGGTGTCGTCGACAACTCCATCGTGGGCGGCAACGGCTGGTTGAGCAATTGGAAATGCCTTCATGAACCCTTTTTTGCCCAGATAGCCTTGGCCGTGGATGATTCCAATTATACCCGGAATTTGTCCAAATCGCTTGACCGGGAACAACGACTGGCCATCCTTCCCAACGGACGTGTCTTATCCCGCTGGCATGATGTGCCGGGGGACGAGATCCCAGGCACCTACAATAAAAAGACAGGTTATTATGAGGCCGTCTGGGGATACACCATAGATTCCCAAACGGGCTATGTTATCACCACCTGCGAGCAGTTTGATCTCGTTGGCGATCGGGCCTGGCTTGGATCGCACAAACAAACCTGCGAAAAAGCGCTGGACTGGCTGATTGCAAGAGACAGCAACCATAATGATATCTATGAAATGATGAACAAAGGCATCGGGGACAAGAAATCCAGTGATTGGCTGGATATCGTTTGGGCCAGCTTTGAGAATGCCTTTGTAAATGCACAGCTATACCAGGCGCTAAAGCTCTGGGCAGATTGCGAAAAGGTATTGGGCGACAATCCCAAAAGCCGATACTACCAGCGCCTCGCATCCAGACTAAAGATCGCGTTCAACAAGCCCGTCGAAGAAGGAGGATTCTGGTCGGAAACAAAGGGGCAGTATAGCTATTGGAGAGACAGCGATGGCAGCATACATGGAGACAACCTGGTGACTCCCGTTAACTTTGCTGCCATTGCCTTTGGCCTCTGCGACGATCCCCGCCGGATCGGAATCATTTTAGATAAGATCGAACAACGGATGCAAAACGAACATCTCTTCCATTGGCCATTGTGTTTCGATTCCTTTAAAAAGGACGAGGTATCAGAAGGAAACTGGCCCTTCCCCAGGTACGAGAACGGCGATATATTCCCCTCCTGGGGCTATCTTGGCATAAACGCGTATACAAAATATAAAACCCCCATCGCGATCAAATACCTCCACCAGCTGCTTCAGCAATACCAAAAAGACGGCCTTTCTTCGCAGCGCTATGACCGGTCAACACAGCTCGGTCTCGGCGACGACATCCTCTCCGGAATTTGCACCTCTATTACCGCACTTTACAAGGACATTTACGGTATTCGCCCAAAATGGAATCGAATGGGCCTCGAACCCAATATCGATTCCTCTCTCAACGGCGCCGCCTTCGACTACCAGCTCCGCGGAACCCGGTACCATGTCCTGCTCGATAAAGACGCCTACCAGCTGTCTGCAAAAAACTTCTCCATCAATAGCTCCGAATCCTTTGGTGCCTCCCAAACCGGCCGCACCCTACGCTACTATCACCTTAATAATGATTCCTGCACCCTAACCTTCACCGCCGCTGCCGCCAAACCGATCAACCTGCGCCTGACAGAGTGGAGCGCCAATCTCCTCGTCTTTAGCGTCGGCAACACCAGCAACATAACTATAAAAGGTCTTCAACCCAATCATTATTATCACGTCTCGATCGACAACGCAACACATAAGCTGGCAACTTCCGCCGACGGTAGTTTAGCTATAAAATCCGCTGAATCTATAACGCCTTCTAATAAGCGCAGTTTGTTTTCTATCACCAAAGTTCCATGATTCTCCGCCCATAATAGGTCGAAACGCCGCACATCACTGCGATGCTTCGGATAAATATAAATCGGTTGCAATCGGCATTACAACGTTCATGCTTAAGGGTTTAGCAAATTTAGCCGAAAAAAGCAGGCAGCCTCTTTCCTTGTCCTGCTAAACTACACTGGACAACTCTTTAGCCTTCAGCTTTTACTGGCTCTTTACAGGCTAAACAACTGCTAAAAATACCCCTCTAAAATAGACCGAAAAGCGCCCCAAAGCGGTCAACAAACTGCAGTCTCAGGACAGTACAGGATGGATATATAGCTGAAATTTATACATTGTAACAGATTTCACTCCAATGGAGTGTTGAATTTCAAACCCTTTTTTAAAAAACCAAATCAGCTGCCATGTCGAAAAAGCGATTTGCACATTTATTGCAAAAACAAAGGATACTATTCCTTTTTCTTGTCTCACTAAGTATCTCTCATTTTGCATTCGCCCAGGAAAAAGTAACTGTCAGTGGTACAATTTTATCCGATAGCAGTAAGCCTCTTTCGAATGTATCCATCACAGTGAAAGGAGAAACAGGTGGGACAACCTCACAGGACGACGGAACATTTACGATCAGGGTCAATAAAGGCGCGACCTTGGTCTTCTCCGTTTTAGGTTATGAATCAAGAGAGGTCAAAGCAGACAAGGACCAGACAGGCCTGTCTCTAAAGCTTACCTCAAGAATCAACAGCTTGAACGATGTAGTCGTCATTGGGTATGGTACCCAAAAAGCGAAAGACGTCACCTCATCTATTGCCACGGTCAATATCAGCGACAACAGAGAGCGTCCCGTGGTGAACGTGATGCAGGAACTCGCGGGAAAGGCTGCAGGCGTGCAGGTTAACCAGAGCAATGGCGCTCCAGGACAAGATTTCCAGGTACTCGTCCGAGGTTTTACTTCCCTGAGCGGTAACGCCAGCCCCGTATACGTAGTAGACGGTATCGTTGGATACAATATCGCAACACTGGACGTAAACAACATCGCCAGCATCTCTATCTTAAAAGACGCATCGGCTACAGGTATTTATGGTGTGGCAGGATCGGCCAATGGCGTGGTCCAGATCACCACCAAAAAAGGCGTAGCCGGCACACCAAAGGTTGAATTTGATTTCTCCAACAGCTGGCAGTCTGTAACGAAAAAATTGAATGTCTTAAACGGACAGCAACTGCACGATCTGCAGATCGATGAATACACCAACGCAGGCCGCGCGAGCGATACCGCCGGTATCCGTCTACCAGCCAACTGGCAGAGTCTCAATACCAACTGGCAGGACAAGCTATTTAGAACAGCCCCCATCACAAAAGCAAGCGTTCGGGTTTCTGGCGGAAATGACAAAGGTGGAAATTATGCGGTAAGTCTCGGCTATCTGAACCAGAACGGTATACTGCCCACCATCGGCTCCAGAAAATACTTTGCAGGGATAACAGCCGAACAGAAATTGACCGGCTGGATGACCATCGGAGGCAGAGTAGACTATGCCCGACAAATCACCCACAACATGCCAGGCGGAACACAGGGTACGACAGGTCACGGCGGCGGCGGCTCCGGTAGCGTTACCGGCGCAGCAATTGCCTACTCCCCTTATGCCCAGTTGAAAGATCCTGCAACAGGCTTCTATGCGGTTGATAACAGCAACGGGCAGGCCATCCCCAATCCTTTAGGTCAATTATACGGTACCTCAGACATTACCACCTATAATATCATCAATGCAGAAGGTCATTTAAATCTTAGACTGCCCTTCGGTATCACCTACACCAACAGGATCTCAGCGAACATCTCGGACAACTTCGAGAATATAATCCAGGACCCCAGAATTACCTCCGCCGCGAACGCAGTTGGCGGAACCGCGGACTACAAAACCTGGACCTATTACACCTGGCTCTGGGACAATATCCTCGAATGGAACAAGTCCTTCGGCAAGCATAGCATCAATGTAGTTGCAGGTATCGAAGCGACGAAGACCTCCGATCAGTTCTCCGAGAACGGCGGCAGCGGCTTCCCCGTTCCCGGAATCTATGCCATATCCAGCGCAGCCACCAGAAACGCATCGCAGGACAACGGCGGCAACGACTACTCGTCGAAATATTCTCAGTTCGGCCGCTTAATGTATAACTACGATTCAAGATACCTTTTGACAGCAACGGTCAGAAGAGACGGCTCCTCTCAATTAGGCGTCAATAACCAATATGCCACCTTCCCTGCAGTAAGCGCCGGCTGGAGAATTATCAATGAAGACTTCATGAAAGACCAGAATATCTTCAGCGACCTGAAGATCCGTGCCGGCTATGGAGCAACAGGTAACCTGCCAAGCGCCCTGTATCCTTCTTATAATGTATTGAACGTATCCAGCGGCCAATACATGTACGATCCCAGCGGTACGCTGGTCCCAGGCATTGGCTTGAACGGAACAGCCGCTAACCCCAATATCAAATGGGAACAGACCAACCAGCTGAATATCGGTCTGGACGCCGCCTTCTTCAACAACAGGTTAAGGGCTACCGCAGACTACTACAACAAACACACGACAAACCTTATCTACACCAACACGCTGCCTCCTTCCTCTGGTCAGAGCAATACTATCGTAAACCTGCCCGGCAAGGTGGTAAACCATGGTCTTGAAGTAACGCTTTCCGGTGACATCTTGAAGAACACTGCCGTTAGATGGACCAGCACCCTTAACATGTCCTTCAACAGCAACAAGATCGAGGCTAATATCACGCCGATCCAAGGTGGTGGCATCCCCTCCGGCGCCGTATCCTGGCTGAAGAATGGTTACGCGATCGGCTCCTTCTTCGGGTACAAATCCCTGGGCGTAGACGACTCCACCGGTTATGTGCGGTATGCCACCGACAAAACAGGCGCTCCAAAAAGCGACTTCTACCTCGGTAAGGCTTTGCCAACAGTTTTTGGCGGTTTCAGCAACAGCCTCTCTTACAAGAACTGGTCTCTCGATGTCCTGATAGAATATTCCTTTGGCAACAAAGTGTTCAACGCCAATCGCTACGAAGAAGAAGGGATGTATGACCTGACCAATCAGTTGTCTACCGTCCTGCATCGCTGGAGAAAAATAGGCGACAAGACCGATATTCCTCTTGCAATCCTGGGCGAGAACTCATCGAACCCTGCTAAGAAGGACGAGAACGGCAATAACAATGTTTCCAGCCGCTACGTAGAAAATGGTTCTTATGCAAGACTGAAGAACGTTTCGCTTAGCTACGATTTCACAAAATACAGCCTTGTCAAATCAGTAGGTGTAAAAGGTCTTCGCGTCTATGTTGCCGCAGAAAATCTGGTGACCATCACCAAGTACTCCGGATACGCCCCTGATCTCAACACAAGCAGCTTGACTGCTAACTCACAGGCAACCACACAAGGAATCGACTTCGGCGTTTATCCTTTGGCCCGCTCTATTACGGTCGGTCTGAACGTCGGCTTCTAAAAAAAATCAAAACACAAAACATTGCAGCATATGCGAAACAAATATTTATCCCTACTAGCCATATCCGGCATAGGATTATTATTGGGAACATCCTGTAAAAAAAGCTTTCTGAACGTGACGCCGCCGAACCAGGTGTCCAGCGCTTCCGTCAACACGCTTTCCGGTCTTCAGGACGTAATGAACAACGCTTTTGAACAAATGGTAGACGCCAATGGGCACTTCTATCAATGGTTCGACCTCGTAAACGAAGACGTAAGATCGGACAACAGCTTCGACGGCCAGACTGATAACAACAGCAATGAAGCCGTAACGGGATGTGACAACTTTACCGATAACGCAACGGTTTCCGACGCAAGGGGATGGAGCGAAATATATGGTATGATCGGGACCTGTAACCTCCTGATAGACGTCGCAGCAACCAAGAGCTCGGATCCCAAACTTACCGATTCGGCAAGAAACCAGATGGTAGCCTCTGTGAAATTCTTAAGAGCTTTCCATTATTTCAACCTGGTAAAAGCCTACGGTCCTGTTGTACTGACGCTGCATACTTATTCCACAGATTCTTCTGTCAGAATAGCCCGCAGCAGCCTTGCCGACTGCTACAAACAGATCGTTACCGATCTGACGGACGCGATAGGCGTCCTGCCTGACTCTTATCCCGGCGCCGTAAACCAGCACACAAGAGCGACAAAGGGCGCTGCGCAGGCATTATTGGCAAAGGTATATGCACAGGAAGGCGACTATACCAACTGCCTTGCTGCCTGCAACTCCGTACTGCCCGCTACATATGGCGGAACAGGTACAGGAGGATACAGCCTGGTGGCCAATTTTGCCGACCTTTTTGACGACAATAAATCAGCCAATACCACAGAGTCTCTTTTTGAGATCCAGCACGTAGGCGGCACAAGTGCCCCCACCCGCAACTTTGCTACCTGGTTGATCGCGCCTTCCGACTACAACCTGACTATTCCCGATCCCTTTACGAAATTCGTTACCCCCACACAGGACCTGGTCAACGACTATAAGAACTCCGGGGACCTGGTTAGAATGAACGGCGTAATGGTCTTCGAGAACGACTCCACGGTTTTCAACGGACGGATCTTCTTCGACAACCCGAATCACTATCCTACCAATGCTACAGCACAGATCCCCTACTTCATCACAAGAGGTCAGCACGTTCAGGGCGGCTCCTACAACGCCGGCGGCAGCCAGTCTGTCATTATGCTTCGCCTGGCGGATATTATCCTGCTGAAAGCAGAAGCATTGAACAACACCGGTAGCACCGCAGAAGCCATTCCCTTACTGAATGCCATCAGATCAAGAGTAGGTCTCCCTGCAACAACGGCCTCTTCCCAATCAGACGTCGCATTGGCGATCCTGCATGAAAGAAGACTGGAATTTGCAGGTCAAGGTTATCGTTGGAGCGATTTGAGAAGATTCGGCGCCGACTATACCGTCAATCTGATGAACAGCTTCACAGATTATCTCGGAAACAAACTATACAATATAGACAAACATCATCTTTTGTACGCCATTCCGATCGGCGAGCTGAACAGCGACCCGGCTTGTACACAGAACGACGGCTATTGAGCAATAGCCCCCAGGTGAAAAAGCGCTATGCCCAATTGACCCACATCGATTGGGCATAGCAATTTTTAGGATTTAAAACTATTAACATGAGAGCCAAAATTGTTTGCCCTTTTGCATTTGCCACGCTCCTCTTCACTCTTGGCACAAACACCGCAAATTCTCAATCCTTACAAAAAAAGGAAAAAACGACCTTTCAAACAGGAGGCCCCTGGAAACCAACCACCGACATAAGATCCGACGTAGCAATAGTGTATGGTGTTTCGGATCACAGGGACATGACCTTTGAACAGCGGGTACAATCCTGGCGCGACCGGGGCTATACCGCCGCCTTTATGACAGGAATAGCCTGGGGCGGCTACCAGGAATATTTTACGGGAAAATGGGACGGGAAACCTCATTTTGATGAAGCCCAAAAGGAAAGCAACGGCGACACGATCTGGCACGGACACCTCACTCCCTACATCGTACCTACCAAAAACTTCCTGACCTATTTCAAGGAAAAGATCATCAAACGCGTCATAGACGCCGGCATAGACGCTATCTACCTCGAAGAGCCCGAATTCTGGGCACGCGCCGGATATAGCGACGCCTTCAAAAAGGAATGGAAAGACTACTACGGCTTCGACTGGCGGCCCCAGCATGAATCCCCCGAAAACACCTACCTGTCAAATAAATTAAAGTACCATCTCTATTACAGGGCATTGGAAGATGCCCTGACCTACGCAAAGGAATACGGCAAAAGTAAAGGCATGAACGTCCGCTGTTACGTTGCCACACACTCGCTTTTAAATTACTCCCTGTGGCAGATCATCAGCCCGGAAGCCAGCCTTGCCTCTCTGCCCTGTGTAGATGGCTACATCGTACAATCCTGGACCGGCACCGCAAGGGAACCTAATTACTTTAACGGGATCGCAAAAGAACGGACTTTCGAAACGGCCTTCCTCGAATACGGATGCATGCGCTCGATGACCGTTCCAACCAACCGCAAACTCTTCTTTGAAAACGACCCCGTCGAAGACGTACGCCGCGATTGGAGCGACTATAAAAAGAATTATGAGACAACCTTTACGGCGGAACTCTTCTACCCCGATATCGACAACTATGAAGTAATGCCCTGGCCCGATCGCATATTCGATGGGCAATACTTTATCAACCGGACCAGCAATGAAAAGGCTCCCATGCCAAAGTCCTATTCCACACAGCTATTGGTGATGATCAACTCGCTAAACAGTATGCCTGTTTCGGAAAACCATACGTCCGGAACACAGGGCATCAGCGTGCTGATGGGCAACTCATTGATGTTTCAGCAGCTTCCAACACACGATAATGGCAAGGCCTTCGAAGATCCCTACTTCTCGAATTTCTATGAAACTTCGGGTATGTTCCATCGCTATGCGACAAATCCCAAACTGACAGACCCGCTGCTATCCGACTTCTACGGCCAGGCGCTGCCCTTTCTAAAAAGAGGGGTTCCCGTCAATATCGTCCACCTGGAAAATACGGGGTATGAAAAAGCATTCAACGATACAAAGATCCTGCTGATGTCTTATTCCGACATGAAACCGCTAGCTGAAAAATCGCACGAGCAGCTGGCTCAATGGGTAAGGAATGGAGGCATCATCATTTATTCCGGACGAGACGACGATCCATTCCAGACCGTAAAAGAATGGTGGAACTCCGACGGAAAGAATTACAAGTGCCCTTCAGATGATCTGTTTGAAAAATTGGGTATTGGCCGCAATCCCAAAGAAGGCGCCTATCCAGTTGGTAAAGGCACTCTATGCGTAATCCGGAAAGACCCCAAAGAATACGTGATGGAAAGAGAGGGCGATACGACGCTGAGAGAAAGAGTAGAGACGCTGTATGCCCAATCGACCGGCGCCAAAGTACAGTACAAGAACAGCTTTTATCTGCGTCGCGGCCCCTACGAGATCATATCCATAATGGACGAAGCCGAAAACACCGATCCCTATACCATCAACGGAAAGCTGATCGATCTTTTCGATCCCACCCTTCCCGTGGTGTCGCAAAAGACCGTCGCCCCCGGCCACCAGGCTTACCTATACAATATTCAACAGGTAACGAATCCCGGGAAGCCCCAGGTCCTGGCATCGGCATCGCGGGTATACGAGGAAAAGATCGAAAAGAAAAGCTACTCTTTTGTCGTCAAAAGCCCGGCCAATACGACCAATGTGATGCGGGTCTTACTACCGGCCGAACCCAGAAAGATAACCATTCTTGACGCAAAAGGCCAGCCGGTCACCGACGCAAAATCGTCCTGGGATGGAGACAGCAAAACAAGCTTTCTCAGTTTTCAGAACGCCCCCGAAGGAATAAAAATAAAGTTTGACTGGAAGTAGCCTTCTTCGCCTGCTACCAAAGACCAGGCCCTGAAGAAACGTTTGGTTTTCTTCAGGGCATGTTTGTTTTAATGAGATACAACCCAGATCGCATTCCCTTCTTCCGTAGCGCTCGTTGTTGGAGGAGAAGCGGCCAGACCCGTCCGGGATCCATTTTTCCAAAAGGCAGCCGTCGACGTACCCGTTCCCGTTGCATAGGCATAACCTGTTGTATATACATCCTTACCCGAGAGGGTAATCGCATTCGCTGCACCGGCTTCCAACTTCGTCTCCTGGCCATTCTTCCAATATACCGCGTAGCCGTTGTCCATCCCGGCGATATAGACGTCCGATCCGGATACCAGGATCCCGTTTGCCCCTGAAAAGCTGGAAGACAAGGTCGTCATCACCCCGTTATTCCAATAGACAGCCTGCTGATCAAAAGCTCCTACTGCATATACGTTAGATCCCGAAACAGCCAGTCCGCTGACAGTGGCGGTATGTTGCCCCAGCACCGTTCGTACCCCGTTAGCCCAGTACACTGCTGTGTCGCCGATATATCCCCCGACATAAACATTTCCACCCGATACAGCGATCGCATTGCCGCTGACCAGCTCATTGGACAAACAAAGTACCGTCTGAACGCCGTTCTTCCAGAACACGATCTCATTCCCCACATTCGTTTCCTGGTTACCGGCTATGTAAACGTCACCTCCCGAAATCGCGATCGCCTGGGCTTCTGCATTCCCCGCATTTGGATCAGACAGCGGGATCTGATTCCCGTTCTTCCAATAGCAGGCAGTGCCTCCCACATATCCCGAAACATAGACATCGGAACCGTCTATTGCTAGCCCATTGACATTACCGTAATAAGCAGTCGTCGTAGCCAATACCGTCTCCGTTTTATTTTTCCAGACCACCAGACTTCCGTTGTCAAATCCTGCGACATATACATCGGCCGATCCGCCGCCGCCGCTACTTTTCTTGCAGCTAAATAAAATACAGGCCAGGCTGGCCAGGGTAAGAATCTGTTTTGTGTTCATAGATTAGAGTTGGGATTAAAGATAATTAAAATCCGGACTCCTGCCAGTTCATCGGCCAAATCCCTGCACTCATCGCCCAAACACCTCCTTCTTTGCCTTCAGCAAGGCTTCCCTGATGACCAGGCCGCTGTAGCTCAAGAAAACAATGTACTCAGCCAACTCCTTATCGTCGTCCTATGGCCTGGTAAAATTTGCAAAAAACAAGTACAGTCCTTTTATCAGGTGCTTATCCCCGTAGATATCGCACTCGAAAGCCCAATCGGTGCTGACTTCAGCAGGATCACAGTCCGTATTGATCCCTATTTCAATATTGGTACCATTGCCGCCATTCAACTATTTATACTTACACAACCTGCATATCATTTACCACTACCTTTTCCCAAAGCGAGCTGCAGTTCTTTACAAATTCAAGATGGATGGGATCTTTTTGATAGGCTGCCTGGGCTGCAACATCCTTAAAGAAGATCAACTCAGAAACATGCCAGGTCTTATCAGTGACGTCTCTTGTTTCCGTCGCAGCCTGGATACCCACTTTCAGGTTGTGCACACCCCCAATTTTTGCCAGCGTCTTTATTCCCGCGATCAGCTTTTCCTTATCGCCTTTGGAACCGGGGTTTTTCAACCAGAAGAATACATGATGAATGATGGGGTATGCTTCTGCTCCTGCTTCCGCGGCAAACGCGTCCGTTCCAACGACGGCTCCCGTAGCCGTTAATGCTGCTGCGGCAATAAACTTCCTGCGAGTAGTCTTTTTCATATGCATATAGTTTGGGGCGGCCTGCTCTGCGCTTACGCCGCCAGTTATCAATGTCCTTTTCCATAATTTTTCTCTCCGGCGTTGACCGCGACGGGCAGATCATTCTCGTGCGGAGGGATCGGGCAATTGTATCCTGTCGTGTAGGCACAATAAGGATTATAAGCCTTATTAAAGTCCAGCACCAATCTTCCATTCTGAATGTCGCCTATCGAGCAGTCGATGTAACGTCCGCCGCCATAACTATCGACGCCGCTGGTCAGATCTGTAAAGGCAATTAAAAGATAGTTGCGGGTCGCTTCCCTTTGCAGCAAGGCCTGCGATTGATAGACCACCAGGTGAAGCGTCTTACCCCGCAGCATAAAGGTCAGGCGGCCATATTTACGTTGCATTTGGGGGGCTTTTCCCGAGGTTGCCATCGCAAACCAGGGACTGTCGGCATATTTCTCAAAGCGGGCCACAACCCTGTAAGCCGGATCCAGCGGATAAAACCGCAGCAACGCCTTTTGCTCCGCAGTGGTCAGCAGTTCGTGGTTTTTTATATAGTCGGCCCGGAATGCCTTTATCGAATCCATATAACCCGGCGTATCGATCTTTTGCGCATAACCACCCATCGTGCCCAGTATCAGCAGAAGCAGTAGCTTTAATTTGCTCATATCCAAATATAATATTTTCCCGGCGATGCCATTCATCGATCACTGCCACTTCTTTTTTGCTGGTTGACATACGCAGCAAACGCAAGGTTGACTATCGTTTCAATGCACAAGCAAAAATAGTCCGGTAAGCTGAAAGGGAATAGGTGTATCTTTACGTACTATCCAATCGATGAAGCAGCTCCTGAAACAAATCCTATATACCCTGCTGCTGGCGATTACCGAGACCGGGATCGTCACCCTCTTGTTTTTTTTCGAGCATTCAATTGAAGTACAAAAAATGGACATCCATGCAGTGGCACAAGCCGTCAAAGATGGATGGGAGGTCAGCGCCGTACGGTTCATTTTCTACTACCTCTTCTACCTGATCGCCTTTCTCTTTCTAACCAACGTGACCCGATGGAAATTGCGACTGTTGCAAGTGGCTGTGGTGAATGTCAGTCTGTACATCGTACTATCCTTGTTCTATAGCGCCTTCATACCAGGTGTATCCGATTTTTTGCTTCGCGACTTCTTCTACTTCACCATCATTGCTACAGCCTTCAGCCCTTTTGTGTTGGGAATGCCCCTGCAACGCCGACTGCTGGCGCCGCTGGTCCTTCTGCTGCTGATCTGCCTATCCTCTCAGCCGGGAATGCGGCAGCGTGCAGAACATTTAACCCCCATTACCTTATGTCTGGATGTCGCGTAAGCGGTAAGGACAACGGTATATTCGGAAGAGCAACCTCCCATTTCCTGCAGCCAACAGGACTTTAATCGTCAGCGCGGAAACCACCAGACGAGATTGACCGACAGCCGGAAGCCTGGACCGATCGGGCGTCGACGGGTGATCCGTTCGGAATCATTCTCCCGGTAGACTGTCCAGATGTCCTTCTTCTTGATAAAGAGACCGGTATTGATGTCCAGCCCAAGGCGGTGCTTGTCGCTCAGAGATCCGGTAAAGCCGCCGAGAAGCCCCGCGGAATAGTGGCGCTCATGCTCGGACAGATAGCTGCTGAGTACATACAACGGATCATAGTACCGGTCGATCCTTCCATACCGTAGAAAACCTACGATGTAAGGAGCAATTCCATCTTCCCGCCCGTCTTTCTCTCTAAAATAATAGCGGTAATTGAGAAAGATCGCCTTTTCCCAACTGTGCCAATATTCGCCGGTGGCATGTTGTACCCCGGCCGTGTCGGACACGTTATCGTGCGCGCTTTCCTGGTATTCAGCAAAGGCATCAATGCCGATTGACTGGTTCTTTGTCAACCCATACTCCAGTCCCAGCAGGCCGCTGGCTCCGGC
Organism: Chitinophagales bacterium; assembly: GCA_015654595.1. GTDB lineage: Bacteria > Bacteroidota > Bacteroidia > Chitinophagales > Chitinophagaceae > Puia. The sequence goes on along the minus strand of JAATGQ010000155.1, from coordinate 24,704 downwards.
TTCATTGCCCACGATAAAAGGCAGAACTTTTCCCTTGATACTCCAGGTCCGGTGGGCTCCTGCCGGATCATACGGTGTACCAACTGTCTTATGCCGGCCAGAGTCTGGAATGGAGGAATGCGGGTCCTGGGCCAACAGGGCCACCTGTACACCCATGCACAGGACCATCAACAGTAAACTATTCAGGGAAAAGTTGTCCATGATCGATCGGTCATAAACGAGCAGCCAATCGATCTATTGTGTTCCTAAAAATGGCTCGCTTTAGTACGTGAAGCTTTTTGAAATCATCAGGCCTGGCCATCCCGGTTCTGCTGTTTCTACTGCCCTCTGAACCGGTGTATGCTGATAACCGTACTGCAACGAATAGGCAACCGAAAATGAATGACGTAGCCTGCGGGCGTCACCAATTCTCGGCCAACCGCCGGTTGTTGAAGAGCGTCCAGAACAGATCCAGGCTGAAGGCGCTGTTACGCAGATTAACATCGCTCCAGGTCGCGTCGCTCGAACGGTTGACCGTCGTGAGCCCCACATTATACCGCAGCGAAATCCCCAGGCCGATCGGGCTCTGATAGCCGAGGCCGGCCGCCCCTCCTAATTCCGCGCTGTTGGTGAGGTTCCTGACGGATTGGTCTTGCCACGTTGAGGAGCTGACATTCACACTTACCTCGGGCCCGGCCTCCAGGTAGAATCCACCGGTAAAGCGTACCTTGGCCATCACCGGCAGGCTGACGTAGCGCAGATGCAGGTTACTGTTGACATTGACGGTATTGCCATCGCCAGTCGACGTCCCTTTTATCCCGGCGCCGTTCGTGGTATACAGCACTTCTGGTGCGATGGCGAAATGGTTTCCCAGCCAGAAGTTGACGAAGGCCCCCGCATTCCAGCCCGCCTGTGCGGAATAGGACGTGCCGCTGGCACTCGTGGTGGAAAGAAAATTGCTCAGGTTGCCTCCGCCTTTGATCCCAAGCTGGAAGGATTGCGCGGAGAGTTGCGCCACTGTTACTAGTAGCGCTGCCATCAAGAAGCCGGTTCTCTTGATCATGTGGTCAATTTTAAGATTGCTACCTATGACTGCCGGGGTGGGTAAAGGTTTAAATCGACAGACTGGAGCTTTTGTCGAAAAATGGGTCATGCCTTTTTATAGCAACGCTTCTCCGACAGAAAAGCCTCTGCCAACACCCAGGTACACCGGTCCGCGATATGAAATTATTCAATCGACCCTGGCCTCCAAAGAGACCTTTGTCTGGATATTTATACAGGAGACGTCTGTCCAATGCAGGCAGACGGCAACAAATCAGACGCCTGGCATAAACTGGGGCGTCTTCCTATCCTGATAGCCGGTGCTGTCGGTAACATCGATGGACAGCCGAACTATCATCTCTTCCTATCAACGATTGTTATGCGGTTTACCTATTGGAACCTGTGACTACCGTACTACAGGGAAGGTAATTCTCTCTTAATATTACAAATTCGCCATTGGGGCCCTTCCGTTAAAAAGGTTTTTACCGTAGTGTTACCAGCATCCTTTGTTCTCCATTGGATGTAAGAGGCCTGCGGTTCCTGTTGCAGGAAATCATGCGCCCCCTTTTGCATCGCTGACAATGGAATGTTAGCTGCAAAATTAGCTTACCGCACCAGCATCGACTAATGGATATTTATATCGGCAGGCCTTGCAGCTGTGGTGATTGCCCTGGCTGCCATCAGCTACCAAGCGGTTAAGGCAGCGCTGGCTAACCGGTAAAAAGTTTAAGAAGCGAATAAAAATCATTTGGCTTTTAGCCCAACTAGTTTTTACTATCTCCGATCTCATGTTTGGGAGGAACCGCCGCAACCTCCCTCTCCGTTTCTTTTTGCTCTATATGCACAGCAAACTCCGCCGGCTCGATCCTGATCCCATAAAAGTCGGCATAGGCCCTGGTAAACTCAGCACCGAAATAAAGGATCGCGGCAGTATAATAGATCCAAAGAAGAATGACGATCAGCGACCCTGCCGCACCATATGCCGATCCGCCGCCGGTCTTTTCGATATAAAACCCGATCAGAAATCTGCCGATCATAAACAAAACTGCCGTAAATATCGCCCCGGAACGTACATCCCTCCATCGGATCTTCGCATCCGGAAGGACTTTATAGATCACTCCAAAAAGTACCGCGATCACGATAAAGCTGATGACCATATTCAGGGCATTGAAAAAGACCACGGTAATACCTGGCAGAAAGGTCTTCAGATGATCGCTTAGCACCAGCAGCACGCCATTGACAACGAAGGAGACCAGCAGGAGGAAGCCCAGCGTCACGATCATTGACCCCGACAACAACCTGTTCTTCAGCAGCTTGACCCAACCTTTTTTAGGCTTCGCTTTGACCTGCCAGATAATGTTGATCGATTCCTGGATCTCAGCAAAGACAGTCGTAGCGCCAACAATGAGCGTAATGACCCCGATAATGACTGAGATGGTGGATCTTCCGGACATTTCGAGATGGTAGATCATATCCTGGACCTGCTTTGCAGCATCATCACCCACAATGCCGTTGATCTCATGGAAAACTTTTCCCTGTGCCGCATCCTTCGTCAGGAAAATTCCGGCAAGCGAAATGAGCAGCAACAACATGGGAGCCAGTGAGAAAATAGTATAATAAGCCAGCGAAGCGCTGTATTTCAGTGCCATATCGTTGATAAAGCCGTTAAATGCCGCTTTTAAGATCGTAAGGCCATTCTTAAACGCCTTTAATGTAAAATATTGCTTCATTGCGTTTTTGAAAGATCAGATTAATCAAAACAGCTTTTCGTTAGCATACTCCAGCGCCTGCACGGGAGATTCAAAACGTTTGGGTGAATGATCCACTTGCACAAACAAAACACCTTCCCGAGGAGTATTCCGTTTCCTCCATTGCTTAGCCCGCAGTTAAATATTCCCCGGTTCCCTGTCCTCTTCCATCCTGCAGCACATGCAGCCCGATGAGAATATACACCTTCTTGCCGTTTACATTTATTTCCTCTTTCATGGAAGGATCACCCGAAAAATCATGCCATGGAAGCCCCCCACCGATCATAAAAACGACGGAGAACGCGTGAAACCCTGGCTGATATAAGCAAGATCCGATTGAACGAACTATAACCCTGCCCCTGAAACCACTTACTAACCCGCTTTCTTAGATGAATCCTCATTGTTTTCGATTTTTTTGTTAAGCATCCGGAAGTTTACCGAGCCTTATCCAGACATTGTCGAATCGAACAAGTATATTTTATTACTGGTTGTGGAGTAGTATTGTTACCATGTCTAAGAAAGAATCTCGTCCGGGTTGGTACGCCTATCCGGCTAGTTCGGCCGGATGGTCAACTCTAGATACAAAAATCTGCGGAATCGGCTTTAACGAATTTCGTGATATTCTCCTGGGGCAGGAAGTTCGGACGCTCCCCACCAACTGTAAACTATCGTATCATAAGCTATCATACCGTAACATTATGTATCATCATCCCCGATCCTGCCCACCATTGCCACCACTTCAAAAACTAACAACCAGATTCGCACCAAGAAACCACTACTAAAGGCAATTAAAGGCATAAAATAGAATCGGGGAGCAATAAATGTGGCACCTCAAGATCTATAAAATGCATAAAAAAAAATAGGACCTCATCCACAAAAGCAATTGGCCATAACTTATACGAGAACGGTAAAATGAAAAACAGTTTGGCCAATACAAAAAATATCATCGCTTTGGTTCGTGCACAATTAAATCAGCTATCTGCATTGCCCGATTACAACTTTCTGAAACGATCCCGCAATACCATCAATCGCCCGATCAGATCAGCAAAGGAGAGAGAGTTACCATAGATCATCGTCTGTTGCATTTGTCCATAATCCCGCTCCCAGTAATTCATGACATCCTCCGGCGGTACGAAATCAAGCGTCTGTGGCCGGTGACCGGCGTAATCCATACCACGGACCGCCGTATACTTAGCCCGGTGACTGACGATGATCTCATACAACTTGCTATCCTGTAGCGCCGCCGTTCCGAATGGCGTATCCATAAGCTTTTCTACATCGTACAGATGTCTTGACATCCGTTCATACTTCCGTTTGTCCGGGGCTTTCGAAAATTCCTCGTGCAGTAAAAATACCTTTTCCAGGAAGGTTCTGCCGGGATTCACGGTTAACACCTCGAAGGCATATCTTCAAATGCAGAGCCCGGGAAAATGGTTCCAATAATGCTGCGGACCGCCCGCATTTCTGCGGGCTCCAGAAGGGATCTGGCGCCGATCTCGACGATGACTTTATCTGTCAGATAGCCGTCTGATCCCAAGACCGAGGGATAAAAGAGTTCCAGAACTTGGGGGTCCCTGTCTGCCACTACTCCCGGTTGGATACCTAACTGGTATTCCTCCTGGTTCAGCCCTACTTCCCTCAACGTGGTGTCTAGTGCATCACGAAAGGTAGTGGCCATAAACTCCGACGTCTTCTCGCGCAGCTTCCTGATCTGTGTGTTGCTGAGTTCGCCCTTGAAACCTAATACCTCCCGGTTCATCACCAGATCGATGTCTTCCGAAAATCGTTCGACCAAGCCCCAGGCTTTGCTCAATGAGGTTCCTCCTTTAAATACGAGGTCGTTGGTGTACGGTGTCAGAAAACAAGCTTTTAACGTGAGGGTGACCCACCAATCCTTTTCGATGGCTTTTTGTGAGAGGCCTGTGGCCGTGCTGGCCTCCGCCAGACTTCGCAGCCTTGTCTCCTCCGATAAGCGTAACCATTCCACCATATTATTGAAGCTTATTGGCTATAGAATATAAAATCTGTCTGATCCAGATCGGCGCTAACTTAGCGTCATTGCGGAGTTGTTCTGGTCCGACACTTCGTAACAGATTGGTCAGTCTATCGATGATCTCATCCGTTATCCCCTCCTTTCCCAATTCTTGTAAGGCCTGGATACCAAGAAACACTAAATCGTTTTGGACTGCCATTACTTTTTGGGTCGTTCCCTTGAAGGTAATAGTCCCTTTTCCTACCTTAATTTTGCGGGTTTGTCCATTAGTCAAAAACACCACTTTTGTCGGAACCTGCGTTGAGAAGCCTAAACTGTTCAATGCATAAGCACCGGTTGGTCGGATCACAATACGCTCCTTGGCAGCAATCGCCCTGGCCATTTCCTCTAGGGAAGGCCGAATGGCTCCTAATTCCGGATCCTTCTTGGGAGTGTAATAAATCCCCCTCGCCAATCTTTGAATGACCCCTTCTTTTGCCAGCCTGGAAAAGGCCATATTCACTGCCGAGTTGGGTCCGAACGTAAGATAATCCTCTGAAAAAATCATCGTTCCTGGAACTAATTCCCGGATCATATCATAGATCTTATCGCTTATGCTTCCTCGCATTCTGTTATTAAAATAGAAATAAAAATAACAAAACCGTTATTAATTCACAAATAACAACAACAGAAACAAATCAACAAAACCATAACACAATACATATCAATCAATTAAAAACACTCGCTTAAGCCGAAATTTTGGGCTTTCCCAAAATGTTCGCATTATTACGATGTTTTCGAATCATAAACAACTCAAAAAGCAAACAAAAACACCCCGGTAGGATTAAGATAGCGTATCGACTCCCCCGAACTCCGGCCACAAGAATTAGAGTTACCAATTTTGAAAAACTCTAGTCGCTTATGGCCCAGTTTTAAGCGAAGGTTACACTATCGCCTTAATCGCTTTCAATTGGTTAAGCACATCTGTTATCTGTTCTTGCGCAAGGATATTGGTAGGCTTTATGAATTTCCAACAAACGCCATTCTAATTGAATAATCGGAAATAATTATCTATTAAATGACAAGACAGTTGCCAGCAACTACATGATGTTGCCATAGACCGCTCCCGCTGACTGAAAGTTTAACTTCAAAATGCATGATTGATGAATCTTGTATCGATCAAAAAAGAAGATAAAACATCCAAAATCAGTGAATTATAGGGCAAAAAAGCTTAGATTTGAGTAAATTAAAAACTAACAACTATATGATTATAAATAATATACATATTATATTACTTCCCAATACAAAACTTACTAAAAATATAATCCAGCCGGTCCTCCGTCGTTATCTCCCCCGTTATCTCTCCGAGATAGTGGAGGCAGTGTCTTATATCCAGCGCCAGCAAATCCCCCGGTAGAAAATCATCCAACCCTTTATGTATCGTCGCCAGCGATTCCGCTACCTGTTGCAGTGCATGATAATGCCGTGCATTCGTCACGATCGTCCCTTCTCCGACAGCGGCATTCCCTTGCAACACTTGATCCACCAGCCGTTGCCGCAGCACATCGATAAACTGATGCTGCCGCGCCGATAACAAGATCACATCCGGGATAAACGCAAATTTCCGCCGCGCCTCATCCTCCGAGCCAAACGTATCCACCTTATTCGCGACCCAAAGAAAGCGCTTGCCAGTCTGAGCCGCCATAACACTATCTGTCTGCGAGTCAACACCAGCAGAACCGGCAGCTCCATCTACTGCAGCGGATCCAATACCACCGGTGCCTGCAATCTGCCCAGTCTGAGCGTCAGCTTCGAGACTGACGCCTCCGGCCATATCTGCCGGCGTCCCCTCCAATTCATTCTTCCTTGCCATTACTTCGCCCACTTCATCATTCACATCAAACATATAAACAACAATATCGGCCTGTTCCATCTTCTCGAGGCTCTTCCCCACCCCGATCTGTTCGATCAGATCGGTCGTATGCTTTCTTATTCCCGCGGTATCGATGAGGCGAAACAAGATCCCATCGATGTTCAGGGTCTCTTCTATCGTGTCGCGGGTTGTCCCGGCAATCTCCGACACAATCGCGCGGTTCTCATTCAACAGCGTATTGAGCAAAGTCGACTTCCCTGCATTCGGCTTACCCACGATCGCCACTTGTACCCCGTTCCGGATCACATTTCCCAGGCGGAAGGATTGCAGCAGCGATGCCGTCACCGATTCCGCTTCACGGATCAGGTGATAAAGTTGGGTCCTGTCGGCAAACTCCACGTCTTCCTGGGAAAAATCCAGTTCCAGTTCGATCAGCGCGGAAAAAGAGATCAGCTGTTCCCGCAGTTCGCGTAGCGCGCGGGAGAATCCGCCCCGGATAGTATGCAGGGCCGTCTTTGCAGAAGCGGCGGTATTGCTGGCGATAAGGTCGGCTACAGCTTCGGCCTGGGCGAGGTCGAGCTTACCGTTGAGGAAGGCGCGCTGCGTAAACTCGCCGGCTTTGGCGAGACGGGCGCCCTGGTTCAGGAGGGCCTGTATCACCCGTTGGATAACATATTGACTTCCATGACAGGAGATCTCGACAACATCCTCGCCGGTATAGGAACGGGGGCCGCGGAAGAGAGCCAGGACGACTTCGTCCAGCTGTTCGCCTTCTTCCTTCAGGAGGCCCACATGCAGCGTATGCGAAAGCTGTACGTTCAGGTCTTTATTGACAAAAAGCTCATTTACAATATCCCAGCTGGCGGGGCCGCTGACGCGGATAACCCCGATTGCACCGATCCCCGGCGGAGTTGCCACAGCGACAATCGTATCTTCCCAGCCTGTTAACTTTCCTAGCATCCGGCAAAGATAAGCGGAAAAAGCGAGGCCGATCCTAGGGCGTAAACCCACAAATCGGCCCATTATCACCAGCTTCCAGCGTCGCCACACTCCGCAAACCGGCTTGTACGTCCCATCATCCCGGCGTCAATTCCGTCTAATGGACGGCAGCGTCTTATTCATTCCCGATCAAAAACTTTATCGGCTGCCGCTTATAGGACTTCACATGCGTCCCATTCTGCACTGCAGGGACCCACTTTCCGCTCTTCTTGATCACCCGTATCGCCTCTTCCCTCAATCCGCCCCCTTCAGGGCCGCTAATGGCCTGCACGTCGCTTACATTGCCTTCCTTATCGACAATGAATTGCACTATGACCGTGCCTTGGATCTCATTATTCAAGGCGTCGTCCGGCATACGCAGGTTCTTGTTCAAAAACCGCTGCCAGGCAGCCAGTCCGCCAGGAAAAGAAGACTCTATTTCAACCACCATCACGATCCCGTCATCGTCTTTCTTTTTCGGCTCTTCGATCACCCCCTTTCCTCCGTCACCGGCCGGGGCTGTCGGCCCGGCTACCGTACCGTCGTCTATCGTTCCTTTCTGATTAACTGTTCCTATCTTCACGTCTTTGAGGTCATCCTGGATCGGAGGCTTCTCATCTTCAGGTACATCCTCCTTAACCAGCTTGGGGGGCGTAAATTGCTTCGTTTCGATCTGTGGCGGCGGAGCCTTCAACGGAGGGGGCGGGGGCGGAGGAGGAGCAGGCTGAGGTGGTTCCGCAGGCGGCGGTGCAAGGTTAACAGTACCATCGACGAGCAGGCCTGTCTTATCCTTGTGCCGATGAATCGTTATCCAGCTGCTTAAAAACACCAATAGGACAATGCCAATTGTTCCAGCGATCGCTCGCACCAGCCGCCTATTATACGTCTTGCGCAACTGATAAGCGCCGTACTCCTTATTCTTACCCTCGAACAAAATGTCGAGGACATCCGATTGTAAGATCTTGTTCGACTCCATAAGTAAGTTGTTTGTTATAAAGACGCAAGAGCAGATCGTTTCCATAACGTAAATGAACACACGAAAATAAAAAATCCTTTCGCAAAAGCAAAAGGATCAGAGCAAACTATACAACTAACACTACTTTACTTGTCTTACAGCCGAATCACTTGACACTTGCATTCCAATGCTATCCTCCACCACAGTAGGAGACGCAGGAAGCACAGTAAATACAGGAGCCGCAGTACCTGCGGGAAATGAAGGCAATTCAGTAAAAGCCCGGCTTTTCCCATACCACCCCAATCCAACACTCGCCACTAAAAGCGCAGCCGCCCAAGTCATCAGCAGTCTGTTATCCGACATAAGGCCATTTTTACAATAGATGCAGGAGTCATCCAATTTCCACAGACAAAACCACAACAAAACACAACAAAACACATAACACTCTCACGCATCCATGCTAAACCAACAAAATGGATGTTATTAAATTTTGCTGAAAATAATAACATCAAAAATTACCCTATCAAGACCAGGCTCCGCTTAAATCCACTGAATCTCCCTTATTTCCCCGTTCCAAAGCGCCCCAAAATGTTATTTTTTTCATTTTTATTTAATAACATCACTTTTTTCAAATCAGCTATAGCAGCCCGAAACTTCCTTGCTGCACCGACCTTACAAAAAAGAGCCGACTTCCTCAGCCCGAGCCAAACCGCGAGCCCCAAAACCTCAACCTCGCAAAAAAACACCCCCGTCACTCCGCTGCCCAAAACCTAAAACCTGCCCCTCAGCGACCAAGGCCGCGAGGCATGCCGGGCAAGGCGCCTCGCATGGATCGCCTGGCAATCTCCCTTCGCCGATCAAACGTCGGCCCAACAAAATTCCACCGCCCAATCACAGGAATGCGCAGCGCCGGAGCGGTCATGCCTCGCGGCCTCGCCCCAAACATGCAGCATGACACGCTGCCCTGCGGCTAAGCATGCAGCGTCATACGCGGCCCTGCGCCCCAAGCATTCAGCGTCATACGCTGCCCCACGGCCCAAACACAAAAAGAGCCGCCCCCTCAACACTAGCCAAACCACGAGCCGAAAAGCACCCGTCAAACGGCGAGCCGCCCAAACCATCCATAGCCTCAAAACCCAGAACCGAAAGCCTAAAAAGCCTAACCTCAGAAAAAAAGCAAAAAAAAAATCCTCTCCGTCTGGAGAGGATTTTACAATCTATTCAATAAAGCTTACTGCGCTTCGAGCTTAAACACGATCGGCTGCTTCTTGTAAGACTTAACCTGACGACCATTCTGAACGGCAGGAGTCCATTTACCACTCTTCTTGATTACACGAACAGCTTCTTCGCGAAGACCACCAGATTCAGGACCACTGATCGCCTGAACATCACTCACATTACCTTCTTTATCCACGATGAACTGTACCACAACGGTACCCTGGATCTCATTGTTCACCGCGTCGTCAGGATAACGCAGGTTCTTGTTCAGATAACGCAACCAGGCGCCTGCACCACCGGGGAACTCAGACTCGATTTCCACCTTCGTAAAGGTCTTGTCGTAGTCTTCTTCCTCTTTCTTCGGCGCTTCCACAACCCCTTTACCACCGTCAGAAACGGGAGGAGCCGTGATACCTTCATCCTTTATACCTTCCTGGTTAACAGTACCAATCTTGGTGTCTTCCAGCTTTTCTTGTGGTGGTGGCTTATCTTCTTCCTTTACCTCATTATCCTTTACGATTTTAGGAGGCGTGAATTTGGCCATTTCTACCTTTGGCGGCTCAACCTTCGGCGGAGGCGGAGGCGGCGGCTCATTTTTCTTTTCTTCTACAACGTCCTGCAGCTGAACATCCTGTACAACCATGGCCTGCTTCTTCGTTTCCCCCTTCAGATTGCTTACAAAGTAAGCAATGAAAAGCAACAGGATAACGATCGCAGTGCCCATGATCGCCTTGATCAGGCGGGAGTTGTAGGTCTTGCGCAGTTCGTAAGCGCCGTAGTCCTTGTTTTTCCCTTCGAAAAGGATATCAAGGAAATCGGCGTTTAGTATTTTGTTGACTTCCATTATGAAAAAATTTGTTTGGTTATTGACCCGGCAACCCGGCCACAACTATTAGATTCGCTCCGAACCGGATTCCATAAACCCGGACGATTTTTATTTTACCCCATTAGCCTGCTCGGTAGCCGAAACGAATTTGTATTCGTCAGGCGTGATATCAACCAGAGCATAACGGTCTACTGCGTCGATCTTCATCTCATCCAGCATGTCAACAGTATTTTTATACGTCGCATCCTGGGTGGGCTTAATGATCACCATGAAATCCTTAGGGTCAGTCCTCCGCTTCTTGTCCAGGATGATATCCCGGATATGCTTGAAATCGGAAGCCTGTACTTTGGAAGGATCCAGGCCCTCGTAGTAATAAACCTGATTCGCCTTGGAAGGCATCACCGTAAAAGCCGCCGACTCCTTCAGCTTGTTCTGCTGGTTAGGATCTTGTACATCCTTCGGCAGATTCAGCTTCATGGCCGTAGCCTGGCTCATCGTGGTGGTGAAAATAAAGAATGTAATGAGCAGGAAACCCAAGTCCACCATAGGAGTCAAATCGATCCTGGTAGACAACTTTTTACCCTTCTTGACGCCGGGGCCCTTTTTATGACCGCCACCGCCTGAGGTATCCACTTCTGCCATAACAAATAGCTTTTTTAAAGTTACTAAAATTTAAACCGTCTCCGTCCTTTACCATTGTCCAGGGGTAGTTTTCTCATGTGTCATACCTCAATTAATTCATTGGGCCTTAACAACTTGTGAGGGATGATGCCACCATCTGAACCCATTTCCCGGACATCTGGCGCCAGGAACGAAAACTACTGCTCGGAACTCTTGCTGCCCGTCTTCTGCTGCAGCTTGTCCAGCTCAGAACCCACAGGAGCGCCTACAGGATTCGTAACCAACTGGAACTTCAGCTGATCATTCTTCTTGAACGCCCAGATAACACCCTGGAAAGCAGGGTACTTAGCAGCATCATCACCCTTTACCAGCAGGTTCATCTTAGTACCCTGGAAAGCGGTAACAGAGGCAGCTACCCAATCTCTCAGCTCATTGTTCGTGCTGTCAGTGACAGGAATTCCAGGCATCTTGATACCCTTCCATCCGTCAGCAGGCAGATCGAGCAAACCCTTCAGCTGGCTGAATGGAACCCCGATATAAGCGGTGGGATTATTTACAAATGCTTTTTTCTCTGCATCGGTGAGACCCAGGTTCTTGAGGCTGTTCACCCCATCTATGATCCCCTGCTTCTCATCCTTGTTGTTGTCACTCACGCTGAAATATACCTTCCCTTCCTTATCCATCGTCACCAGTACAACGTCCTTATCCGGAGCGATCTTGGAGGACACCGAATTCGGAGTCACAACCGCAAGCGCTTCACTCGGCTTGAACTTTGCCACCAGGATGAAAAAGGACAAAAGCAGGAACGCAACGTCGCACATGGCAGTCATGTCGATATTCGTTGATTTGCGTGGTATTTTGGCCCTTGGCATAATTTAAAAATTTGGTTATTTGAAAGCTTTTCTTCCTACGTCAGGAAATCCTACAATAATTTTCTACTACCTTATTGAGACTCCTTCCGTCCGTTTTTCCACAAACTCCTGGCTTAATTTTAACATTTCTACAACAGAGAATGCCGATAAAATGCCGCCATTTCTGGCCCTTTAAGCCCAGGAATCCCTTGCTTACTTATACAAAGAAGCAAAGCTCTGAGTCAGCGTAAAACCACTTTCATCGATACCATAAGTGATACCGTCGATCTTCGTTGTGAAGATATTGTACATGATGATAGAGATAGCAGATGTACCGATACCCAATGCGGTATTGTACAGGGCCTCAGAGATACCTTGTGAAAGCTTCTGAGCTGCTTCACCACCACCGCTGTCACCAAGAGCAGAGAACGAACGGATCATACCCATAACCGTACCGAGCAGACCCATCAGGGTTGCAACCGAAGCGATCGTAGAGATGAATACCAGATTCTTTTCCAGCATGGGCAGCTCAAGTGCAGTAGCTTCTTCTACTTCTTTCTGGATAGCGATAACTTTTTGTTCAGTATCCAGTTCAGTAGTGATCATTTCTTTGTATTTGCGCAGACCTGCTTTCATCACATTACCTACAGAACCCTTTTGCTTGTCGCACTCAGCAATAGCAGCATCAACGTTCTTGTTAGCCAGGTGATATTGTACTTTACGGATAAACTCAGCGATATTACCGGTACCAGTCGCCTTAGAGATCGTCATGAAACGCTCGATAACGAAAGTCAATACAGTCAGGAAAGCGCCGATGAGGATCGGAACGATGATACCACCCTGATACATTTTAGGGAAGTTACCCTTTGCACCTTCCTGGCTAGGCCAGAATCCACCGTTAGGATCGGGATGAGTAAAGTTTGAATCAGCGCCAATGATAAATCTCCAGATAACATAACCAGCGATAATACACACCAACGGTGCGACCCAGGAAATAGAATTACCCTTTCTCTTCGGTTGTACGGACGATGTAGAGGTTTTTGCTGCTGTCGCTGCAGTCGGTCTTGTTTCAGCCATGATCGTTTGTTTTTAGTGTTTTTGAAAAAAATTGAAGTATGTAATAGAAAATGATTGTACAATTCTAAGGAAAAAAGCTTTTCGATAGACGAAATTGGATAACTAAAATTTTTATAGGCCACACAAGATAAGCTTTTTTCGTAAAGTAAAAATCCTAAATATCCTGCATAGCCAGCTGGCAAAGGACTTCACACCACGCACACCACATATGGAGACGTAGTATTATTTAACTAATAAATGAAAAAGTAACAGCATTTGAATAGTCTTCAAGGAGCACTTACCTACTCATAACGCAAAGCCTCTATCGGATTTAAACGAGAAGCCTTCCAGGACGGATACAAACCAGCCATCAAACCAACCAAACTGCATATCAGGATGCCCCCTCCTACCCACCCCCAGGGGACCACAAAACCAGTCGACAATACCAGCGAAAATACATTCCCGACTATGACGCCCAGAAACACGCCAAAAGCCGCTCCGAGAAGACTGATCAACACCGACTCGAAAAGGAACTGCTGCCGCACATTCTTCTTCCTCCCCCCTATCGCCTTGATCAACCCGATCTCATTCGTCCGCTCCGTCACAGCCACCAGCATGATGTTCATCAACCCAACCGCTGCGCCAACCAACGTGATCAGTCCGATGATCCCCGCACTCAGCGTTATAAAACTCAGGTTTTTCAACAACCTCGACACCATACTATCACTCTTGTCAATAGTAAAATTATCTGCATCGGTCACGTCGAGACGCCGTATCGGACGAAATACGCCCTCCGCCTGATCGATAGCCGCCGCCAACAACTTCACATCCGCCACCTTCACCTGGATATTAAACGAAGCATTAGGATTGGAAGTAAAATTGCGACGCACGTTATTATAAGAAGTGACAACGATATTATCCCAGTTCATCCCCAACGTAGACCCCTTCGATTCGTAAACCCCAATGACCAGAAAAGGCAGGTTGTTGATGTTGATCATCTTATCGACCGGCAGATCGGGATTGGACCCAAAGAATTTCTTCGCCACATCACTCCCGATCAGACAAACATTCCTCCCCGACTCTATATCCATCGGATTCAGATTCCGGCCAGCCGCCAGATTATAGCCGTTGAGCTCGGTATAATGCTCATCCCCGCCCAATACCCGGATATTAGGATTCGTCTTCCGATCTCCAATGCTTACGACCGCATCGGTCGCCCCCGTAATATTCAATGCAACAGTAGCAGGAAAAGTATACCTGCCTGTAAAAGTCTCCGCCTGTAATCTGGAAATAGGAATGTTCGCCTGCGACTTCTTCTCCTTTAAACCCTTCCGCCTCGACTTCACCTCGTCCCGGCCAAAGTTGAACCAATTCTTGTAATGGATCGTAAACCCATTGGCCCCCATCGCCGAAAAACTCTCGGTGAACTTCTGCTTCATCGCATCGATGGCTGTATTAATACCCACCAACGCCATGATACCAAAGGCTATAATGGCGACCGTAATCCCCGTTCGAAGCCGGTTGCCACGTATCGTCCGGAAAGCCAGAGAAAGAGTGTCTGCATAACGCATAGAAGCAAGATACTGAAAAAGCGTCACCGGCCAAAGTTACCTCCGGCCTAACCCCCAGGCCGAACCACAAAGCATTAGGCCTAAAACGACAGGCATCCCCGGCTGCACCCGCAAAGCATCCTTAAGCCAGGCCAGCCGCGTCAAACAGCCGCAAACCAGTCTGCCAGCTATGCAAAAGTTGCGCCTGTCAACCCGGCACAACTGTGCAAGGAGCGTCCACCAGCCAGCCGCGTCAAACAGCCGCAAACCAGCCTGCCAGCTCACCCTGCCACGCCCACACAGCGGCTAATAGATATAAACTATCTTGGAAAGCAGATCCAACAAGGTCTGCGGGAAGATACCCAACAGCAGGATCAGCGCAGCTACGAAAACCAGCAGGCCCTTGAATCCAGCACTCGGCTGCTCCTCGGTCGATCCATCACCATCCTTGAAGTACATCGCCTGGATGACCCGGAAATAGTAATAAACGCTGACCGCCGCACAAAGCACCGCAAAAATGACCAGCCACAGATAATGACCCGTAGCCACGACAGAAGACAACATGTAATATTTAGCAAAAAATCCGCCTGTCAGTGGTATCCCCGCCAGAGATAAAAGAAAGATCGTACAGGTAGCAGCCAGAACAGGCTGCTGCTTCGCCAAACCATTAAACCCTTCAAAAGTATAATCCTTCATACGTATCAGGATCGCAAAGATCCCTATCGTCGCAAGGCTATAAGCCCCCGCATACAGAAGAATACCCTCCTTCGAAACCTGGTTCAACGCCATCAGCGACAATAACATAAAACCAGCCTGAGCAATACTGGAATAAGCCAGCATCCGCTTGACACTCTGCTGGAATACCGCCGTAATGTTCCCGATAAACAAAGTAGCCGCCGTAACCAACGCCACGAAAAGCTGCCACTTCTCCTTGCTCGCCCCAAAACCTTCGTCAAACAGACGCACAAAACCCACAAATATGGAAACCTTGACAACCGTAGCCATAAAGGACGTGAACACGGTAGGCGCGCCATCATAAGCATCCGGCGTCCAGAAGTGAAAAGGCGCCGCACTCACCTTGAATCCCATCGACACCAGCATCAGCAGGATACCCGCCATGAACAAAGGCTCAGAGGAAGTCTTGCCGGCCCAGAGATCATCGATAAAGAAAGTACCCGTAGAACTCGCGCCATATAACAACGCAATCCCCAGCAACATCAACCCCGTTGAAAAAGATCCCATCAGGAAGTATTTCAACGAAGCCTCATTACTCTTCAAATTACGCTTGTCGCTGCCCGTAAGGATATACAGGGGGATCGACATGATCTCGATACCCAGGAACAACATCAACAGTGTATTGAAACTCGTTACGATCGAAAGACCGCAAAGGATAAAGAACACCAGCGCAAAGTACTCCGCCAGGTTGTGCCCCACCTTCTCCATATCCCGACCCGACAACAACACATAGATCAGCGTGCTGGCAAACGCAATACTGTTACCCAACATCCCAAACGTATCGAAATAAAGCATCTTGTGGACATTGATATCCACCCGGCATCCTCCCAGATCCATACAGGTGACCAGTAGCAACAGGATCAAGCCAAGAATTGCCGTGTACCGGATGGCGGATTTACTTTGTGTAAACACCCCGCTGAACATCATGACGATACCCCAGATAGCCGATAACAATATTGAATTCATATCTACTTTTGATCTTTCGCTTTAGAGTTTATAGTTAATCCTCGACAACACCTGATCCACCGTATCCTGTCCCAGCTGCAGCATTGGCTTGGGGTACACGCCGATCACCAGGATCAGTACCACGATAGCCGCCAACGCCAGCTTTTCATTCAATTTGATATCCGTCCCCTGTGCAGTCAACGTATTGGTATTGCCATAAAACACCCGCTGGATCATGTTCAGGGTATAGACAGCGCCCAAAATGATCGACAAACCGGAAATAACGGTATAAACCACGTTATACTGTGTTGCCGTCGAAGTAAACACCCCGGTGAACAACAGGAACTCGCCCACAAAGGCATTCGTCAGCGGCAGCGCCACATTGGCCAGCGCAACGATCACCAACAGGATCGTCAGCCCGGGCGCCTTCTGCGCAATACCACCCAGCTCGGATATCTTACGCGTGCCAAACTGCCTTTCGATCAGATCCACCACGATCCACATCCCCAGGATATTGATCCCGTGGTTGAACATCTGGATCATAACCCCCTGCCAGCCGGTCTTGTCGATCGCAAACAGCGCCAGACACATCAAACCGATATGCGCAATGGAGGAATAAGCAATCAGCCGCTTCAAATCGTCCTGCTTGATCGCCAGCAGCGAAGCATAGATCATTCCGAACATACAGCAGAAGGAAACCAGATCGCCCCACTGCCAGAAACCGCCAGGAACCACAGGAGCCACCCAACGGATAACTCCAAACACGCCCATCTTTACCATCACAGCACTCAACACCATCGTCGTAGCCGTCGGAGACTGCTCATAAGTCTCCGGCTGCCAGGTATGCAAAGGCCATATCGGCATCTTGATCGCAAAAGCAAGGAACAACAACCAGAAGATAAATCCTTGTTCGCCGCCATTCATATGATTATGAACGTCATAAAAAGCCTGCAGCGAAAAGGAATGATCCGGCGTCCGGGACCACAGCCAGATAATGCCGACCAGCATCAGAAGGCTGCCCGTAAACGTATAAACAAAGAATTTAAAGGTAGCAGCAATCCTTCTCTCTCCACCCCACTGGGAACAGAGGAAGTAGACAGGGATAAGCGCCAGTTCCCAGAAGAAGTAGAACAACAACGCATCATAAGCCATAAAGACACCCATCAACCCCGCCTGGGACAAAAGCATCAACGCATAAAAATTCCAGGATTTTTTATAGCTGTCCCGCCAGGTAGCGACAAAGATCAGCGGAAAGCAGACCGCCGTCAACAACCCAAGCACCTTGCCAAGCCCATCCAGACCTACGGTCATGCGGCTTCCCAACTCAGGCAGCCACTGCGCATCGGCATGAAGCAGCGGACTATCCTTTGCCAGGCCTAATCCCGCCAGAGCGACGATCAGCGTCAAAACAGACGACAGTAAAGCCCAGCCGCGAGCGCCGTTATCGCTCTTGATCAGAAAACCAATCAAGCCGGTTACCAGGGGAATGACGATCAGTAAAACAGGAATCATACGTTATTTCTTTACAAACAGTTCGACTAAAAATAAAACCAAAATACCGACCACCATCAACAACACATATCCACCCACCTGGCCGCTTTGAACCAGCCTCAACTGACGGCTGCCATATTGAACAAGACGACCAATGCCATTCACGATACCATCGATCACATACTTATCTATCCATTGCAGCATCGACTCGATCGCACTCAGCGGTTTCAATATAATAACGCCATAAAGCTCGTCCACATACCACTTGTTCGCCAGCACCTTGCCAAAACCCGTCGCCTCACCCAGGTCGGGCTTCTTACTGAACTTCATACCAGCCCATAGGGAAACAACGATAGCCAGCAGGGCAGAAGCAACCATCAGTCCGATCTCGGTACCGTTGCTGATCTCATGGCCAGCAGCGGCAGGCAGATTCGCACCCTCCGTACCGGAAACCACCGGCGCCAGGAAATTGGCCAGCCAATGGGAGTCGGGCTTGATCGCCTCGGGAATACCCAGGAAACCGCTCACCGCAGCAAGGATCGCCAGCACGATCAGCGGGATCGTTATAGCCGACGGACTCTCATGCGGTAAACCATGCCCATGACCGCCATGCGCGTCGTGTCCCCCATGTCCGGTATCTGCAGCATCCTCCCCGCCATGTACCGTATTATTCACCCCGCGGTACTGCCCCTGGAAAGTCGTCGCATACAGACGGAACATATAGAAAGCCGTCAGCGCAGCAGTAAACAAGCCGATCGCATAATATACGGGACTCTTACCAAATGCCGCAGACAGGATCTCGTCTTTGGAAAAGAAACCGGAGAAAGGAGGAATACCGGCAATCGCGATACACCCCACCAGGAAGGTAATATTCGTTATCGGCATCCACTTCTTCAGACCACCCATCTTACGCATATCCTGCTCGCCGCCCATAGCATGGATCACAGAACCCGCGCCAAGGAACAAAAGAGCCTTGAAGAACGCATGCGTCATCACATGGAAGACAGCGCCGGTATAAGCGCCGACACCCAGACCAATAAACATATATCCCAGCTGGCTCACCGTAGAATAAGCCAGCACTTTCTTGATATCGTTTTGTTTCAACGCAATAGTAGCAGCCAGCAACGCCGTAGCCAAACCAATAACAGTAATGACGTTCTGCGTGATCGGCGTCAGCGAGAACAAAACATGGCTCCGCGTGATCATATAGATACCCGCCGTCACCATCGTAGCCGCGTGGATAAGAGCCGACACAGGAGTAGGACCCGCCATCGCATCCGGCAGCCAGGTATATAAAGGGATCTGGGCAGACTTACCGGTAGCGCCTACGAACAGCAGGAGCGTGATCGCCGTCACTACGCCAGCCTTCACCCCGCCCGTATGCGCAAACACTTCAGCAAAAGACACGGAACCAAACGTATTGATCATCAGGAAGACCGCGATCAGAAAACCAAGGTCACCGATACGGTTCATGATAAAGGCCTTCTTGGCTGCATTGCCATAATCCATGTTCTTGAACCAGTAACCGATCAACAGATAAGAACAGAGACCAACACCTTCCCAGCCAATGAACAGGATAATGAAATTGGCGCCCAGCACCAACAACAGCATCGAGAACACGAACAGGTTAAGATAAGCGAAGTAGCGCGCAAAATGCGGAGCCTCTTCCTCATGCATATAAGAAGTGGAATACAAATGGATCAGGAAACCAACCCCGGTGATGATCAGCAGGAAAAGGGCAGACAGCTGATCCACCAGGAAAGCGAAAGGAATACTCAGCTTTCCTACTGAGATGAAATCAAACAGCGTAACGGTCTCCCCATGAAACCCAGGCTGTTTAACCTGTAGGAAGATCAGCACACTGATGACAAAAGAAGCCAGAACAGTACCGCTTCCGATAATCCCCGTCAAAGACTTGGACAAATGATTCCTGAACAAACCATTCAGGAGAAAGCCTGCAAGAGGCAGCACGGGAATCAACCAGACTAACTGTATAATATTGTTCATGATTAATGTTTCAACCTGTTCAGGAAATTCACGTCGATCGAATGGGTATTACGGTACATCATCACGATAATGGCCAATCCCACACTCACCTCGGCCGCAGCCACCACCATGATAAAGAAGACGAAAAGCTGCCCGTCTATACCCGCATTAGGGTTAGTAGCCGCCAATGCATGATAGTGCATCTTCGAAAAAGCAACCAGCAACAGATTCACTGCATTCAACATCAGCTCGATGCACATGAAAATAATGATAGCGTTCCTGCGGGTCAACACACCGGCCACCCCGATGCAGAATAACGCTATAGACAAGAATATGTAATAATTTATCGGCATAAAAATGATAATGAATGATTGCTAATCTTTCTTCCCGATGACGACCACACCTACCATTGCGCTCAGGAACAAGGCGCTGCTCAACTCGAAAGGCACCACATAGTCGCTGAATAATACAGCGCCAAGATTATGAATAAGGCCGATATTCCCATGCCCCATCTCAGCCAGCTGCGCCTTCATGTCCGCCTTTTTCAGCGCGGCAACCAGCACCAGCAGCAGCGCTCCGCCCGTCACCACACCCGCGATCTTCAGCCAGCGGTTCTTCTGCGGCTCGGTATCGGCATTCAGATTCATCAACATGAAAACAAACAGGAAGAGGACCATGATGGCGCCCGCATACACGATGAGATTCACGATCGCCAGGAATTGGGCATCCAGTAAGATATAATGCCCGGATATTGCAACGAATACAACGATCAGCCACAGCACACTGTGTACAGGATTCTTACTGACCACGACCAGGATAGCGCTGAGGATCGCCAGGATGCTTAAAAACCAGAACAGGACTTGCGTAATACCCATTGAGCAGATTATTAAAAAATTAATTTGTCTTTAGCTTTTAGACCTTCGCCAAAGCTGCTTAGATCTTCGTCGAAACTTCGTTCCTCGTTTCTCCTCGATCGTACCCTTCGCCTTGGCTCGGGTACGCTTTAGCTCGCTCGTATGCTACAGGCCCTTGGCCTTTGCATACTCCTCAGGCTGCGTCACCGGATTGGGGATCAGCAGCTCTTCCTTTCCATATATAAAGCCCTTTCTCGTATAATTAGCAGGAGCAAAAGTCTCCGACAAATAGATCGCATCCTTTGGACATGCTTCTTCACAAAGTCCGCAGAAGATACAACGCAGCATATTGATCTCATACTTCGCCGCATACTTCTCTTCCCGGTACTGATTCTCTTCCCCCGGCAGACGCTCAGCCGCCTCCATCGTAATAGCCTCAGCAGGGCAGGCGACAGCGCAAAGCCCACAAGCCGTACAACGCTCACGCCCCTGCTCGTCACGGTTCAACACATGCAGCCCCCGAAACACAGGACTGAAAGGACGTGTCTTCTCGGGGTAATTCACCGTAGGCTTCTTCTTGAACATATGCCCAAACGTGATAGACATCCCCTTGGCAATCGCCGGTAAATACATCTTCTCCCACATCGTCATCGGCTTGCGTTCTACCGCCTTTGACCGGCTTGTTAATGGTTGCATAATCAACTCTTTATTAGCGTTCGCAAAAATATTTTTATCAAATCAAATGACCAATTTTTAATCAGCGGCCCTTATCAAAAGTGCCATCCATGAGCCTTCAGCAATACAATAAAGCCCGTTGCCAGCATATTGAACAGCGCCAGCGGTATCAACACCTTCCAACCCAGATTCATCAACTGATCATAACGGAAGCGCGGTATCGTCCAACGCACCCACATAAAGAAGAAGATGAACAACACGATCTTCCCAAACAAACTAACAACCTGCAATATCGCCAGCGGATTCTGACCGAAATGCGCACCAAAGGCCGCATCATTCACAAAAGGAATATCAAAACCGCCAAAATACAACGATGCCATCAACGCACTGCTGATAAACATATTGATATACTCGGCGAAAAGATAGAAACCCAGCTTCATCGAAGAGTACTCCTGGTGATATCCAAAGTTCAACTCGTTTTCCGCTTCAGACAAATCAAACGGCGTACGATTACACTCGGCAAACGCACAAACCAAAAAGATCAGAAAGCCCAAAGGCTGAACAACGAAATTATAAAGCCCATGCTCCTGCTGCTGCTCGACCATCTTTCCAAGACTAAGCGTCCCGGTGATCATCAAAAGCGCAATGATCGCAAGCCCCATCGCCAGCTCATAAGAGATGATCTGCGAAGCGCCGCGGATCGCAGCCAGCAGAGAGAACTTGTTATTCGACGCCCATCCGCCGATCATGATGCCATACACCCCCATACTCACCACACCGAAAATATACAGGATACCGATATTGACGTCGGCAATCTGCATCGAAACGTCCCGGCCGAATAAATGAAAATGACTGCTCCAGGGAATGACCGCACTCGTCATCATCGCCGTCAGCATCGCCATTCCCGGACCCAAAACGAACAAAAACTTGCTCGAAGATGTTGGAATGATCTCCTCCTTCATGAAGAGCTTCAGACCATCGGCCATCGGCTGCAGTAGACCGCCAAAACCAGCACGGTTCGGACCACGTCTGTCCTGCATAAATGCCGCGACCTTTCGCTCCGCCCAGGTCTCATACATCGCGATCACCAGCGAAACGCTGATGATGATCAGGATCAGCACACATTTTTCAATTAAAAGAAGCCAGTCAATTGACAATAACGTTAAATGCATTTCGCCGTTTTTTTTATATCAAACGTTGTTACTTACATCTTAAATTCTTCTTTGTCACCAACCGTCCTGCCCGATTTAGCAGCCGTTGCGACGCTCCGTTCATCCGCATTGCCTATCTCGACTCATGCGGTTCAAAGTCGGTCGAGTGCGAAGGCCCCTGGATCTTAGACAAATCGATCTCCGGCCTGTTCACCTCGCTGACCGAATGAATATCCATCAGCAGCTTAGGCTTCCTTCCATCCAACACATCATACAACACTTCCTGCGGCTTATGCACCCCTACATAGTGACCCTGAGAGATAACGGAATGCCTGTTGACCTTGGTCGGCCCTTCGATCTCCCAATCACCGGTCTTCTTCTTCTCGAAACGGCACTCGTTACAGATCCACTCCTTAACCTCACCCCATTCGTCCTTACGGGCAGTGACACGGAAGACCTCATCGCCGCGGTACCACAAGGTGACATGACCGCTGCACTTGGGGTTGCTGCAATTACGATGAGCGTCCACCGGCTTCAGGAACCATACGCGGTTCTTAAACCGGAAAGTCTTATCCGTCAAGGCGCCCACGGGGCAAACATCGATGATGTTCCCGATAAAGTCATTGTCCAGCGACTTCTGGATATAGGTAGCGATCTCGGCATGATCACCGCGATCCAATACCCCGTGAACACGCTTCTCCGTCAGCTGATCCGCCGTAAATACGCAGCGGTAGCAAAGGATACAACGCGTCATATGCAGCTGGATATAAGGACCCAGATCGTGCTTTTCGAATGTTCTCTTCGCAAACTCGTAGCGGGTACCCTCTTTGCCATGATCATAGCTCAGATCCTGCAGCGAGCATTCTCCGGCCTGGTCGCAGATAGGGCAATCCAGCGGGTGATTGATCAGCAGCATTTCCACAACCCCGTTACGCGCATCGATCACCTTATCGCTGGTAATATTCTTTACGATCATCCCGTCCATGACATTGGTACGACAGCTGGCCACCAGCTTCGGCATCGGACGCGGATCAGCCGTAGAACCCGCCGCCACTTCCACCAGGCAGGTCCGGCATTTCCCGCCGCTGCCCTTCAGCTTCGTGTAGTAGCACATGGCCGGCGGAGCAACGTCCCCGCCGATCTTCCGGGCCGCCTGCAAAATGCTCGTGCCCGGCTCCACCTCGATGGTGATATTGTCGATCGTTACCTTGAATAATTTCTTTTCGTCAGCCATTTTGTAATGCTTTTATATCGGCTTTATAATTCTGTTCTTTCAAGTGTGTTATCCAACTTTTTAGTTTTCGAACATTTATATTCTGATTTTTAGAACTCATTTCCTGAAAAAGGGCCTTCAATTTCTTATCATCCATACTTCTACTCGATTTCGTATATTTCTTCCAAACTTCAAGATCAGGATCAATTCCAAAATCACCGATTCGAATAACTTCTTGTCCGCACACATCCAATATCCATTGTTCCAGGGCAGGGCATATTTGAATAATGTAATGATGCCTTGCCTTACCCCGATGCCGCCATAAAATTAAAGAACCTTCCGCTTTATCTATTACCTCAAATTCCTTCAAGTACTTTATTTGGACTTTATCATTATCTATTATACCTACAGCAAACCGATCATTGAATTTCCCAAGCCTCATTTCTCTCTCCACCGTAAAACAACCGGTCTGATGATTGTACCCGATCTTTGTAGGCACCAATGTTTCAATCAATAATGTGTCTGCATAACATTCAGGCATTATTGACTTGTCCATGTTTCAAATAACTTTCCAAGTTATAAAATAAATCCACGCCGTATTCATTAACCTCTTCCATGTCTTTCTCACTCATTAGCTTCACCTTGGTTTCGCCATTTTCATAGTACACCAGATAAATGGACAAGTCTTCCGGAGCCTCTTCCATAAGGGCATCAAGCACATAAGGACTATGGGTTGTTATAAAAAATTGATTCGTTTTGTCAAAGACTATATCTGAAGTGAATTTTCTTACATAAGGAGGAAACATATGTGCTTCTGGTTCCTCGAAAATCAAAATAGACTCTTTATTTTTTGCAATCGCTACCGTATAAAAAATTAAACGCTGCAAAGTATCGGCTATTAGCTTATACGGTATGGTAAAAATAGTGTCCTTATCTAAGCTTCTTAATATTGAAAATTTCTTATCCGTCGAATTATATAATAACTT
>JAATGQ010000105.1 GCA_015654595.1 Chitinophagales bacterium | reverse complement strand
GAAAGGCGTTGAGTGAATCAACGCCTATTCCTTTTCCTCAAAGTGAGGGGAATCACTCTGTCTTCCAGCCTGCCCGCCAGGATCTGGAGATTGAATTTGCCGAGCAGTTTACCAGGCTGCTCGGTAAATTTGTTTTTTGCATGGATCACCCCGAGCTGGTCACCCAACTCAACGCGCTGATCAGCAGCCAGGGTTGGAAAAAGCTCTACTGCCGCGAAGACAAGCTGAGGGATATCCTCAAGGCGCATGCCTTCAGTGCCTTTTCCAATGTAGAACTTGCAGACTGCGACGCCTCCGTTACCACCTGCGAGGCCCTGATCGCCCGGACGGGAAGCATACTGCTCAGCTCTGCAAGCCCCAGCGGACGGACCACCAGCGTATACGCGCCTATCCATATTTGTATCGCCTATACCGATCAATTGATCTATGATATCCGCGAAGGCCTGGTGATGCTGAAGGAAAAATACGGCAGCCAGCTGCCCTCGCTGATCACCCTTGCCACCGGCCCCAGCCGTACAGCAGATATCGAAAAAACGTTGGTCGTGGGCGTACACGGTCCAAAACAGGTCTATTGCTTCCTGGTCGACCGGCAACAGTAATCCGCCTCCTTACCGGTAATACTTATATTTGCCCCCATGCAACTCCCTCCCGGAAAAAAAGTCTATTTTCTATCCGATTTTCATCTAGGCGCTCCCAACCATGAAGCGAGCCTTGCTCGCGAGCGGCGTATAGTCTCCTTCCTCACCACCATCAAACAAGACGCTGCAGCCGTCTTTATCGTAGGGGATCTCTTCGATTTCTGGTATGAATACAGGACCGTAGTCCCAAAAGGGTATGTCCGGATACTCGGGAAAATGGCCGAACTGGCAGACGCCGGTATCCCGCTTTATTTTTTTACCGGCAATCACGACATGTGGATGAGCGGTTATTTCGAACAGGAGTTGAATATCCCGGTCTATCATGAGCCAAAGGTCTTCACCTTTAATAATAAGAAATTCTATGTTGGGCATGGCGACGGACTTGGACCCGGCGATCATGGCTATAAGTTTATAAAGAAGATCTTTCGAAATCCCATCTGCCAGTTCTTTTTTGGCCTTATCCCCCCGGCTTTCGGCGTTGGTCTGGCGAACTATCTGTCCCGCCGGAGCAGGGCCGCGACGGGGCAGCTCGATGAGCGTTTTCTTGGAGAGGAGAAAGAATGGCTGATCATCTACTGCAAAGAGGTATTACAAAAGGAATTCTTTGATTATTTTGTCTTCGGGCACCGTCACCTGCCGATAGATTTCGCACTGCAGGGCGGTGCAAGCCGGTACATCAACCTGGGCGACTGGATCCGTTACGATACGTATGCTGTATTTGACGGCGAAACCATGCAGTTGTTGCCGCAGGCCCCGGAAATGGAAGCCAAAATCATTCGTAAATGAAAGGGTATATTCTTTTGCTGTTGCTGACGGGTGCGTTGCAAAGCCTTGCCCAGGTCGATTCGTCGATCCGTTCGGTTCATCCGGGGACGCCTACTTCTACGATACCCAATCAGGCTTCGGCAACATCAGCCACCTTTGGCTCTTTTGCGATGACGCATACGATAATGGGGGAATACGTCGACTTTACCATCGACAACCTGGGTAATGTCTATACGTTGAATAAGGACAACCAGCTAAAGAAATGGAGTCCGAATGGAGATTCGCTGGCTGTCTTTAATGATGTCCGCCGCTATGGCGCCGTTTCTTATATCGATGCTTCCAATCCCTTAAAGGTCCTGGTCTATTATAAAGAGTTTACCACGGTGATCGAACTCGACCGGTTTCTGAATATGATCAATACGGTGGACTTCCGGAAGCAGAATATCCTGCAGGCAAAAGCCGTTGGGCTGGCCTATGATAATACAATATGGGTGTTCGACGAGCTGGATGCCGTGCTAAAGCGGATTGGGGATGACGGTTCCCTTGTCGATCAGACGTCCGACTTCCGGCAGCTGTTCGACACCGTTCCCGATCCTGTTATAATCCGGGATCAGGGAGACCTGGTTTATCTGTATGATCCCGTAAAAGGCGTTTATATCTTCGATCACTATGGAGCCTTGAAGACGCATATCATACTGACGGGTTGGAAAGACTTCGATGTGATCGACAAGAACATGCTTGGCCGGGACGACAAAACATTCTTTCGTTATCAGCCCGGGACGCTCGATATGAAGGAAGAGCCTTTGCCTGCCATCTATCTGGGCGCGGCTCATATCCGGATCACCCCGAAAAGCATTTACGTGTTGAAAACTACCGGTTTGGAGGTGTATACGCGGAAATGACCGGTGTCCGCTACCTTTGTTCAACAATTTTAGTTGTATGCATGATTTCTGGAGCACGATCGTCTTAGGCAATCCTTTACGGACCTATGTCATCGTCGCCGCCACCATTGTTTTTGTCGTCGCTTTAAAGCGTTTTATATCCCGGCTTATTGCCCGGCTCATCTTTCGTATCATCCGGCGGATGGGATCGGGATTGGACAAGTCGGCCTTTCTCGATCTGGTGGTTGGTCCGATCGGAACCTTCCTGGTGATGTTCGTTTCTTTTACGTCGATCGAGAAGCTGCATTTTCCCTCGCAGCTGGATTTTGATATTTACGAGATTGATTCGAAAACGATCTGTCATTCTATCGCGATCATCGTTATGATCAGCTGTTTTTTCTGGGTCTTGTTGCGGCTGGTGGATTTTATTGCATTGGTATTGCGGAACAGGGCGCGGGAGGGCGGCGGGCCGCGCTACAACCAGATGATGGTGGTCTTTATCCGGGACTTTCTAAAGGCGGTGCTGGGGATCATCGGTGTGCTGGTTATCCTCAATGAAGCGTTTGGTGTCAACGTTGACAAGATACTGGCTTCTCTGGGGCTGGCTGGTGCGGCTATCGCGCTTGCGGCAAAGGAGAGTATCGAGAATCTCATTGCGTCGTTTGTTATCTTTTTTGATAAACCTTTTAAGTCGGGGGATGTGTTGAAGGTGAATGGTATCTCCGGTACCGTCGAAAAGATCGGGCTCCGTAGTACCCGTATCCGCACCGATCAAAAGACCTATGTGACGGTTCCCAATAAACAGATGGTCGATAGTATCGTGGACAATCTTACCCTGCGTACCCAGCGCAAGGGCGAGTTGCGGCTGGAAGTGGGTCTTTCTACAACGGCTGCTCAGCTTGAGGCGTTTATTGCGGATGTCCGGCAGATCCTCAATAAAGACAAGGTGGAAAGCAGTACCGCTTTTTTAAATGATATCACGGGGACGGCTTATCTGATCAACGCCGATTATTTTACGTCTCCTGTTGCGCTCGATGAGTTCAATGAGATAAAGCAGCGGATCAATTTGGAGATCCTGCAGCTGATGGAGAAGATGGAGATCACTATTTCCGGTTCGAGTACCGATATACGGGTGACGGCGGTGCCTGCGGCGCCCGATACGCCTGCCGGGGCTGCGGTGGTTTAAGGGCTGGCGGTTGCGCAGCTAGAGGCCGCGGCGCCGGGCTATGTGCCTGGTGGTTTGGCGCGAAGGCTTAGGCCGTTTGATCGCGGGGCATTTGCTTGGGCCAGGTACCCGGTGGACCCGGCGGTTGCGCCGGGCTGTTTGTCTGCCGGTTTGGCGTGAAGGCTGGAATTCGTGTGCTAGAGCATACCCTTCCAATCCATCAGGAAGGTGCGGATCTCTTGCAGGCGGCGGATGACTTCGAAGCGTTCTTCGGCCTTTTTGTTTTTCTTCAGGAATTCCTTTGCACCTTCGATGGTGTATTTCTTCTGACGAAGGAGGTGATAGATCAGGTGAAGGTTTTTGATATCGAGGGGGCGGAAATATCTGTCGCCCTTTTTGTTTTTCCGGGGCTGCAGGATGTCGAATTCTGTCTCCCAGAAACGCAAAAGGGATTGGTTGACCTTAAACATTTCCGAAACTTCGCCCATCGTATAGTATTGTTTGCTGAAGAGGACTTCGTCTTCGGGGATTTCGATCAGATCGGCTTCTGCTGCAACCTGTTTCAGTGATTTCCGGCCTCTTTTACCGGGGACGGCGGGCTTTGCCGCAGCCGGCCTGGACGGTGTTCTTCGACGAAGAAGGGCGTCTTCCTCTTCGGTCCCGGCTTCTGCGGATTGGGTTGCGACGGTGTCGATAGTTGCGCTGGTTTCCGCTTCGACGCTGGTTACGGTTTCGATGCCGACGCTGGATACGGATTCGTCTTCGATTTCGCTGGCTTCAGCTTCGATCTCTTCTTCGGGGCCTTCCCAGCCTTCTTCCTCTTCGATCTCTTCGGCTGGTTCTTCGATAACTTCCGCGCCTGCTTCCGGGGCTTCGACGGCTGGTTCTTCGAGCTGCTCCGTATAGGTCGGCGCGGCCATCTTATCTATCCGCTGTGTTTCTTCGGCTTCTCCAGTATATCCGACGGTTGGTTCTTCGGCTATAGGTGCTTCGATGATCGGGTCCGTGGTAAGTGCCTGTTCGAGGCTGATCTCTTCTTCCTCTTCTTCGATTTGCACGGGAGGAATCAGACTCTTTATGGGGGTAGGCTCCGTTGGGGTTTCCTCCGTTGGGGTTTCCTCCGTTGCGGCGGCGTCAGGTGCTGGCGTTTCCATATCACCGAACAATGAACCATTGACGAACTGGGGAAAGGGTTTGATTACGTGCGGGCTTTCCGGTTGCGTTGTCGGTGCTACGTCCCCGGCTGCCGGGGCGGTCAGTTTTGCCTCAGGCTGTTCGGGGGGGGCTTGCTGTTTGGGTACTGTTAGCCGTTCGGTGGTTGCTTGCTGTTCGGGAGTTGCTTGCCGTTCGGGGGGGGCTGGTTCATTTGCCTCGGGCTCAGAAACGACAGCGGCTGGCTCATCTGTTTCGGGAAGCAGAATTTCGATCTCTTCGACCAGAATTTCTGGCTCGACGATGGGCGTTTCGATCTCTTCGACCCATATTTCTGGCTCGGCAGCTAATATTTCCGGCCCGGTGACCAGCATTTCCGGTTCGGTGATCGGCAATTGCGGTTCGGTGATCGGCAATTGCGGTTCGGCGGCCGACTCCCCGACCGGCTCTTCGACCTCGACGATAACGGGCATTTGTTCAGGCTCGGGTGTTTCCCCGATGGCCAGCGTCTCCCCGATGGCCGGCGTTTTCTCGATGGCCGGCGTCGCCTCGATCTCGGGCAATTCGAGGGCGATGGTGGCTTCTGTCTCCGGTTCGACAACCGGCACTTCTTCGGTCAGCGGCACGGCCCGCAGATAATTGACCCTAAAAGGCGTATCCGGCTGTTTGGGGAGCACCCAGCTTTGCAGGTCGACCGAAGGATCCTTCAACGACCTGAAACGGACTATGACCCCGGCAGAAGGAATGGTAACGTATTGAGGTATAAGCGAATGCTCCCTGACCACGGCCTCCATAACGGGCGGCGTAGACAATTCTGGCTCAGGGCCAAAATCCATCGTTATTTGAGTTAAAATTCTGCTCATGGTATTGGGGGAGTGCTAACCGGGGTCTACGGTTCAAAAATCATTCCGGTGTGAAGATACGCAGGTTTAGTCAAAACTTTGGTTGCTGGAGGCCGCTAACTTCAACAGACGGTCATACTGTTCGGGGGTGATGTCGTTGTAGAAATAATAGACGGGGTCCACGGGGTCTCCGTTACGATGTACCTCATAGTGGCAGTGCGGGCCGGTGCTCTTTCCGGTACTTCCTACCCAGCCGATGATCTCACCCCGTTTGACCTTTTCTCCGGGATGAACTTTTACCCGGAACATGTGCCCGAAGAGGGTGGAATAGCCATAGCCATTATTAATGACTACATGGTTGCCATAACCGTTGCCCGTGTTGCCGGCGACTTCGACGGTTCCATTGGCGGTCGCGTAAATGGGGGTACCCTGCGGGGCGGCAAAGTCGAGACCTGCGTGGAATTTTGTGGTTTTATAGACGGGGTCGATCCGGTATCCAAATCCGGATGCGATACGGCTGAGGTCTTTGTTGCTGACTGGCTGGATGGCGGGGGTACAGGCAAGCAGTTGTTCCTTGTTCTTAATAAACCCATCGATCTGGGCATAGGATTTTCCCTGGTTGGCGATCCTGTTGGCCAGCAGCCGGAGGGTATCTGCGATGGAAGCGTAAAGATTTTCCTGGTCCATACCGGATACCAGCTTGAACTCCTGCTCCTGCTGGGCGGCATGGGCGCGGGCGCTGTCGGGGATTGGGGCGGCTTCGAAAATGGCGCGATAGACATTGTTGTCCCGCTTTTCCAGCTCGCTCATCTGCTCCTGCAGCTTCTTTACCTTGTCGTTGAGCATATAATAATTATCCTGCAAGGCTTCGTTGCGCTGCATCAGCCTTTTCTCGTTAGCGGAAGGGAAATATTTATAGGCGATAGAAACCAGGATCAGGGCAGTGACGACTGCAGCGGACAGAAAACCCAGCACGCGTAGCAGGGTTACCCGCAGGGGTGTCTCCAGTTTCTCGTAACGGAGCGAATTGGTGTTATAGTAATATTTGATCTTCTTCATCCGGCAACCGGACCTGGGTCCGTTTTTCAAGCTGTTCAACAGGATAAGAACGGTAAAACAGCCTGATTTGGTGTACCTTTGCACGGCTCTGTCAAAAACAGAGCGCACAAATATAACTGGTGCGAGCCAAATTTCAACCAAAGATTGTCCCGTTTTATGATGACCAGCGCTGAAATAAGAAAGAAATTCCTGGACTTTTTTGTATCGAAGGGCCATACGATCGTACCCTCGGCCCCGATCGTCGTAAAAAATGATCCGACCCTGAAGTTCACCAATGCGGGGATGAACCAGTTCAAGGACTATTTCCTGGGCAACCAGAAAGCGCCCTGGTCCCGGGTTGCCGACACCCAAAAATGTCTCCGGGTCAGCGGCAAGCACAACGACCTGGAAGAAGTGGGTGTAGACACCTATCACCATACCATGTTCGAAATGCTCGGCAACTGGAGTTTTGGCGACCCTGCCAATCCTGCTGCCGGCTATTTTAAAAAAGAAGCCATCGCCTGGAGCTGGGAACTGCTGACGGAATTGTACGGCATCCCCAAGGACCGGTTATATGTTACCGTTTTTGAGGGGGATAAGGACAGCAACCTGCCCCAGGATACCGAAGCTCAGAATGAGTGGAAAAAATGGATCGCCGAAGACCGGATCCTGCTGGGAAATAAGAAAGATAATTTCTGGGAAATGGGCGACACGGGTCCTTGCGGTCCCTGTTCGGAGATCCATGTGGATTGCCGGACGGATGCCGAACGCAGGCAGGTCGACGGCGCAACCCTGGTCAATAACGATCATCCCCAGGTGATCGAGATATGGAATAACGTATTTATGCAGTTCAATCGGCTGAAAGACGGTTCTCTTCAGCCATTACCTGCCCAGCATGTCGATACCGGCATGGGATTGGAACGGCTCGTTCGTGTGATGCAGGGCAAGCAGTCCAACTATGACACCGATATCTTCACCGGGACGATCGCTGCCGTAGAAAAGATCGTCAACAAAAAATATACTGCCGGAGATAGCAAGACCGATATATCGTTCCGCGTGATCGCCGACCATATCCGGGCTATTTCCTTTACCATCGCCGATGGGCAGCTGCCCTCGAATACCGATGCCGGTTACGTTATCCGGCGTATCCTCCGCCGCGCCGTCCGGTATTACTATTCCAACCTCGATTACAAACAGCCCCTGCTTTTCCAGCTGGTTCCCGTACTGGCCGAGCAATTCCAGGACGTATTTCCCGAATTGCAGAAGCAGCACGAGTTTGTCGCCAAGGTGATCAAGGAAGAAGAGGAAGCCTTCCTTCGTACGCTGGACAAGGGGCTCAAAAAGATCGATGATATCATCCAGCAGTCAGTAGGAAAGGTGATCGCCGGTACAGCCGCCTTTGAATTATATGATACCTATGGATTTCCTGTTGACCTTACACGTCTTATTGCAACGGAAAACGGTCTGACGGTGGATTAAACAGGATTCGAAGCCGAGCTGAAGCAACAGAAAGAGCGCTCCCGCGCGGCTACCGCCATCGACGCCGAAGACTGGGTCACGCTGATCGAAAGTCCCCTCGTCGAATTTGTTGGCTATGAGATGCTGGAGATACCGACAAAAATTGTTAAATACCGTAAGGTAAAAGCAAAGGGAAAAGAGTCCTGGCAGGTGGTGTTGGAAGCAACTCCGTTCTATGCCGAGAGCGGCGGCCAGGTTGGCGATACCGGTACGCTGGTTTCCGGGGCCGAGACGATAGCGATCATCGATACAAAGAAAGAGAACGACCTGATCATTCACTTTGCAGAGCGGCTGCCTTCTGACATGAAGGCGCCCGTGATCGCAAAAGTGGATAAGGCAAAAAGAAAGGCTACCGAAAATCATCATACGGCAACCCACCTGCTTCATGCCGCTCTCCGCAAGGTATTGGGCACGCATGTCGCTCAGAAAGGATCGCTGAACAATGACCAGCAGCTCCGTTTTGACTTCTCTCACTTTGCAAAGATGACCGAGGAAGAGATTGTCGCTGTCGAAAAACTAGTCAACGAAAAGATTCGCGAAAATATACCTGTCGTCATCAAACAACTGCCAAAGGAAGAAGCGTTGAAATTGGGCGCCATGGCATTGTTCGGAGAAAAATATGGCGATGTGGTGAGGGTGGTGATCATCGATCCCACTTATTCTATCGAGTTATGCGGCGGAACGCACGTCGGGGCGACCGGCGAGCTGGGCCTCTTCAGGATCCGTCATGAA
Source organism: Chitinophagales bacterium (assembly GCA_015654595.1). GTDB lineage: Bacteria > Bacteroidota > Bacteroidia > Chitinophagales > Chitinophagaceae > Puia. The sequence goes on along the minus strand of JAATGQ010000105.1, from coordinate 5,397 downwards.
AGCGCCGTTGCCGCAGGTGTTCGTCGTATCGAAGCTGTTGCCGGGGCTGCTGCTGAGGCTTATATCGACGAGCAGTTGGCTTTGCTGCATGCTGTCCGCGAAGCGCTGAAACATCCCAAAGAGCTGCAGCGTACGGTCGAAAATCTTGTTGCAGAGACCGCTGAACTGAAAAAGAAACTGGAGAAGATAGAAGCCCGGCAGCTTGCTGCGCTTGGACAAGGGTTGCTGACGAAAGTCGAGACCATCGAGGGGATCTCCTTTATCGGGGAAGTCGTCGAAGTGGGCAGCGGGGATGCGTTAAAGAAGCTGGCTTTTGACCTGAAACCCGGACTGTCCGCCATTGCCGGTCAACCTTCTTACCTGGTGGTCCTGGCTGCCGATGTGGAAGGCAAGGCTTCCGTTGCCGTATTGCTCGACGACAAGCTCGTCGAGACCCATAAACTACAGGCCCCCGCAATCATAAAGGAGCAGATAGCTCCGCTGATCAAGGGCGGCGGCGGCGGTCAAAAAACGCTGGCTACAGCCGGCGGTCAGGAGACAGGCCAACTGTCCCAGGTCATCCAGAATGTAAAAGCACTATTGAAAAAATAAAGCGATGGACAAAGAGTCGGCTAAACAGCAAGATCCCCGGCCCGGCGCCAACGGCGGCTCCGGTTCTGATCCCGCAAGGCCGAACCAGCCCGACGATCAACCCAATGGCGACTTGCTTCCCACGCTGGTCGTCCTGCAAATGCCCTTTGGCAAATATAAAGGCACGCTGATCTGCGACCTGCCCGTCTCCTATCTCGAATGGTTCCATCGGGAAGGCTTTCCCAATGGAAAACTGGGTATGCTTTTGGCTACGATGTACGAAATAAAGATCAACGGCCTCGACAAGCTGCTCGATCCGTTGAAGAAGAAATAGGTTGACCCTTCCCTCGTTACTGTGTTCCACAAACATGATATTATGGAGAAAATAATATTTCTGGAGCCGTTGGATTTCTACCGTAAGGCAGCTCAATGTCTTTCAGAATCACTTTTTGATGCAATAACAGATTCGGGTTTAGGTCTTAAATCGATTTATTTAAAGGCCGATGCTATCACAAGTTTTTGTGCTTTGTTTGTATCGGACGCTGAAGATTTTCTGAAGGAGGAATTTAGAAACGTATTCATTCTCGCCAGGAAATATAAAATTCAGAGCGAGGATGAGTTGTTCAGTATTTCTTTTTTATTTACGCCTGATACAAAATTTCTGAGAGAACAAGCCTTATTATCGGACGGGTATGTTAGTTTTTATAGACGTCCACATTTGAAGGAGGGGTAAAAAGCTATTATTTTTTAGATGCAGCTTCTGGTTGACAGGCTTTTTTTATTTTCTGCATTCTTCGGATTGCCCCTTCTGCATTCTCGGGAGGAAGCTGGAAATTATGATATCTGGCAGTCATGGAAAGGCCTAAAAGCCAGTCATATTCCGGATATATGTCCTGGCAGCGACTTCCAACCAGATCTTTTAACAAGTCATGTCGTTTGTTAGAAGTATAGCTTTTAAAAGACTGCCATCGTTCTATTGTATCAATAACAATTTTTCCACCCTCTTTTCCTGCTTCAAAAGGGAATATTTTATAGGAAACGAAATGAAGTGCGGCGTAGAATGCCGTCGTGATGACCCAGTCCGGAAATTGTTTATTAGCAGCAATCAGTTCGCAGACCTTTTCATTGTGCTCGCCATGATCAAATCGCTCTCTGCTCTTCGCCATAGTATCTTATAAAATAGCCATCTGAGAATAACATTTGTTCACTCAGATGCGGGGAATAAGGGGTGAATAAAAAGGATATTTCAAAGGTGTCGTCTTCGTTCTCTAGTTTAGCTTCCCTTGCTAATATAAAGGCTTGTCTGAATTCATCTTTCAGGAAATCTTCGGGATCAACCACAAACAGCCCGCAAAAACTGGTAATTGAATCAGCTCTGAGATGAATGACCTTAAGGGTAGCTCCTGTAGCCTCGATTTTGTTGAATAACTGCTCGGAAACCTCCGTTGCTTTTTTCAGATTCGATTCAAACTTGTCGCGGCGCAATTTTTCTTCGAGATTTCGGCCGACTTCTTTTCCGGCAATATAGGCGTCTATCACATCGTCATGCGTAACGACATCACTTTGTTTTTGCCAGTTATGAGCTTGAGATTCGATATGTATGACTTCTTTTGTAACACTCATGTAAAACATAGTAGGATTAATTCCATCCTATGTAATACAAATATAATACAATTTTATCTTTGGGCGGTCCGGGTTTTCCCCTGGCGTCATTCGTATTGATAACCAAGTTGTTACTACGGTTGAACATATTTAAATTTTTGTTATTCTTTTAACACTTCCGAAAGTTTTCGTATTTCCAAAAATCCCCTATATTTGATGTACGAAAATCGACGTAGATGAGAACTCGCCGGTTTTTGTTGATCTATAAAATATTAAAAATCAAACCAGGAACGATGAACAACTATCTCCTAAAAACGGCAGGACTGGCAGGATTGATCCTGTCGCTGCAGACCTCTGGTTTTGCCCAGCAGCCTGCGCCGGGCGACATGAAAGATACTTCGGTCAATCGTCTCGGCGGCTATGACGAGATCATTATCAAGCGGAAAAGCGACAAAGATGCAAAAGTCACTGTCGAGATCAGGGATGGCCAGGTGTTTGTCAATGGCAAGCCGGCTTCCGAGTACCAGGACGAGGATCTTTCGGTACGCAAGAAAAAGATAAGGGTGATGGATGGCCGTACGTTCTCTTACAACGGCGGCGACAATATTGAGATTGAACCCGGGGGATCGATGACCATACCGGACTATCCAACTCCTTACCAGGGAAATGGCGGCAATCACTACAAGATGAAGATCCTTAGGCCTAATCAGGCTTTTTTGGGTGTAAGCTCCGAGAAACCGGCTGAAGGCAAGGGCGCGAAAATTAAAATGGTGAGCCCTGGAAGCGCGGCGGAGAAGGCAGGATTGAAGGCGGGCGATCTGATCGTTAAGGTCGACGAGATGAGCATCGATGATCCGCAGTCGCTGACGGATGCTATTCATAAATACAAGCCCCAGGATAAAGTGACGGTGACGGTCAAGAGAGACGGAAAAGAGCAGAAGATCACCGCGACCCTGGGCAAAGGAAGTTCGACCACGAGCGGCGGTACTTACAATATGCCTGACATGCCCGATATCCAGCAGTTTTTCCAGTCTCCCGACTTTGGGAATGGGTTCAAAGGTTTTGACTTTGGTTATGATGCTTCGCCTAAACTGGGTATCAGCGCCCAGGATACCGAAGACGGCAAAGGCGTAAAAGTGCTTGGCGTGACCGAAGAGTCTGCAGCGGCAAAGGCAGGGGTGAAAGAGGGCGACATCATCACCCGCTTTGATGGCAAAGAGGTATCCAGCGCTCCTGAGCTTGCTGACCTGGCGCATGACAACAGTTCCAAGCCAGTGGTAAAGCTGAATATTATTCGGGATGGTAAGCCTATGGAGTTGGAAATCAAGACTCCCCGCAAGTTGAAGACAGCAAATCTTTAAAAATTTCTAAATACCGGTGCCACTCCCTGAGCCAGGGGGTGGCATCCTTATTTTTGCCTACTTTTGCGAAATGCCAATCAATTATGACGCATATGAGGTAGTGATAGGGTTGGAAGTGCATGCGCAGCTCCTTACCCGGACCAAATTATTTTGTGGAGACAGCGCGGCTTTTGGCGGCGAACCCAACACGCATGTCAGCCCCATTACCCTGGGACTTCCCGGTGCTCTTCCCCGGTTGAATAAAAAGGCCGTGGAATATGCCATCCGGATGGGGCTCGCCTGTCATAGCGAGATCTCACGGATGAATTACTTTGCCCGGAAGAACTATTTCTACCCCGATCTTCCAAAAGGTTATCAGATCTCACAGCATACCACCCCTATCGTAATAGGCGGTTGGATCAGTATCCGGACGGCAGAGGGACAGCGGAATGTCCAGCTTAACCGCATCCATATCGAAGAAGATGCGGGAAAAAGTATCCATGATATCGACCCGGCCTACACGTCTGTAGACCTTAACCGGGCGGGCGTACCGTTGATCGAGATCGTTACCGAACCGGACCTGCACAGCGCTGAAGAAGCCTTTGCTTTCCTGACAGAATTGCGTAAGATCCTGCGTTATCTGGAGGTCTGCGACGGCAATATGGAGGAAGGCAGCATGCGCTGCGACGCCAATATCTCTGTGAGGCTGAAGGGAGAGACAAAGCTGGGCACTAAGGTAGAGGTAAAAAATCTCAACTCTATCCGCAATGTGCGCAGGGCTATTGAACACGAAGCTGTACGGCTGATCGATCTGGTTTCCGCAGGGCGGCCCGTTCAACAGGAGACCCGGAGCTTCGACGCCTCCAATGGAACGACCTTCTCGCTTCGTTCAAAGGAAGAAGCCAACGACTACAGATATTTTGCCGACCCTGACCTTCCGCCTTTCCAGGTAAGCGATGAATTGCTCGAATCTATCCGCGCGTCTCTCCCTGCGTTACCCGAAGAGCTGGTCGAGCGGTATACAAAGCAATTGCTGTTACCCGAATACGATGCCCGCGTCATTTGCGACGATAAAGATACTGTCGACTACTTTGAAGAGTTGACGAAGCATACCCGCAACTACAAGGCTGCGGCCAACTGGGTGCTTGGTCCTGTAAAGTCCGCGCTGAACGAGAAAGGATTGGAGCTGGTGCAATTCCCGGTAAGACCTGCGACGCTGGCGGCGTTAATGCTGCTGGTAGAAGAGGGAAAGCTCAGCTTTTCCATCGCAGCAGAAAGGATCTTTCCTGCGCTTTTACAGGAGCCGTCAAAAAATCCGTTGGACATTGCGGCTTCCCTCAACCTGATCCAAAGCTCCGATACTTCCGAGATCAATAGCTGGATCGAACAGGCGCTGGCCGGAATGCCTGATAAAGTAACAGAATACAAAAAAGGGAAAAAGGGCCTTATCGGTCTGTTCGTTGGCGAGGTGAAGAAATTGTCCAAGGGAAAAGCAGACCCTAAACTGACCAACCAGCTATTGTTGGAGAAACTTGAAAATTAAGTTGCGAAATACGGTTTCAAAAAGAACTAATTATGACAAAAAAATCCTTGTGGATCGTCCTCTCTGCCTGCCTCATTCTTTCCTGCGAGACAAAAAAGAAAGGATCCTTTACCGTATCGGGTTCGTATAAGAATGCAGATAAGCTGTCTGCTATTTCAGGGCCCGTATCCAAACTATATCTGTTGTCCATTCCTTTTGGCGCCAACGAAAGACCCGTGGTGCTCGATTCCATGAAGATGGTAGGGGCAAGCGGCAGCTTTACGTTGACAGGCGATACAAAAAGACAGGGGATATTCGAAGTGGCTTTTGCCAATACCAAGCTGGCAGTTACACTGATCAATG
>JAATGQ010000172.1 GCA_015654595.1 Chitinophagales bacterium | reverse complement strand
CCTGGTCGTTACCGCCGCCGACAGAAATATTATGCGACTGGATAGGAGCATTCTTGAAGATCTGATGATACCAGTCCGTGCCACCCTGATTCGCTTTCGCGATCTGGTAGTAGTAGCCAGGCAGATCGCTATACCGCGAAGGATCAGCAGCCGGATCATTCTGCGCGAAACCGCCCGTAACACTGGCGCCGCCATAATTACCATTGACCAGCCAGTAAGGATTGACCGGGGCAGCGCCAGTCCCATAAATAGGATTTCCTACCGTCTGGGGCTGTGTAGGATTCAGGGCATTGAAATTCTGACCAGCCAGGAACTGGATCTGTCCCTGCTCAGTCGTATTCAGCAGGTCGAAAACGTTGCCGCCCTTTGGCCGCTGCGTTCCGACATACCCGTCATAGTTCACCCGGACCTTACCGCTTACCTTTCTTGTAGTAATGATGATAACCCCGTTAGAAGCGCGCGAACCATAGATCGTGGCGGCACCCGCATCCTTCAAAACCTGCATGGTTTGAATATCATTGGGGTTCAGGTCGTTCACATTCTGCGTAGGCACCCCGTCGACAACAAACAACGGCGTGTTGTTCCCAAACGAGTTAAAACCGCGGATGCGGATCAGCGGCGCCTGACCCGGCTGACCCGTGCTGACGACGTTGACCCCGGAAGCCTGCCCCTGCAGCATATTCACCGGATCAGGTACCGGCTGCTTCCTGGCTTCACCAAGATCAACGATCGCCACAGCGCCCGTCAGATCCTTTTTCTTCTGCGTCGAATAACCCGTCACAACGACTTCATTCAAAGCAGAATTGGTCGTATTCAGACCCATATCCCCAATTGAAGCTCTACCGCCTACCGGGATTTCCATTTTCTCAAACCCAATAGACGAAATGATCAACGTTGCATTGTCCGCAGCATCGATCGAAAATGTCCCATCAGCACCAGTCTGCGTAACGGCTTTGCCGCCCTTGACCGCCACAGTAGCGCCAACAACCGGCTGCTTATCTGCATTGCTGATGATCCTTCCCGTAACTTTTTTTTGTGCAAATAGACTAAACCCAGAGAGTAACAGGCATGTAAGCAGGCACACCCGTAAGGGAGCGTTAGTTTTGAATGGCATAGGCAAGAAATTATTCGTTTTTTTACATTAATACCAATGTACGTGACGATTAATAACGTGAAACTACGCCGTTTCCATCTTTCAACACTAATGCTTTTTTAACAAAGTCTTGTACTTTTTTTAACACCAAGATATATAATGCAACAGCGGCACATGAAACTGCGCCGCTGTTGCATCAAGGTAAAGTAATACTATGCGGACTACCATCCGCGGCCGAAGGCCTTCATCAAACGTGCAACGGGATAGGGAATTTCGAAGGACGCCATACTCCCGGTATACAATTAGCTGGTAGCCCAGGCAGGATCACCCTTCTTATAATCGATGCACCCCTCCCACTTAGCAGGTATCTCTACATACTTCAGGTTCTTCGTTGCGCCAGGCAGCGAAGTGAAATACCCCCATAACGTCAACTCCTTCATCATGCGGAAATAATGCGTTGGATCGCCGGCCTTCTTTTTGGCCTGCTCATCCTTCTGCTCCTTATCCAGCCCTACCAGGTAATCATGACGCTGCTGCGGCGTACAGTCCAAAAAGGACTTGCCGTTCTTCTGCTTGCAGACATCATTCAACGTTTTCATCCCCGTTACAAAGATCTTTTGATCGTCCTGCGTATAACAGTCCTTCACGATCCTCGCCATAAAGTCCCCGATCTTCGCATCCTTGGCGCCAGGCGTATCCGTCGCCGGCAGGATCGTTTCCCCTATCTCATCCAGAAACGCAATATCATCATTTGAAAAGTTGGTGCCCGCGCCGCCGATATTCTGCTCCGGCGCATTATGACACCCGCTCAAAAAAACTTCCGCCCCCAGGATCGTGCCGCCCAGCAGCAGGCTCACGCGGGCAATAGCTTCTCTTCTATTCATACCAATGAGTTTTAAAAATGTTGAAAATCGCTTGATCGATCGTCCTCCGACGCACAATTCTTTTAACATCCTTCACGATCCCGGCTCCGCTATATATTCCCTTTCTTCAGCTCCTTAACCCCAAAATCCACAGCCCTCGCCGTCAACGCCATATACGTTAATGATGGATTCACGCAGTTAGCAGAGGTCATACAAGCCCCATCGGTAACGAAGACGTTCTTCGCATCCCAGACCTGGTTATTACCGTTGAGTACCGAAGTCTTCGGATCTCTTCCCATCCGCGCCGTTCCCATTTCATGGATACCACGCCCGGGGAAAGGATTGTCACTGCGGCTCTTGATATTCTTGACGCCGCAGGCCTCCAGCATCTCAACCGCATCAGCCTCCATATCCTTGCGCATCTTCAACTCATTCTCCTTCAACTCACAATCGATATTCAAAACATTCAACCCCCACTTGTCCTTCACATTTTTATCCAGCGTCACCTTATTCTCATGATAAGGCAGTATCTCGCCAAATCCCCCGATATTCATCGTCCAGGAACCCGGCTGCGACAAAGCCTGCTTGTACTCTTTACCAATGCTGTATTCAGCAATCTCATGGTTGTTGTACCCCTCGCGCATACCCCCGCCCTGGTAACCGAAGCCGCGCAGGTAATCGCGCTTGTCGCCATGGATATTCCTGAACTGCGGGATATAGATACCGTTCGCCCTGCGTCCAAAATAATACTTGTCTTCATATCCTTCCACTTCCCCGCTGGCGCCCACGCCAAGATGGTGATCCATAAGATTATGCCCCAACTCCCCGCTGCTGCTGCCCAGCCCGTCCGGCCAGATATCCGTTGCCGAATTCATCAGGATCCAGGCGCTGTTCAGCGTGGACGCATTCAGGAAAATGATCTTCGCGTTATAAGTATAGGTCTTGTTCGTTTCCGCATCCAATACCTCAACACCCGTAGCCTTCTTCGTATCCTTATCATACAGGATCTTCGTGACAATAGACCAGGGACGCAGCGTCAGATTACCCGTAGCCATAGCCGCAGGCAAAGTCGAGGACTGCGTGCTGAAATAGCCGCCAAATGGACAGCCCAGCCAGCACTTATTGCGGAACTGACAACCCACCCGGCCTTCATGCGGCACCGTGATATTGGCGACACGACCGATGATCATCTGCCGCGCCCCCTTGTAATGGGCTTTCAAACGCGCAGAAACATCCTTCTCGACACAGGTCATATCGTAAGGCGGAAGAAAATGACTGTTAGGTAAATGCGGAATATTCTCCATCGATCCGCTGATCCACGCAAACTTCTCTACATAGGTATACCAGGGCTCGATATCCTTATACCGGATCGGCCAGTCAACTCCAATCCCTTCCTTTGCATTGGCGTCAAAAGAAAAATCACTCCAACGATAACTCTGACGCCCCCACATCAGCGAACGGCCGCCCACATGATATCCCCTGAACCAATCAAACCGTTTGGTTTCCGTATAAGGACTCTCCTTCTCATTGACCCAATAATCCAGGTTGGCTTCGTTCAACGGATAATCCCGCTTCAATACGGGGTAATCCTTTTTCATCTGTTCCGTTGCATGCCCGCGGTGAGGATAATCCCAGGCCTCCTTGTTTGCATTGACATAATCCTTGATGTGCTCGATATTCCTGCCCCTCTCCAACATTAATGTCTTTAATCCCTTCTCCGTAAGTTCCTTGGCAGCCCAGCCCCCGCTGATGCCTGACCCAATAACAATCGCATCATAAGTATTGTCGGCCATAATCGTTAGCTTTTATTGAAATGTTGATTTTACATATTAACAGCCGCGGCCTGATCCCCCGCTCATACCTCCAGCCTGCCACGCACTATTCATACCCGCAACCAGCAGCACACGCCCTTCCCGCCCCCTACACATCACAGATCCTTATCGCCTCCTCCAGCGACTTCAGCTTATCCGTTTTCGACGGTATAAACTCCTGCGCCACATAACCTCTGAAACCAGTAGCGACGATCGCCCGCATGATCGCCGGATAATACAACTCCTGCGTCTCGTCTATTTCATGCCGCCCCGGCACACCGCCCGTATGATAATGCCCAAAACATTCATGACTATCCGTAATCGTCCGGATCACATCTCCCTCATCGATCTGCATGTGATATATATCGTATAATAACTTGAAGTTCGGCGATCCCAGCGTCTTCACCAGCTCGATCCCCCACTTGGTATTATCACACATCTGATCATGGTGATTGATCTTACTGTTCAGCAACTCCATTTGCAGGATCACACCCTGCTTTTCCGCCAGGCCGATCACCTGCTTCAACCCTTCCACACAATTCTTTATACCCGTCTCATTATCCATACCTTCCCGGTTCCCGCTGAAGCAGATCAGGTTCTTATACCCCGCCTTCGCCACCAGTTCAATATGCTCCGTATAATTCTTGATCAACACCGGATGATACTCCTTATGATTCCAGCCCTTGGTAAGACTGATCTCCGCCCCATTACACATGGACGAATAGATCCCATGCGCCTTTAAAGTCGGCCAGTCCGCCGGCCCCACCAGGTCGATCGCTGAAAAACCGATCTTCTTTACCGCTAAACACAAATCTTCTACCGAAAGATCACCATAACACCAACGGCAAACGGAGTGATTGATATTTCCTTTTAATTCCAATTTTTCTGATTTTTGTTCGGCTGCAGATGCAGGGAGAGAAGATAAAAGGCCTGCTGTTCCAAGTGCTGCGGTACCGGCAAGCATATTCTTAATGGCAATTCGTCTCGTAGGTTGGTTGGACATAATAAAGTTCCGGGCTTAAAAAAGGAAATTACGATAATGTTATGATTTGGCCCCGCCCATTCGTCAATTATTCTATTTTTTAATAAAAAAATACTCCGGCTAAACCTTGCTATATCCTTATTTTTAACTGAGTTAGGAGAAACCTTGAAATAATGTCCGATTTACATAAAGAAGTTTTAAAATTGCAACCAGCATTTTAACTGTAACACATGAATAGAAAGCTCAGAATGGGAATGATCGGCGGCGGAAAAAATGCCTTTATCGGCGCCGTCCACCGCATCGCAGCCAATATGGACGGCCTTATCGAACTCGTATGCGGCGCCTTCAGCAGCCACCCGGACAACGCCCGCGAATCCGGCAAAGCCTTATTCCTTCCGGAAGACAGGATCTACCTTTCCTGGCAGGACATGATCGAAAAGGAAAGCCAGCTCCCCGACTCCGTCCGGATGGATTTCGTCGCCATCGTTACGCCAAACAATGCCCACTTCGCCCCAGCTATGATGGCGCTTGAAAAAGGCTTTCATGTCGTCATCGAAAAGCCGATGACCTTTTCACTGGCAGAAGCTCTGCAGCTGAAAAAGAAAGTAGAAGAAACCGGGCTCTTGTTATGCCTCACCCATACCTACTCCGGCTACCCGATGGTCAAACAGGCCAGGCAGATGGTCAAAGACAACGTCTTCGGCAAGATCCGTAAGGTATACGTAGAATACCCGCAAGGCTGGCTTAGCCGGCTCTCCGAAAAAGACGGAAGCAAACAGGCCGAATGGCGAACCGATCCCTCCCGGTCCGGCAAAGCGGGTTCGATGGGCGACATCGGCACCCACGCCGCCCACCTGGCCGAATACATCAGCGGCCTGCAGATAAAACAACTCTGCGCCGACCTGAGCATCATGGTCGAAGGCAGAGCCCTCGATGACGACGGCAACGTACTGCTTCGCTTCGACAATGGCGCCACCGGCATCCTCGTCGCTTCACAAGTCGCCGCAGGTGAAGAAAATGCCCTGTTCATCCGGGTCTATGGCGAAAACGGAGGTCTCGAATGGCACCAGATGGAACCCAATACGCTCCTGGTAAAATGGCTCGACCAGCCCACCCAGATCTATCGCGCCGGCCAGCCCTGGCTCTCCACTTACGCCAAACACAATACCCGGACCCCCGGCGGCCACCCCGAGGGATACCTCGAAGCCTTTGGTAACCTCTATCGCAACTTTGCCCTCACCCTTATCGCCCGCCTCGACGGGACAAAGCCTTCTCCCGAAGCGCTCGACTTCCCGACAGTTGCCGATGGCGTACGCGGTATGGCCTTTATCGATAACGTTATCCGCAGCAACGAAAGCATGGAAAAATGGACCTTCTTTGAAGTCGAAGGAGAAGGCAACTGTTAGCAGCCGGCAGCCCCCGCAAGCCTCATCCATTCAATCAAAATAAAAAAGAATAATCATGATAACGATAAAAGGACCTGCCATCTTCCTCGCCCAGTTCCTCGGCGACAAGCCTCCTTTCAATAGCCTTGCCTCCATCTGTAAATGGGCCGCCGGCCTGGGCTTCCTCGGCGTACAACTGCCCACCAGCGATCCCTCGATCATCGACCTGGAAAAGGCTGCCGAAAGCAAGACCTATGCAGACGAAGTAAAAGGGATCGTGGAAAACGCAGGCCTCAAAATAACCGAACTCAGCACCCACCTGCAAGGCCAGCTCGTAGCCGTACATCCCGCCTACGACACACTGTTCGACAGCTTTGCGCCGGAAGCAGTACGCGGCAATTCAAAAGCCAGAACAGAATGGGCCGTCCAGCAGCTTAAATACGCGGCAAAAGCCTCGGCTAACCTCGGCCTCAACGCCCACGCCACCTTTAGCGGGGCATTGCTGTGGCCAAACATGTATCCCTGGCCCCAACGCCCCGCAGGTCTCGTAGAGACCGGCTTCAAAGAACTCGCCGCCCGGTGGCTGCCCATCCTCGATGAATTCGATCGCAACGGCGTCGACCTCTGCTATGAGATCCATCCTGGCGAAGATCTCCACGACGGCATCTCCTATGAAATGTTTCTCGAACATACCAACAACCACTCCAGGGCCTGCCTCCTCTACGATCCCTCCCACTTCGTATTGCAGTGCCTCAACTACCTGGAATACATCGATAACTATCATGAAAGGATCCGGATGTTCCATGTAAAAGACGCAGAATTCAACCCCACCGGCAAACAGGGCGTATACGGCGGCTATCAAAGCTGGATCAACCGCGCAGGACGCTTCCGCTCCCTCGGCGACGGCCAGGTCGACTTCAAGTCGGTCTTCAGCAAAATGGCACAGTATGACTTTAAAGGCTGGGCCGTTCTGGAATGGGAAGACTGCCTGAAACATCCCGAAGATGGAGCCCGCGAAGGCGCCGCCTTTATAAAAAACCATATCATCCGGGTCACCGAAAAAGCATTCGATGACTTTGCAGCCACCACCGGTAACGACGAAAAATTTAACCGCACCGTACTTGGCCTGCATTAAAAACAATTTCGCAAATTTGCTAACCGGTACTTCAACACAAACAAGCTGAAAATTATGAACTCAACAAGACATTTTGTAGTAGCACTCGCCTCCACCCTCCTGCTGGCCGCCTGCGGCAATGGTGGAGAATCCAAAACTGCCGGGAACAAGGACACTACCCCTTCGACTTCCGGCGCACCAACAGCAACCGCTTCCACAGCCGGAGACAAAGGTCTCGAACTCATCGGCTCCAGTGACTGTACTACCTGCCACCGCCTGCACCAGGCAGAGCAAGGCGCTTCCATCGGCCCCGCTTATGACCAGGTAGCAGCCAAATACAGCCCCGCGGCCGATTCAACCATCGATCGCCTCGTCCATAAGATCAAGAGCGGCGGTAGCGGCATCTGGGGCACCACCCCCATGACACCCCACGCGGCTCTCAAGGACGAAGACATCAGGACAATGGTCACCTATATCATGTCGCTGAAAAAATAAATCCTCACGGCCGGGCTCAAAAAGTCCGGCCGTTGCTTTTCATCCGCCATTCAAACCACACATTCATTCAATCAAACCTTGCCAGATGAAATTTTTCTTCTCCCTTCTAATCCCCTCTTTGATCGCCCTCTGCTTCTTCGCGTCCTTTTACCCCTCCGGCCTTGGCTCCCCAGGCCCCACAGCTTCAGACGCCAGCCACTCCACTCCCAGGATCCTCATTTTCTGCAAAACCAATGGCTACCATCACGCCAGCATTGCCAACGGTATACAGGCACTACAGCAATTAGCGGCATCCAACGGCTTCCAGGTCGATACAACAACCGACTCCACCCAATTCCGTAAAAAAATATTGAAAAGATACGCCGCGCTGGTCTTCCTCAGCACGACAGGAAAAGTATTCGGCCCCGAAGAACAACAGGCCCTGCAAGACTACATCCACCACGGCGGCGGTTTCGTGGGCGTTCATGCCGCAACCGACTGCGAATACGACTGGCAATGGTACGGCGACCTCGTAGGCGGTTTTTTCAAATCCCACCCAAAGCAGCAGCAAGCCAGTCTTATCATCGTCGACAAAAATAATCCCGCCACCGCCGGACTGCCCGACCCCTGGAGCCGGTTCGACGAATGGTATAATTTCAAATACCTGAACCCTGACATTAAAGTACTGCTGAAAATAGACGAGACATCCTATACAGGCGGAGCCAACGGTGATAACCACCCCATGGCCTGGTACCATGAGTTCGAGGGCGGAAGGGCCTTCTATACAGCCCTGGGCCATACGGAAGCGTCATGGACCGATCCCCTCTTCCTCCACCACCTGCTGGCCGGTATTCAATATGCCGCAAAGCTGAAAGCCAACTAAAGCCGCCCGCGTCACAACTGTCCACAACGTCACAACTGTCCCACAACTGTCCACAACGTCACTGCTGTCCACCGGCGGCGTGACAACTGCTCACCGGCATCACAAAACTGTCTACCGGCATCAAAACTATTTAAACACCTTAACTATTTAAACACTTTCACAAAGCTCAAACCCAAAGCGCCATTGCTATAAGTAGGCGCCAGCATCGACGCAGTCGTACCCTGCGTATCACCGCCCTTGCCAAACCAATGCTGGATCTTTGGATATAACCAGTATGCCAGGCGGGTGGAAGCCATCCCCACCCCAGCGCCAGCGATAACGTCGCTCATCCAGTGTGCGTTATTATACATACGCAGCATCCCGGTTGCCGTAGCCATCGCATAGCCGCCAACGACATACCAGGTCGAGACGTCTTTATATTCCATCCGCATAAACTCCGCATTGGCAAATGCCTCGGCCGTATGCCCCGAAGGGAAGGAAAAATAATCATTTCCAGAAGGCCGCAGCTCATGCGTCCAACCTTTTGTAGAGAAAACCACACTCTGCGCGATAGCATTGGATAACAGCAAAAGGATCGTGCGGTCTTTGAAATTATGTTTGCCATGCACGCCCGCAATATTCAACGCGTAAACCGTTAAAGCCGGCGCAAACATCAGATAGTTGTCCAGGTGGAATTGCTTGTGCGGATTATCCATCCAGACCTCTTCTTTCATTTCCCTGTTCAGACTTTGTAAATGGTTACTGTGCAAAGCAGTTGCACCATAAGTGATCATCGTCGCGGGCAGCACGAACGAACGCAGCGGAAACGGGTCCTTATACGCAGGCTGCTTCTTTTCCCAATCGAATTCAGGGATCGTATCCCCTTTAAAATGCCGCCCGACAACAACACTCACTTCTCGGATCGTATCGCCGCCAACACCGTCCATCCTACTATCCACGACGCTGACTCCCCGGCCTCCGCCGAAGCCAGGCTTGCTGCTTCCGTCAACACCGCTCTTTCCTGCCTTAATCCCGCTCTCCACTTCATTAACCCGTCCAACCGTATCGCCCGCCAAACCAACGCCCTTCGCCGACGTCATCTGAACTACACAAAACACAAAAACACCTACAGTTACCAGGTTCTTCATAAGTGGGGTTTAATTTTTGTTGAATGGCAAAAATGCACGAAAATTTTGGCGAAATTCTGTATAAACAGGCCCATTCCGCCCCTTGTCTACTGTTTTAACAGGTTATTAAGTTAAGTTCCTTAACAACCATAAGTACTCATACTTAAATTTTGCCCCAGTCCCAATCAGCCGACCCCCTCTCACACCAAACCCCAACCCGTCCACACTCCAGTCATCCCCACACCACGCTCAACCAACCCGCGCCTCCATTCCCCTCCCGCCACGTCCGGCTCGCATCTCTCTGCCCCATCACAACATCCGCCCTGCCGGCCCCTTCGCGCATTCACCGCCCCCGCAATCTGTCTCTCTCACACCACGGGCAGCTTCCACCCATTATGGTATTCCTTCATCCAATACTGCTTATTGATCTTAGCATCCGTAAACTTTCCCGCCGCTGCATCCCAAACCAGCCGCTCCTTGCTCCGGTAGCTGATATTTCCCATCTGCGCCACCGTCGCCACATGCACCGCAGCTTCCACCGGGCAATGCAGCTCCTCCATCTTCCTCGACCGGACCACGTCTATAAAATTGGCCATATGCCTGTCCAATCCATTGTCAACAGAATTCGCAAAAGGTTTACTTACCTTCTGAGCGCTCTTCTTCTCTTCGATCACCTCCCAGCCGCCGCGGTTAAGGATCAGCGTTCCATTATTCCCGATATACGCTATACCATGATCCCGGCCGTAAGAACCATTATCGATTCCCATTGCATGATCCCAAACCAAATTGAATCCATCGAACTCGTATAGTACCGTCAATGTATCGGGCGTCTCTTCGCTCAGATCGGGATAGGCAAAATCGCCGCCTAACGCAGTAATCGTCTTTGGATTAGTTGCTTTCATACCCAACAACCCATAATCCAGTAAATGCACACCCCAGTCCGTCATAAGCCCGCCAGCGTAATCCCAGAACCACCGGAAATTAAAATGAAACCGGCTCGAATTAAACGTCCTCGTCGGCGCAGGTCCAAGCCACATCGTATAATCGACCCCGGCCGGAGGCGCCGAATCCGCCACGACAGGCGCTGGTTTCATCCAGCCCTGATAACACCAGACCTTCACCGTACGGATATTCCCCAGCTGCCCCGACTGAACAAAATCAACAGCATCCTTGAAATGCTGCTGGCTTCGTTGCCACTGCCCTACCTGTACCACCCGGTTGTACTTCTTCTGCGCAGCCAGCATCGCCTGGCACTCTCCGATAGAATTGCCTACCGGCTTCTCCACGTAAACATCCTTGCCAGCCTGACAAGCCTCGATCATTATCAGTGCATGCCAGTGATCCGGTGTTCCGATGATCACCAAATCGATATCCTTTTGTTCCAGCAAACGCCGGTAATCAGTATAGACTTTTATCTTGCTCGTATCCAGCTTGACGGCAGCCAGGTCCTTAAGCCTCCTGTCGAGTACATTCTTATCGATATCACACAAGGCCGACAAATGAACCCCGTGCAGCTGCAACGCTGCAGCCAGATCATTCCAGCCCATTCCATTTAACCCAATAGCTCCGACATTGATCTGATCCGAAGCCGAACGGTAACGCGGCGGCACTAACGCAGAAGAAACAAAAGAAGAAGACAATAAAGCCCCTCCAGCCAGGAGTCCGCTTTGCTGCAAAAAATGCCGACGGTTGATGTTCATAAGCAAACAGCGTAGCTTTTACTACGCTGTTTCAATATACAAAAATAAATTGAGATAAATAGCCTACTGCTTATTCATCACGATCGTAGACTGGATCTGCGTAACAGCCGGATAAGCATGTCCCCCCTCATTGATCGTATCAGCCTGAACCATACTCGAAGTAAGCGTCAGCTTATTTCCATCGATAGTGTAATGAGCGCCATTGATCGCTATCGTCTCACCCGTTGACAATCCGACACTCGCCGAAAAACCGCCCAACGGGAAATAAATAGAATCCGTACCAACCAGCTGGTAATTTACTGCATAGGATGTAGCAGGAACAGTATCTTTGATGAGTATCGGGGTGGCGCCCAAATTAAAACCAGATACATAAGCCGTTACCGACGCCGTCGTATCAATGACATAACCAAGACCGTTTACCGCCATCGTACTTCCGTCAAAA
Organism: Chitinophagales bacterium; assembly: GCA_015654595.1. Lineage (GTDB taxonomy): Bacteria > Bacteroidota > Bacteroidia > Chitinophagales > Chitinophagaceae > Puia. Next base: position 10,197 of record JAATGQ010000172.1, on the reverse strand, counting down.
GTAACAGCCCCCTTGTTGTCGATCGTCGTAAACTTCGACACGATAATAAAGGAATCTTTATTTACAGTTGCGGTATTGATAACAGTATTGGTGCTGTAAGATCCAAAATTCCAGGTTCCGTTCAATGCATTCTTACTGGAAGATCTGTCATTATGTTTATGACAGGAACTGAAGATCACGAGAAAGGCTGCTGCGCAAAAAAGGGTAAATTTTAAAGGCATAGTCTAATGGATTTGCAGGCAATAACGATAAATCCCGCCCCAAAGTATAAAAGCCGGTGCGGAAAGTTATCCACACCGGCTTTTACTATAATTTTACCCGTCAAAATACGACGAACATTTACTTAAGCGAAGTTCCGGTTAAGGTCTGAGAATAGTCTTCATAAGGCGCCTTATTTCCCCCTGTCGTGTCCGTCAGATAGTCTTCAACCCGCACTACGCCAATACCAGGGCTCACATAAGTATTGATCTGCTCAAGGATGTTATTGTTGCAATCAGCATATACATCGATATTCTTGTACACATTGCTGTAAGTACCTATCGTTAACGGTTCCGCATAAGCGTACTGCGCCTCATACAACGGACATGACGGAAAATCGACCGCATCCTCGCTATAGCCGACCTGCTGATCCTGGCCAACCGCATAAAACAATACATAAGGCTGGTCAAGATTAGGAGTATCAATCTCATAAATCTGCGTATTATTATCATTGACCCAGATGTAGCTGCCGCCAAACCACCCATTGGTTTCAGAGAGCTGCGTGAACCCGGTACCACTGAAATTAATTACGTTTGACGTTGCCGTCATCGTGTCAAGCCAAAAATCCTTCAAGGAAGCATTACTATAAAAAGTCGAATCGTTATAATACCAGGTATCCCCGGCTTTCAAAGGAAAAAGCGAATTTGGACCATAACCGGCTGTTGGCCCCGAAGAATGCTTGCTGCAGGCTACGGACATTACACACACTACTGCCAACGTAAAACCAAAGAGTTGTTTCATAACATGGGGATTTTTCAAGCTTTTGGACATTTTTAACATCTCAAAGTTTAAAAAGGAAAATGTTAAGGAAATCCTAACGTTTTAAATATTAACTATTCCGGCGGTGTAAATTTGGCGACGTACATGCTTTATCGCGCATCAATTTCCGCCAAATTTAATAACTTGCCCACGCTAAAAGCCCAACATGACAAGCTCAATTCAAACCAACAACTTCTCCCTTACAAAAAAGATGCTTTTCGCCATCCAGCTTACCCAGTATGTCAGAAGAAAATGGTGGCTCATGATCGGCTTTCCCCTCCTCGGTCTCCTCGATATCCTCTTCCTCCATCCAAAAGACCTTACCTTTCCTATCGTAGCCATCCTCTTCCCCGCTATTATGGCAATCATCATCCTCCGCTTCGTGTACTCCAAAGGCGCCACCCTCGCCTATTCCAACCGCTACTTCCAAATGACCTTCGACCAGGTCAGCGCACACCTCGAAGACGGCTCCGTCGTCTCCCTCGCACTCTCCAACTATAAAAAAGTTCGCAAAGTCGCCGGCGCCTACCTCCTTATCATTTCCCCGCTCCAATTCTCTATCATTCCCGTCTCCGCCTTCAAAAGCGCAGAAGACCTCCGCTGGTTCGAAGCTAATACCCTTAGCAAGATCCAACACCCTGATCTGCTTTAAAAAAATTTGGGCGTCCCCTTCGGGTCGGGCTGTCCGCAGTGCACGGCACTTCGCTGCCATCCCTGACGCATTCCGCAAATGTTTCCCCGCCTGAAACAAAAAAGGCCCAGCGAATCGCTGAACCTCATCGGCGGTTCCCTTACCCCAAGCCCCACCGATCCGCTCCGCGGATCGAGGCTTTTACATCCATCCACGTCAGCGAACAAGCTCGCACGCTCCCGAATGCAAAAGCCCCCGGCGAATGCCGGGGGCTTTGTGGGTCGTACAGGATTCGAACCGGTGACCCCTACCATGTCAAGGTAGTACTCTAACCAACTGAGCTAACGACCCTACTTCCCTCATTACCAGGAGTTAACCCCTTTCCGTAAGGGGAGTGCAAATCTCAATCAAATTCCTTTATTTTCCAAATCAAAACCAAAAACATTTTTCAAACACGCTCTCAAACGCTTCATTGAGCGCCTCCGCCACAAGCGCCTGAACCCGCCAACATTCCAGTTCCCAACGAAGGGGGGGCCTGCCGCCGCGCCCGCCCCCCCCAAAGGCGGCCAAAGACTATCTCCCCCTCCTCTTCATCTCCTTCCTGATCAACCCCAGCTCCCTGCCCGTCTGACCCGAAACAGAACTGTTCTCCTGCGCCCGACGCATCAGATACGGGATCACATCCCTGATCGGCCCGAAGGGCAAATACTTCGAAACGGCACAACCCGCCTTCGCCAGGTTAAACGTTATGTTATCACTCATCCCATATAACTGCGAAAAATGAACATGCGGATGATCCAACGCATACCCCTTCTGCTGCAGTAACTCCACCGCATATAAATTACTATACTCATTGTGAGACGCCACGATCAACGCGATCCGGTCCAGATGCCCGATACAAAACTCAAGCCCCGCATTATAATCCCTATCCGTAGACTCCTTATCCGGCTGGATAGGAGAAGCGTACCCCAACTCAACAGAACGCTTCCGCTCCTTCTCCATATACGCCCCACGCACCAGCTTAGCCCCAAGAATAAAATCCCGCTGCAAAGCCGCTTCATAAGAGTCTTTCAAAAATACCAGCCTGTCAGAACGATAAAGCTGTATCGTATTATAGACAACAGGCAAAGCCTTGTTGAACTCCTCCATCATCCCGATCGTCAACACATCCACCGGATCCTGTATCCAGGTCTCCTCCGCATCCACCAATACCCCGATCTTCTTCTCCGCCGCCCGGGCACAGATCTTTCTCATCCTGTCATTCACCCGACGCCACTCCTCCCGCTCCGATGCGGTCAGCAACTCCAACGCCTGCGCATAACGGCTCATCAAAAAGCCCTCCCCCTTTTTCATCAAAGCATCGATTGCTTCCAGCAATCCAAATCTCGCGAACCCTGTCACCTTAATGCTCATCAACGGAATATTAGGCTGCGTCGCCGCATAGTCGATTACCCGGATAAATTCCCCCATCGCATGATCGAACCCCTCTTCCCCATCCTCGCCGCCTTCCACCCCGTAATCCAGGATCACCTGCACATGATATTCCCCCAGCTTCCGGGCAACCGTCGCCGTCTCCTCCAATGTCTCTCCACCCACAAACTGCTGGAAGATCGTATTGCGGATTATCCCGTTCACAGGGAAACCACTCCGGATCAACCATGGCGTAACCTTCGTCCCCAGCTTGACCAGACCAGGATAACCCATGCTGGAAAACAAAAAAGCCGCCTTCTTTAACTCCTTGTCGGACTTGTACTCAAAAGCGTTGGCAGTGTTCTCAAAAGAAACAGATCCTGGCGTTATATTCATACTATCAGACCTTAATTTGCCGGCAAAAATAAGAACTTCGACGGGCATATTTACTTATTTTCGAAGCTCAATCCCGGCAAAACGACAAGCATGACCATCCTCTACACAGATATATACCGCTTTAGCATCCCGATGCACCCCTTCACCATCGCGACAGGCACCATGCACTTCGCCCAGAATATCCTCATCCGCGTCCATACAGATGCCGGATTCCATGGAGTAGGCGAATGCTCCGCCTTTCCGATGATCGTCGGGGAAACACAAAGTACCTGCTTTGAAATGGCAAAAGATTTTGCAAGTCTGTGGAAAGGAAAGAATGCCCTGGAAACAGAAGCCCGCATGCAGCAGCTGCACGACTTCACCGCCTTCAACGGGACCATCAAGTCAGCCTTTGACATCGCACTGCATGACCTCGCAGCCAAAGCAGCCGGCCAGCCGCTGTATCAATATCTGGGCGGCCACCCCAAACCACTCGAAACCGACCTCACCATCGGAATATCCACGCCCAAGGACATGGCAGAAACCGCCATAAAATTCAAAGCCGACGGAGTACGCATCCTAAAAGTAAAGCTCGGCAAAGACGGCCCCTCCGACATAGAACGCATCCGCCAGATCCGTGCCGCCGTCGGCCAAGAACTGCCCATAAGGATCGATGCCAACCAGGGCTGGGACTTCGAAACCGCCAACGAAACCCTAAAACAGCTCGACCAGTATAATATACAGTTCTGCGAGCAGCCGATGCGCAGCTACAATGATCATCTTCTACCAGAACTGCGTAAAAGATCCCCGATAAAGATCATGGCCGACGAAAGCGTCTTCACCCACCATGACGCGGCTCGCCTCATCGCAGCAGACGCCTGCGACTACGTAAATATCAAATTTGCAAAAGCAGGCGGCATCCTCGAAGCCACAAAGATCAATGCCGTTTGTGAAAACAATAACATTCCCTGCATGATGGGCGGTATGCTCGAAAGCCGCATCGCCCTCACCGCATTCGCTCACTTTGCACTCGCTCACGACAATATCATTTTCTATGATATGGACACCTGTATGCTGGGCCACCAGGCAGACCCCGTCACCGGCGGCGTTCGCTACAACAATTTCTTTGTTGAAGTACCACCCGCTCCTGGCCTCGGCGCCGACGCCGACCCCAGCTTCCTCAGCAAGTGCGACCACATCCGCGTCTAAACCCGTCGGATACTATCCCTTTACAAAATATGCTTTTAATTCCAGCGCGTCCTCGGGCTTCATCTTGCCGCCAAGGATAAGACGGAGTTGTCTTCTGCGAAGCGCACCATCATAGAGTCTCTTTTCCTCTTCGGTTTCCGGGATAAGCTCAGGAACCGGCCTCGGCCTGCGGTTGGGATCGAGCGCAACAAAAGTATAATAAGCCTCATTGCTCTTATACTTATACTGCTCAGTATGATCTTCACCCCATACCTTCATATGGACCTCCATAGAGCTGTTGAAAGCCCGGCTGACCTTGGCCTCGATATGTACTGCGTTGCCCAGTTTGATCGGGTTTTCAAAAGATATATTGTCGACAGAAGCTGTAACCGTCGGAGCATTACAATGCTTGCCCGCGGCAAGTGCTGCGGCGATATCCATCCAATACATGAGCCGGCCTCCCATAAGATTACCATATACATTGGTATCGTTGGGCAGGACCAGTTCTGTCATCACGATGAGAGACTCTTTCGCCGTTTTTGATTTGGGTGTCATGCGGCAAATATACGCCATCAACGGGGCAAACAGGTATATTTGTAGCGCAACAATACCCGCCAGATGAGACTTTCCTCTAATTTATTTAGTCTTTTTGCGTTGATCGTCCCCATTCTCGTATGCGGACAGCAGCAAACCAATCCCCCCGCCGCCAAACAACCGCCAAACATCATCTTTATCTTGTCCGATGACCATGCCTGCCAGGCGATCAGCGCTTATGGCAGCGGGCTGGTCGAGACGCCTCATATCGACCGCCTCGCAAAGGAAGGCGCTTTGTTTACTCACAGCTGGGTGACCAACTCGATCTGCGGCCCCAGCCGCGCAACGTTGCTGACGGGTAAGTACAGTCACCTCAATGGATTCAGAACCAACGGCGGCAACGAGCGGTTCGACTCCAGCCAGTTGATATTTCCCGCTTTGCTAAAACAAAAAGGCTACCAGACAGCCTGGATCGGAAAATGGCATCTGAACAGCCTTCCCCGCGGCCTTGACCACTTTCAGATCCTCAACGGGCAAGGCGAGTATTACAACCCGGATCTGATCAGCGATCCCAATGACACCGCCCGATACGAAGGATACGTGACAGATATCATAACAGGACTGGCGGAGAAATGGATGGATGGACGCCAGCAACAACCATTCTGCCTGGTCATCGGAGAGAAAGCAACACACCGCGAATGGCTGCCCGATATCCAGGACCTCGGCGCCTACGATGACCGCGATTTCCCTCTGCCCCCCACCTTCTTTGACGACTATGCCGGAAGGAAGGCTGCCGCGGCACAGGACATGACCATCGACAAGACCATGCTGCTGAAAGCGGATCTGAAAGTACATGCGGACTACGTTCACAGCAGCATCTATAACCGCTTTACACCCGCTCAGAAAGCCCCTTTCTACGCTTACTATGAAGGCCGCGTTTCCCGGGAGTTCGACAGCCTGCACCTGGGCGGCAAAGAACTCGCCCGCTGGAAATACGAACGCTACCTGAAAGACTACTTTTCAGTAGCCCGATCGCTGGATCGTAATGTAGGCGAATTGCTGGACTATCTTGACCGGACAGGACTCGCCTCCAACACCGTCGTGATCTATTGCTCCGACCAGGGATTCTACCTGGGTGAACACGGGTGGTTTGACAAGCGGTTCATGTATAACGAGTCCTTACGGACCCCCTTCCTGATACGCTATCCTGGCGTTATCAAACCAGGCACTAAAATAGATCAGATCATGCTGAATATCGACTGGGCGCCAACCCTTCTCGATATCGCAGGAGTAAAAGCGCCCGCGGAAATGCAGGGAGAATCATTTTTACCATTGCTGAAACACGGCTACAAAGGAACCTGGCGGAACGCCGCTTACTACCACTATTACGAATACCCACAGCCGCATCACGTATGCCCCCATTTCGGTATCGGGACCCAACGATATAAATTGATCCGGTTCTATAGCGCGCTGGATAGCTGGGAGTTGTTTGATCTCAAAAATGATCCGCACGAGTTGCATAACTTATACAGCGACCCCGCTTATGCAAAGACGGCTGATACCCTGAAAAAACAATTACTGGAACTCGCAAAACACTATAAAGACGAAGAAGCAGTAAAGATACTGGCAGGGCGGCCTTAGGTCCCTGCCTCCTTATAACGTAACATAGCGTAACGGGCCTCTGCCTTCCACCATCCGATACCCTTCATCATTAAATGACAGTCTGCCAATGGTGCGCGCCCATCATCATAAACTTCTTACTCTGTTCTATCGCATCCATTACCTGGGCAAGGATCTCTTCTGCCGGCGCCTCATAATCAATATCCAACGGCGCCTTGAACGTCACTGACAACGGTGTGCCCCTCTTTTTAAATTTAAGCCCCTTCTTGTCAAAGGCCCGCCAGAATCCGCCGATCACCACAGGCACCACAACAGGTTTGTTTTGCTTTATAATATGCGCCGTACCCTTCCGCCCCGGCGCAAACGCCTTTGTCGTACCTTGGGGAAACGTTATCACCCAGCTCTCAGACAAAGCCCGGAAGATCTTTCTCGTGTCCGAAGGATCCAACCCACGACGAACTTCCGTGCTTCCATTATTCCAGGTCCGCTTTACCGTCAACGCCCCTGCCATCGTAAACAAGCGGCTTATCCAGGAAGCGCGCATCGTTTCCTCCGCGGCAACATAATATACATTCGTAAAGGGATTTAGCAAATAATACGGTATCCCCAACTTATTTTGTTTCCTCCACTTCACCGCACAAAAAATATGAAGAAAGGTGATCACATCCGCAAAATAAGTCTGGTGGTTACTCACAAACAACACATTCCCTTTGGGCAGCTTTCTCAAATGCTCCGTGCCGCTGATCTTTAATTTGTTGACAATCGTCAGACCCGGGTATGATACCAACCCAACGATAGCATAGACCAGCTTCCTTACAATCCGGAATCGTCTCAATCTTTCACTCAGTGTGCTCATTCACCAAAAAATTTAAAATGATCCGGATCGAAAATACGGATATGTGGAGAAAAAAAATTGAACAAAAAATAATTTTTTATCCCAAACGGGATGTCTGTGCTTTCGGCCTTGGGGCCTCAGGCACGAATCGGGCTATGCTCAAATATTGTTGAGAGAATCAGCGTTATCTCGCTAACTTTGAGCCCTATGCAACTCAATACGGTTATCTTCGACATGGATGGACTGCTCATCGATTCCGAACCCTGTTGGCAGGAGGCGGGTATGGAAACATTGCTTCAATTCAATGTAACCCTTACTCCCGTTCAGTACCACCATACCACAGGCTTGCGTACAAGAGAATGGCTGGACTACTGGTTCTCTCACTTTGGAATTGACAAAGGCACAATCCCGGCAGCAGAAGCAGCCCTGCATCAAAATGTGATCGAAAAGATCAGGACAAAAGCCGACGCACTCCCCGGTGTCAAAGAAGTCCTCGAATTCTTCAAAGCAAAAAACTTTCACATCGGCCTGGCTACCTCCTCACCGCTTGCACTGGTCAATGTCGTTACCGACAAACTCGGTATCGGCAATTATTTCGAAACAATAGCATCCGCAGAACACCTTCCTTATGGCAAACCCCATCCCCAGGTATATATGGATTGCATGCAGGCCCTTTCCGCCAATCCCCTTCATTGCATTGCGTTCGAAGACTCCTTCAACGGTCTCATCGCCGCCAAAGCAGCCCGCATGAAATGCGTGTCGATCCCCGTTGCAACCCAATACGATCTCCCAAAATGGGGAGCTGCCGATCTAAAACTCCACAGCCTCCTCGAATTCGGTGAAGCCCAGCTGGCCTCGCTATAAAAAGAAAATGGGCTCCTCCATCGGAGCCCATTTTTTTATAACGACGGTTGTAGCTTACAATACAGTCTTCCCACCATAAGTCACAGACTTCAGCAGCGCGTCGCCTGTTTTCACAGCAGCAGGAGACAGCGGAGCATAATTCAAAGGAGCGCTCAGACTCTGACCATCGTGGATCATCCACTGGATCAGCTTCAGCAGGTTCGTAGCCCTTTCCTTGCTGCGGCCATTGTAATTCTGTTCCTTATAGATAACAACCCAGGAGAAACCAGAAATAGGATAACCATCCCTGGCATCTGTGTTTGTCAGAGAAACCTTGCTGTCGGCAGGAATAGGAATATTTGCGGCAGCAGTGATGCTCGCCGTGCTGGGCACGATGAACTTACCAGCCTTGTTCTGGATGCTGGCATATGGCATACCATTTTGGATAGCATAAGCCAGTTCGATATAACCGATAGCGCCAGGAGTTTGCTTGATCAGACCAGCAACCCCCTCGTTACCCTTGCCGCCGATACCAGCAGGCCAGCTGACAGCAGACCCCTTTCCAACCTTGGTGTTCCAGTCGTTGCTCACCTTAGCCAGGTAAGTGGTGAAGATATTGGTAGTACCGCTGCCATCGCTGCGATGCGCGATCAGGATAGCCTGGTTCGGCAGCTTTACGCCCTTATTGATCGCTGCGATCTTAGCGTCGCTCCAGTTAGTGATCGTACCCAGGAAAATATCAGCCAGTACACCAGGAGTCAGCAGCAGCGGAGACTTTACGTCAGGCAGGTTATAGCTCAGCACCACAGCGCCGGCGGTAACCGGGATATGGATGGCGGGAGCAGACAAAGCGGAATCCTGCTTGCCATTCATCGGAGCATCCGTAGCGCCAAAATCAACCGTTTTGTTCGTCAGCTGAGAGATCCCGGCGCCAGAACCAACCGACTGATAATTCACACGAACGCCGGCTTTGTTGGCATATTCAGCAAACTGCTTTGTGAATAAAGGATAATCAAAAGAGCTGCCCGCACCGATCAACTCCTTATCATCTTGAAAAGTGCTGGTCCTTACGGGGATCATGCTCATGCTAAGCACGCTCAGTACTACTCCGCCCGCCAAAAGCATCTTGGAAAAACGCATTGTCATGGTTTTAAAATTTAGGTAATTAAGAGGGCGTAAAGGAATAACTATCCCGCAGCTTGATAAAGAAAATCACTTTACCTAAATATTAAATCTTCCCGTGCCCCTAAAATGAAAAAGGGTGTTCCAGAGGAACACCCTTATATTGTAAGCCAGGTTAAACCTTAGTTCGCAGCTTCTCCGCCTTGATTCTGATCCTTCTCTTCCTGCTTCAGCTTCTCCTTGATAGAGGCCAGGGCGCCAAGGTCTCCGAGGGTGGGTTTTTCAACCTTGCTTTGGATGTTCTTGACAGCCTTGCGTGTCTTGTCAGCATCAGCCCTTGCTTCCTTCTTGGCAGCTTCCTTTTCCTCAGTCTTCGCTTGTTCCCAAAGGCGGGTATGCGATAAGACGATACGCTTTTCATTACGATCGAATTCGATCACCATGAATTGCGCCGTTTCATCAGCTTGTACCTGCTTGCCATCTTCCTTGTTCAGGTGACGGTTAGGAGCAAATCCTTCCAGTCCATAAGGCAGCTGCACGATAGCACCCTGCTCATCCTTGCGGATGACCAGGCCTTCATGCACTGATCCGATGGCGAAAGTTTCCTCCAGCGCATTCCAGG
>JAATGQ010000087.1 GCA_015654595.1 Chitinophagales bacterium | reverse complement strand
CCACCACCACCACCACCCTTAGATCCATGTGCAAAGGCGAAAGCGGGAGCGCAAAATGCAACTAATATTTCAAAGACGGCGGCATACGGCAGTGGAAAAACACTCGTAAATAATGCGTCGGCAGATGGTAACGAACATTCTGTTGCTTTCGATAAAGATGGTAACGGTAATATTATACCGCCAACGACGGTTTCTACAGGCGGCGAAACCAATACCACAACACTAATGGACAATAATACAGTAGCTACGCTTCATAACCACCCAAATCCCAATCAACCACCTTCGGCAGGAGATGTTTATGATCTTATAAATTCAAACATCGGGCTTAACAATTATGAGGCTCACCCAAATTTTACAACAAAATATGTTGTAGTCGGTAACACTACGTATGCATTGATAATAACAGATCGAGTTGCCGCGCAATCTTTTGTGACAACATATTCTCCTATCCAAATTGGTAATAATTCACCAGATTTCCCAAGTACTGTATTTGACGATTATCAAGATGTCCTAGATGGCGTTTTGAACAATCAAGAACTCAATGAAGAAGCGTTGGCTTATGTTTTAGACAAGTATAATTCAGGAATAGCGCTTCTTAAGGAAGACGCTAATGGAAATTTTAATAAACTCTGAACGTCTGCTACTCCGAACAGTAACGGCACAACTACATACGCACAAACAAATTGTAATAACTAATTTTTTTTTATGAAACATCTATTTAATTTTTTATTTTTTGCGTCATTATTTCTTGTTGTTTCATGTCGCGCTCAAATGGTACAAACAATAACAGATGCAAAAAACTTGAAATAAATGAAAAACAATTTATTGGTAAACCCCTAAGAAATCTTTTTAATGAAATAAGACCTCAAATCAAAAGGGCACTTGTTTCAGCTGGAGGTGGTGAAACAAATAGTTTTTTTGATTTTTATTTTGTTACTTATCAAGAAGCCTCTACACTTAGAAACAGTGGTAAAAGACCAGTTACCATACGAGTATATACAAATGAAATAATTAACTGGGATGCTTCCAATAAGCCCAGAGGTGATAGGTGGAAATGGGATGAAAATGATATAAAAAAATATGGAAATTTGACGATAAAAGCCATTCGTGTAGATGGAGAATATTAAAATAATATTCTCCACGACAGTAATTACTGACTAAGGCAATTACCAGGGAATGTAAATCTAAGTGTGTCAAAGGTCTGTTTTGGGGCTTTCCCCCTCTTGGCGGCCGCGGCCGCCAAGAGGGGGAAAATTTTTTAAAAAAGCGCCGGTATCCTGTCACCGAAAATAATACTTATTTGCTGAATGGTTAAACTCCAATTTTGAAGCGGCTGAGTCCACTTAGTCATAATTCGTTGAGAAGCCAGATATACCAGCTTTAATAGCGCCATATCGTTCGTAAATGCACCTTTTGTCTTGGTGACTTTGCGGATCTGCCGGTGATACCCTTCGATGGTATTGGTCGTGTAGATCAACCGTCGGATCTCCGCGCTATACTTAAAAAAGGTGCTCAGTTTATGCCAATTCGTGCGCCACGAACGAATAACTATAGGATACTTTTTACCCCATTTTGCTTCAAACTCATCCAGGTGTTGTTCTCCGCCTTCTTTATTCGATGACCGGTATATCTTTTGCGCATCCCGAACCACTTCTTTCGTATCCTTACTGGCCACATACTTCATCGTATTGCGCATCTGGTGCACAATACAGCTCTGTACTTCCGTTTTCGGATATATGCTCATTATGGCCTCATCAAAGCCCCCAAGGTTATCTATACACGCTATCAGGATGTCTTTAACGCCACGCTGCTGAAGGTCCGTCAAGACATTTAACCAGAACTTGGAACCTTCGCTCTCCGAGATATACATCCCCATCAGGTGCTTGCGGCCTTCCAAATCAATGCCAAGCACATTCTTGCAATTGACGAAGACGCTCCATGTGGTGGTGCTTGCGGCCTTCCAAATCAATGCCAAGCACATTATACAGGCAGCGGGTAACCATGTGTCCACTCTCATCTTTGACATCGGATAGCTAGGGGCCTTTCGGTCCTTCGCCTCCAACGAACCGGACATGAAAGTTTCCCCTCATCCGGCTCTGGCTCGCACTAAATCATCCTTTATATCGGTGACCGGTTTCACAGTTGTATGATCATTTCGTATCGGCTGCCATTTATCATAGCAGCCTGCATGGACGATGTCTATGTTGCCAAATTTGTATTCACCTCCTACGGAGGTCTTACATTTCAGGCTGATGTACCAGTACTGGTTGATTGTTAGCTTTTCCTTGCAACATGGGCATTGGTCCTGCTGCATCCTGGAGATTAGTGTAATCACGTTGTCGTGTTTACTGTTTCGTCTCCATTTATCAGAAGTTCGCTTTTCAAAGTATTCATCATATTTGCTATCAAAAGGGTGTGCCTGGCCCTGTATCTTTACATGCCTGCGGATGGGCGTATATGCCATCTTCAGGAGCGTAAATTCCTGTATTGTTCCGTCTTCCCGGATTTCCGTATCATAGAATCGATGGTTGACACCTTCCATTTTTTTGTAGTACTTTTGGAGAAGCCATTTGGATCCTTTTTTTGGATGACGTCTCTTGACCCACTGATAACTCAAATGCCAGATAGTGTTATCTATCTTTGTAAAGGTGGCTTTTGCTACGACGCTGCGGTGGTAGTTAGCCCATCCCCTGATTTTGGAATTCAGGATTTGGATGAGCTGTGCAGCTGTCATACTGCGTGCTTTACGAAAAACTTTTCTGATAGCTTCCAGGAAAGAATGGATATTCTTTTGGGAGGGTTTGATCAGTAGTTTCTGTTTCCCGTGATCCGGGTATTTGCGCACGTTTTGTCCCAGAAAGTCGAATCCTTCCCCGATTTGCGTGATCCGGGTCTTTTCTTTCGAGAGTTCCAGACCCCGCTCTTTGAGAAATGCTTCGATAGCCGGTCGGATTTCTTGTTCCAGTAGTTCCTTTGAATAGGATGTTACGATGAAGTCGTCTGCGTACCTTACGAGCGTTATGCCTTTGTGCCGCTTAAAATTGGCTTTTAACATGTCTGTCATGCCGTCAAGTACCATGTTGCAGATGGTTGGAGAGATGATACCCCCCTGTGCTGCTCCTTCTGTTGTGGGGAACAGCTTTTTCAGGTGCACGTAACCTGCCCTTAGCCATTTGCTTAGTATAATACTGTCCATGCAGATGTTTTCTATCATCCAGTCATGGGATATATTATCGAAGCAGCCCTTGATGTCTCCCTCCAGGATATATGTTGGCGACGTTTGTCTGGGTAATGCCTTGAAGCATTGCTCTATGGCATCAGCACAATTGCGCTCTGGTCGAAAACCATAGCTGTTGGGATCAGCCGTTTGTTCGGCTACCGGCAGGAGTGCCAGCGTGTGAAGAGCCTGCATGGCCCTGTCTTTGATAGTAGGAATGGAGATCGGGCGGAGTTTCTGTTTGTTGCCTGCCTTGGGGATATAGATCCTTCTTAAAGGGAGGGGGTGGTAATGGTGGCGCGTCAGATTTTTGGCCAATGCTAACTTTTCTTCTGGTGTTTTGATAGTGATACCGTCCACTCCGGGTGTTTTGCTCCCGGTATTACTCATAACCTTCCTGACTGCCAACAATTTGGCAGATCGGGAGTGTGTCAGGATCCATTGGAGGCTTCTAACCTTCCCATGTTCCTTTGCCTGTGTAGCCTTCGCAATCCTCAATTGCAGCTTCCTTACGATCTGTGTGTGATAGTCCCATTTGATGAGGTCCCATTCACTGTCAGCTCTGATGGCCGCACTCGCGCGCTGCTTGCTTGCAGGTGGTATCACCGGCTTGCCTGCTGTTTGGATCATTTGCTTTGCCATCTTGATTGAAGTTCTACCATTTTAATTACGATAACGAACCTGGGGTACGTCTGCCGACTTCCGTCGTAAGGTTATGTTACAACCTCTATCCGGTCCATTACAGACCGACTTTCGCTTTTTACCCTTTCTTACGCCCGCCTCCCGTCAGCTCCCCTCGCGGGTTGCCTTGCCTTGCCGGAGCAAAGCGGTATTCGGGGTTCCCCTGTTGTCTGAATAGAACACGATTGGGTTAGAGTTGGTCTGTTCGCCGGATACGTTGTTTGTCTGTGTAAGCTGATACAAAAGCAGCTCAACCCGTATCATTGCCATTTTGGCTGGAGCCTGTCAGTCCCTTTGGCTCTTTGAATGTTCACGACGATTCAGGCGACCATTCAATTAGTTTACCCATACCAACCTGCCTGGCCCTATACCGGATGAAACTTCCAGCACCCTGGTCAGTGTTACCACTTTCCAGGTAGTCTTGCGACTGTCGGTACTTTGTCCCATGAGCTTCGTACAAAGTCGTTTCCATCAATGCACGCCATGGTAGGCAACCGATGACAGAACACCGGGTTTTACTATGCTTTACAGCATCAAAACAATTCTATCCAGACCTTTACAGGTCGCACCTTGTAGTACATAGCGTCCAGCCAGACAATGGTATAAACCGCATCTAAGGCATGTTCCTGCCATAAGCGAATAGCAGGGATCACCCGGTCTGTTATTTCTGATAAGACGGTGTGACTGATGTCCGTATCATACATTTCTTTGATGTGACCACTGATATCGCGAAGACTCATTCCCAAGCCATACATACCAATAATTCTTTCCTCCAGATTATCGGCTAAGATCGTTTGACGTTTACGGACGATCTCTGGCTCAAAGCTGCCGCTACGATCTCGGGGTGTCGATAATTCCATTGTTCCCTCACTCGTACGCAACTGCTTACTACCATGACCATTACGACGATTATTGGGAGTGCTCTCAGGCTGTTGCTCATTTAAATGATGCGCTAATTCTGCTTCCAGGGCCGCCTCCAGAAAAGATTTAAACAAAGGTGCAAGCGCGCCGTTCTTCCCTAACAAGGGACGGCCAATTTTGAGCTGTTCCAAGGCTTTGTTCTTCACCTCTTCATAGTCAAACTCAAACGGTTTTTCTGTCTTTTTCATTGTGTCTATTTATAAAGTTCGTCTTATTTATCGAACCTTGACACACTTTTGTGATCGGTAATTTACAATGCACCAGTTATCGGTAATGAGGGTGCACCACTTTTAGGCAGCTGTGTGACATTTACTGTCGGTGTAAAAGTAGGGAAAACGAGACTAAAAAAGCTAGCCTGTGAGAAAAAGAGTTATTAACCTGGACGTAAATACCTTGTAAACCCAAGAATAAAGCTCATGGGCGAAGCCCATGCCGCTGTTTTCTTTTTTGCTTCTTTTTTCTTTCTTTTTTGCTTCCCGGCTTCCATATTTTTTGAAAAAAAGTGCTTTCCCATACTGTTGCCGGATGTATTTTAGCTACTTTTGTGTTGCAGAAAGGAAGCGGAAACAGGCTCTGCTGGGGAGCAACCTGGATAGGAATACTTTCTGCCGTCTGGGTTAAAAAAGAAGCCCCCCGTTTTAGCGGGAGGCCTGATTTTACAATTTGCTTTCGGTATTTAGTGTGGGGCTATAATACCTGCATCCTTTCCTTTCTGTTTATTGATCTGAGACTTTCTCCTGACAGCTTGATAACTTCTGCATGATGAAGTATCCTGTCCAGTACAGCTGCCGTGAGCACTTCATCGCCCAGCTTCTCGACCCAGTGTTTAGGTGATTTATTGGTAGTAATGACGATAGAGGCTTTTTCATATAAGGCGTTAATGAAGTGGAAAAAAGCATTGGCCCTTTTCATATCCGGGTCTACCATCATGATATCATCTATAACAATCAGATCAGCTTTGATCAACCGCCTGTATTCAACGCTGGCAGCTCTGGAATTGTCCTTTCTGACCAGTGTGGACATTAGCTGATCCATTGATCTAAAATAAGCGGTATAGCCGCTTTGGATGGCATGATGGCATAGACCGGCACTCAGTAAGGTTTTGCCTACTCCTGAGGGCCCCATAATAACCAGGTTCATCAACTGGTCCACCCAACCCAGCTCTTTGAGCTGTGCCAGCAAAGCCGGTGATACGCCCTGTACCCGTGAACAATCGAACAGTTCCAGCTGGTGTCTTAGCGGTAGCATCGCTTCCTTTAGCTTTCGTTGTAGTGTGCGTTGTTCGCGGTGCGCCATCTCTGCCTGTAGCAAACGGGTGGTAAATTCAAGATAACTAATGCCTTCAGCTGCTGCCTGGTCGGCAAGAACAACCGCCCGGTCTGCGATTGAGGGCAAACGCAATTGTTTACAATAGGATTGTATTTTTTGGATTTGTTTCATTGTATGTCGGATTATGTTAGTTCAGTTGCGGATTGTGATTATTAAACAGGGATTCATACAGATCGATATTGCTTTTATCTGGCTGTATATTGGCTTTATGAAGGCTTTTACTTTCGATCAGGGGTATCGGCGTGGGAAGTACCTCCGGTGCTGACTGTTCGGCTTTAAGCGTGTCCAGCACGTCCTTAAAGACGGAGAAGCGGTAGCTTTTATCTTCCAGGCACCTGTTCAATACCTGGTCCACCAGCGCGGCCGGCTGATCTGCAATGAGCTTGTTTATGGCGGTTATCTGGTCCCTGACATAGCGGGGGAAAGCTTTGTGGATGGCATCCAGATAAAGCCTGGCTTTGGCACTATCCCGGAAGCATAAAGCTACCTTATCCTTCAGCGTGGCGATCTTGATGGTGTTGTCCCTTTTATGATTATTGTTGATCACCTTATTGTTTCTGGTATCCGGTATCTTATGACTGCAGATGGGCTTACCGGACAGATCCCGTATATGAAGCTCCCCCGCCTGCTGTTCCACCAGGACCTGTACCCCTTTCTGATAGGTGCCGACTGGTACGGAATAATAATTACCCTGGTAGGTGATCGTGTTATCCTTGCGCACCTTGTGCTCTTTACCCCTTGGTATGATGGTAACGGGAAGATACGGCTTTAAATATTTAACCTCCTGCTCCCACAGCGTTTGAGGCTTGTGACCCGTTACCGCGTGCGCTACCCCATTGCCTGTTCTTTCCAGCCAGCCAAGCGCTTCATCCTGCAATAGCTTCTGGCTAAAATATTTCCGGCCATACAGGAAGTTCTTTTTGATATACCCGATAAAATTTTCAACTTTCCCCTTAGACTGAGGATCACTTTTTTTGCAGAAGAAAAGATCAAACTTATGCGCCTCCACATAAGCTTTAAACTCCTGTGTCAACCATAGTTCTCCCAATCGTTCATTGACCAGCAGCACCCTGTCCTGGTCGTAGACCAATTCTTCCGGGATGCCACCTAAGAAGTCAAAAGCCCGCTCATGGGCTGCTATGGTGGTCATCGTGGTAAATGGCTTATCCTGGAAGTATACGTACTTCATACGGGAAGAGGATAGCATCATGGCAAAGAAAAAAACCTTTTTCCGCGTCCCGTCGAAGCACATCATGTTATAAACACCAAAATCAACCTGAGCCTGTTTCCCGTATGCACGCTCATCCTGCATCATCATCTGACGGGTGACGCTTTCCAGCGGCAGATTGTACTGCTGTCTTATCCCTATTACATAACTGTAGACCGTCTTAGGGGATACTTCAGGAAAATCAGCACGGCATTCTTTTAGCCAGTCATGAAGCTGTGCCGTGCTGGCAGACGGCGCTTCCCGAAGACGCCTTACAATAAAATCCT
>JAATGQ010000066.1 GCA_015654595.1 Chitinophagales bacterium | reverse complement strand
TGAAGACGGATAGCCTGATAGAAGAGGTCGTCCGGGTGGATATGCCGACCCGCTACGGGCATTTCAAGCTGATCGCCTTTAAGGAAAAGAATACGAATAACGAACACTTAGCCCTGGTAAAAGGCGAGTGGACGTCGGAAGATCCGGTGCTGGTCCGGGTGCATTCTTCCTGTTTTACGGGCGATATCCTTGGTTCCTTCCGGTGTGACTGCGGCGAGCAGCTGCACGAAGCCATGCGGCTGGTGGAGCGGGAAGGCAGGGGCGTCATCCTTTACATGAACCAGGAAGGGCGAGGAATTGGATTAATGAATAAGCTGAAGGCATACAAGCTGCAGGAAGAGGGAATGGACACGGTAGAAGCGAATCTTCATCTTGGGTTCCCGATGGATGGCCGTGATTATGGCGTGGGTGCGCAGATACTGCGTTATCTGGGAATAACGAAGCTGAGGCTGATCAGTAATAATCCGCGGAAACGCGCAGGATTACTGGGATATGGGTTAGAGGTAGTGGAGGCAGTGCCGATAGAGATCCATCCGAATCCGCATAATGAGCGGTATTTGCAGACGAAGAGGGATAAACTTGGACATGAGATATTGAAATAGATAGAGTGCAAAAACAAAGCCCCACGTCAGTGGGGCTTTGTTTTTGCTGGGGGGGCTACCCCTGGCAGGGAAGTCGCCCCGAAGTCAGCGGGACTGATTTGTTTGCGGGGCGGGTGCGGGCGGCGGTGTTTTGTCGCGCTTTTTATGTTTTTGTTTTTTCTTCTTTTTTAAAAGTTCGTCGATTCGATCGAATTCGCGGCGATACGAAATGGCTGTACCAGAGCTATTTTGAGTATGGTTGGCGGTAGATAGATAATTGTATGAGTCGCGATAGAAGAAGGTGAGGGCCACGCGGCCGTCGGCGGTAATTTTGTATTCGGCCGTGATGTCGGGCAGGAACTGGAAGGAGGCTGCCTGTGCCTGGGCTGCGGTGAGTCCAAAGTCGAGGGCGCTGCCGACGGTCAGGGTCAGCTTTTCATTCATCAAGGTTTTTCCGACAGCAAAGTTCAGATTGGTGCGATCGTAGTTCAGTTTGTTCTGGTCATTGTTGGGATCGGCGAAATAGTTGCTGCCGTTATAGAAGTTGGTATTGAAGTTGACCCGAAGGGTTTTGTCATGGAAGATATTGGTCAGCAGGTGATAGACCTGTTTGGAAAAGGCGTTGGACAGCACGCCGGAAATACTGTTGACGACGACGTTGGTGGCGAGGCCCGGGGCGTCGAAGCCGTTGGTGCTGTTGGAGAGGGGGACAAAACTGTTCAGGGCAACGAGGGTAGACGCTTGTTTGACCAGTTCGTTGGGGTCGTTTTGTATCCGTTGAAGCAGTGCGAGCGCATCCTGGTCGTTGTTGAGTGTGCTGCCTTGGGGTAAGTCGATATGAAATGCGATGACGGGCTTTGTCAATTCTCCCGTCAGATCGGCGCTTACGATGATATCGCCGATATAGCGTTTTACCCCTTCGCTGGTGACGGCCAGACCGCTGGTCGTGCCCAGGCCGAGGTCGCTGAACCGTACATTCGTGGCAACATAGTGGGCTTCGATCCCGATCGTAGCGTCATAGGGATTGCCATTCCACTGGATATAATTCCCTTTTCCCTCGTCGAGGATAAAGGGACGGTGGATCAGGGACTGGAAAGTGAAATTATAGAATCCACGGTCTATTTCGTAGCGTCCGTTGAGCGTCAGATCCTGGGTGGTGCCGACCTGCATGATCAGGTTGCCGTGGCCATTGGTCTTGATCACGTCGCCGCTAAGGGGATCGATGATCATATAGACGTTAGCGTAGTTGTTGGCGTCCATGTCAAGGGTAACGAGCAGGTTGCTGCTTTTCTGGTCGTCCGCCTTCTTTTTCATTTCCTTCCCGTATACTTTCCACACGATAAAGTCGGCGTCACCGCTTTCTCTGTTGATAGAAGGCGGCAGATAGATATTGGAGCTGTCCGTTGGTTCGCCTTTGATGTTCATGACCATATTCTGTTCCGGGCCGGTGAGGGTCATTCTTGCTCTCCCGATCACGCTGCCGTAGAACTGGTTGTTATCGGTGGCCTTGGTATCGAGGAGGAGCAGGCGATTCGTATTCATTTCGAAATCAAAACCCAGGTCGTCGAAGGCGTGGTGGAAGAGGCGGCCGCGGGTCAGATCTGCGGTATGTCCAAAGCGGTCTTTTATCTGGAAGGTCCCAAAGTCGATGGTATCCTTTTTGAAATGGATGGTAGCGGATGGGATCTTATAGGTGCATTGAGTATAGGCCACTTTTAAACTGGCGTCTTTTAGCTGGACCGTTCCCAGGTAGAGCAGGTGGTTAGCCGGACCGGTAATCTGCAGTTTGCCGCTGGCGTTGCCAGTGAGATTGGTAAAGATACCCCCCAGCCATTTTTCGATCAGGTCCACCTTCATGTCCGCGACATCGGTGGTGATATTGACGGGCGGACCGGCGGCTGTGCTGTCGGTGTTGATAGCGGCTTGGACGTCGAGGTGATAGTTCTTATTGTCAGAATGCAGCGTGCCATGTATCGCACCGGTAGAACCCTGGTAGTCTCCACCAAGCTGGACGGTTCCGATCGAGTCATTGTTGAAGCGGAATTGCTCTGCTTCGCCTTTAAAAGTGGCGGTGGGTTTACCGAAGGGATCGGACAGGTCGACGCTGCCGGTCATGAGTCCTTCGATGCGTTCGCTCTGCACCAGGTAGGGAGTAAAGTCTCCCATATTGATCTTTTTGAGAGAAACGTGTATATCGTTCCAGTTTCCTTCGGAAGAAGGGCTGGTCGTCATATGTACTTCCTGTTCTCCATTATAAATATGAAGGTTATCTGCCGACAGGACTTTGTTATCGTAGGCGAGTTGTCCGTCCTTATCGATCGTCCATGTTTTACTGTTGATATCGAACGTCGATGGGTCAAAGGTTGCGTGTACGCCGGTCGGGGTCGTCTGAACGCGGGCGGAGATATTGGCCGAATTCAGCGTTTGGTTGGCGCTGGTGATGACCTGCAGGCTGGAGAGATCATTGGATGAACGCAGGCGGATATGCGTAGAGGGGAAGTGAAGGCTATCCGTCAGGCCGACGTCGCCGATGTCGGCGAGCAGGGACAGACTGTCGAGATTACCTTCTCCTTTCAGCGCGAGATGTTCGAAGCGGATGTTCTTATAGCCAAAGGAGGGCAGGTCGGCATTCAGGTCGAGCAGGTTGTCGCGGGTATTGATACGGCCGTTGACGGCGGCGTTGTTGAATCCTTTTAGGTTTTTGTCGAAGAGATCGATGTATTCATCCACTTTTTTAGTGGTGAGGACGAAGGTAAAATTTTGATTCGCCGGCACCGATTTGGCGGGCTTTATATAACTGGGATAGTATTTATTCAAAAAAGTCTGGAAGGAGGCGGGGAGGTCTTTTATCGAGAACTCGCCGGCGATGGCCCCATCAAATTCATTGCTGACGACGGTGATCGTTTTGTTGCTGTCGACGACGGCAGATTCCAGTGTCAGCGAGTCAAAGGAAACGCGCTGGCCGTTCTTATAGACAGAGGCATCGTAGATGCTGGCCTGGCCGAGAAAGTTGTCGATATCGTCGCCGGTGAAATTAAATTTGAACTTGCCGTTGAACTCTACGTCCTGGTTGACAAAGTGCAGTTTTGTAAGGTTGGCCTTGTCGACTTCGGCGTTGAAGTCAAACTTTGGCGGTGTCTGACTGAAGTCGATAAGTCCTTTGAGGTGCAGGTTCAGATTGGGGTCGAGCGTGGTGAGTTCGCCGTTGAACTTTCTTTTGGCGACAGCCCCGTTGACCTCGATATGTTGGTAGTTGTAGTTGTTGAATTCAAAATTATTGATGACGCCGTCGAGGGTGGCGTTGAGGTTGCCTGTTTTGAGGCCGGTGCCGTCTACCTTACCCTGAAAGGCTATCCGGCCGATATTGTCGTTATCGAGGAAGGAGCCCAGGTAAAAGCTATCGGTGGAGATAGTGCCGCTATAGATGGAAGGTTCATTTTTTGGCAGCTTCATCGAAAAGTTGGTTTCGATACTGCCGAGGTTGGTCGATACCGTACCTTTTGTAACAAAGTCACGTATCGTTCCGGTGAAGTCGCCTTTGAAGCGGAGCCATTGGATATGGTCGAGTCGGGGGGAGTTGACCTGCCTGACTGCCGGGACGAATGCCGCGACGTCGTCGTAGGTGGTTTTGAAATCGTTGGATTTAAATTCGATAAAGGTCTTTTCTATATCCGGCAGGCCTTTGAGGTGGATATCACCGTTGAGGACCGTGTTTTTCCCTGCTGTCAGTACGACCTGACGCCCTTTCAGGTCGGAGACGGTCCCCTGCAGGTCGCCGGTGATGCGGACGCGTTTCTTCCAGTCTGCAAGTGCCGGCGCAAAGTAGGCGATATCGTCGCTGTCGATATCTGTATCGAGGAATCTGCCTTCCATGTGGATACGCGTGATGAAGTAGGACATATCGTCAAGCGTTTTGAAGCGCATTGCAAAATAGTTCCGGAGGTGGCTATGGCCGGTCTGCAGATCCAGTCTGGCAAACTCCATGGCTTCGGGGTACCATTTGATATGGGCGGCGAGTTTCTTTATTTCCAGCCCGCAGCGTTCTTTTGTGCTGAGCAGGAGCTGCGCGGTGAGCGTATCCCGGTTGAGGCGGAGTTTTGTAAAGCTGGTATTGACTTCACTAAAGAAGATATGGTCGCCGTCGAAGTGTTTATTGTAGACCGTATCGCCGGCTTCTTCATGGCGGAAGGCTCCATCTTTAATCGTGATCGATCTGGCCGTCAGATCCCAGCCGGCAGGGTTGAGCCGGAGGTGGAGCGGATCGTTTACAATGGTGGTGGTATCCTCGGGCAGCGGCGGGCGTTTGCCGTCGTAATTGGTCAGTTTGAAATCGGGCCGGGTAAAGGTCAGTTCGTTTATGCGGACGATCTTTTCGGTGAGGCTGAGGGTGTCTGCGTCGAGTTGCAGGCCGCCGAGGTGGAGGTCCATGTCTTCTCCTCTCCAGGCGTCGTGTTTGAGGAAATGGATATTGGAAAAGTCAAGTTGTTTCAGATTCAGCTGGAGGCTATGGGTCGTGTCTTTTGGGTCTTTCGGTTTGGATGGATCGCCGGAGAAATAATCGATCAGAAATTGATAGTTCCATACCGAGTCCGTTCTTTGGAGTTTGATGGTGGCGTCGGACAGACCGATGTATTGCAGCTGAGCTTTGTCTTTGAAGAACCACCAGTCGGTAATGCTGACCTTCACGGCGCCGGCATAGAGGAGCGTATCGTGACGTCTGTCTTCTACAAGCGTGCCTTCCAGCAACATTTTGTTAAAAAGGGCAAAGTCGACATGGCGGACATGGATGGTGGTATGCAGGTCATGCGAAAGCCGGTGTGTTACCCTTGACACCAGCCAGGTCTGAACAGGCGGAAGTTGGATCAGCACCCAGAGCGAGATCAGTAATAGTAATAAAATAAGTAATGTATTACGGAGTATTTTCCAAATCTTTCTCAGGGGCTAACCATTTCAGTTCGCAAAATTAAGATATAACACCAGGGTGTGCAAATTCAATACCAATTAAGGTATTGAAACGCCCTGTATGATAGACGGTATCAAGTATCGAAAGTTTAGTAACCTTCGGCCGTATCGTCGCCCCTGCTGTCGCCGACGGCTTCGGCCTGAAACTGACTGCCGGGCAGGACGCGGATGACTTCGGTGCGTCCGATGCTGCCTCTCTGGGCGACGTTGTAGCCCATCACCTTGAGGCTGTCGCGGGTGGCGGCGGGAAAACCGGGTTCTACGTAGACCACGTCGGGCATCCATTGGTGGTGAAACTTGGGTTGGTTGACAGCGTTGTCGGCGTCCATCTGGAAGTCGAGGATATCGACCAGTGTCTGGAAGACCGAGGTGGTGATGGTGGTACCGCCAGGGGTTCCGACGACCAGGTATACTTTGCCTTTGTCGAGGACGATGGTGGGTGTCATGGAGCTAAGCATTCTCTTGCCGGGTACGATGGCATTGGCTTCTGTGCCGAGTGCGCCATACATATTGGGAACGCCGGGTTTTATGCTGAAGTCGTCCATTTCGTTGTTGAGCAGGAAACCGGCTCCGGCAACGACGACTTTGCAGCCGTAGCCGCCATTGAGGGTAGTCGTGATGGAGACGGCGTTACCGGCAGCGTCGATCACGTCGAGGTGGGTGGTCTCTTCGCTTTTGGGGGAGAGGACGCCTGCTCTTACGTCTTTGCTGGCGCCAGCTTTATCGGCAGGGATCTCTTTCATTCTTGTCTGGAGGTAGGCGCGGCTGGTGAGCTGGTCGACGGGGACGGAGTAGAAGTCTCTGTCGCCGAGATATTGGGCTCTGTCGGCATAAGCCAGCCGCTCGACTTCCGTCATCAGGTGAACCGCTTTTACCGACTCGAAGCCATAGCTGGCGAGCGGTTGCGTTTCCACCATTTTCATCATTTGGCGGAGAACGACCTCTCCGCTGCTGGGGAGGGGCATAGTAACGATGGTATAGTCCTTATAAGGGAAGATCGTGGGCTGTCTTTCTTTTGCCGTATAGTCTTTGAGATCGGCGGCGGTGATGATGCCTTTTCCTCTTTTCATTTCCTGCAGGATAAGCTGTGC
Organism: Chitinophagales bacterium; assembly: GCA_015654595.1. GTDB lineage: Bacteria > Bacteroidota > Bacteroidia > Chitinophagales > Chitinophagaceae > Puia. The sequence continues at coordinate 10,049 of JAATGQ010000066.1, read as the reverse complement.
CGTCTGTCCTTCATAGAATCCCTTTGCGCCCTGGTCGCGGATACGTCGAAGGGTGGCAGCGAGGTCTTTCTGGATAAGGGTGTCACCGGCTTTCCATGCGGCGCCTTTTACAAAGACCGGCTGGACCGTATTGTAATTCTTAAAGGCGCCCTGGCTGCTGTTGAGATCGCGGGCTTCGGCGGCGGTGATGACAAAGCCGTTCTCAGCCAGGTCGATGGCGGGCTGGATCAATTTGGCAAAGGGGAGGCGGGCGTATTTATATTCCGAGAAGATGCCTGCGACAGTGCCGGGCACGCCGGCGGCGAGATGCCCGTTCACGCTCAGATTGGGCTGTGGATTGCCGTTGGCGTCGAGGTACATATCTCTTGTCGCTGCGGCCGGCGCTTTTTCGCGGAAGTCGATGGCGATATCTTTTCCGGCGGGGGAAGCCGTTTTGGCCGTTCCGGGTTTGTGTGTGGCGGCAGGGGACTTTGCCAGATGAGCTACGCAGAATCCGCCGCCTCCTATATTACCCGCTGCAGGATAGACAACGGCGAGGGCCAGTTGAGTGGCGATGGCCGCGTCGACGGCATTGCCGCCCTGGCGCAGGATGGATACGCCGACCTGACTGGCGAGGGGATGTGCGGATACGACGGCGCCGTGGGTGACGGTAGTTTTTTTCTGTATATGATAGGAATAAGGATTGACAGGTTGTTGCGCCAGCGTGTAGCGGGTTGGCAGCAGGCTGATGAGGAAGATGGTTATCGCCGGACGTAACATAGAAAAGTAGTGATTTAGCGTAAGGTACCATTTTTTTTATTTTGGGTGTTTACTTACATTCGATGGATATGAAGCTATCACTTCCGTTGTTGCTTTTGGGGCTATTGTTCCTGGCGGCTCCTTCTTTCTCGCAGGCTCCGGCGCCTGAAGCTTTTTTAGGATATCCGCTGGGCGCTCGTTTTACGCCCCACGACAAACTGGTGGCCTATTTCCGGGAGGTGGCGCGAACGTCTCCGGAGATGGTAAAGCTGGAACAGTATGGAAAGACCTATGAAGGGCGTCCCTTGGTGCTGGCTTTTATTGCGTCGCCGGACAATCTGCGTAAGCTGGAGGATATCCGGCAGAATAATCTGCGGCTGGCGGGGATCTTAAAAAATGGGACGGCTGATGAGGCGGGGCCTGTCATCGTTTGGCTGAGTTACAATGTACACGGCAATGAGCCGGCTTCTTCCGAGGCGGCAATGAAGACCTTATATGCGCTGGTTGACCCGGCCGAACCGCGGACAAAAGAATGGTTAAAGAATACCGTGGTCGTCATCGATCCCTGTATAAATCCGGATGGGCGTGACCGTTATGTCAACTGGTACAATGACGTAGTTGCTGCGACACCCGATGCCAATCCCGATGCGCGGGAGCACAGGGAGCCCTGGCCGCATGGGCGGACCAATCACTACAACTTCGATCTGAACCGGGACTGGGCCTGGCAGACGCAGGTGGAGACGCGTCAGCGGCTGACCCGGTACAACGACTGGCTGCCGCAGGTGCATGTGGATTATCACGAACAGGGGTACAATGCGCCTTATTATTTTGCGCCCGCAGCGGAGCCTTATCATGATGTGATTACGCCCTGGCAGCGCGAGTTTCAGGTAACGATAGGAAAAAACAATGCGAAATACTTCGATCGCAATGGCTGGTTATACTTTACCAGGCAGGAGTTCGATCTCTTTTATCCCAGTTATGGGGATACTTATCCTATTTACAACGGAGCTATCGGGATGACCTTTGAGCAGGGCGGCATCGGGGCAGGTCTGGCGATACAGACGGCGGATGGGGATACCCTGACATTAAAGGAAAGGATCGAGCATCATTTCACGACGGGGCTTTCGACTATAGAAGTCGCGTCACAGAATGCCGGCCGGCTGGTAAAGGAGTTTCATCATTACTTTGAGGAGGCGGTGACGCATCCGCAGGGCGAATACAAAGCTTACTTTGTAAAGAACGATTCTTTTGGCGACAGGATGGAGCGGATGAAGACTTTCCTCGACAGGAACAGGATAGAGTGGGTGAAGGTCAACAGCGGAACTTATTCTGGTGTCGACTATGAGACGGGACGGACGGCAACTTTCAAGGCGGGGCCTGGAGACATTGTCATCAATACGAATCAACCCAAGTCAAACCTGGTACGGGTGTTATTCGAGCGGCAGTCGAGGATCTCCGATTCTATCACGTATGATATTACGGCCTGGTCGGTCCCTTTTGTATATGGAGTGCAGGCTTATGGTTTGGGCGATTATGTTTCCGGCGGTCGTGGCGGGGATAATGCCGCGCCTTTGACGGTAGCGGAGACCGGGGAGGCCGGGGGGCGGTATGCTTATGCCGTCCGATGGACCGGGATGCAGCCCGTCCGTTTCTTAGGGCAATTATTGTTAAAGGGTGTAAAGGTTCGTTATGCGGAGCGGCCTTTTCAATCCAGCGGCGTTTCCTTTGACAGGGGGACCTTATTGATCACGGTTACCAGCAACAAAGAAATAAAAGACAGTTTGTGGTCGATCGTGTCGGCGGCGGCGAATAAGACGGGGGTAACTTTGTATCCGATCGCGTCTGGTTTTGTAGAGAAGGGGGCGGACTTTGGCAGCGACCTGGTGCACCTGGTGCATAAGCCAAGGGTGGCGGTGTTGACGGGAGAGGACGTGAACTCGCAGGAGGCGGGTGAGGTCTGGCATTTGTTCGAGCAGGAGATCGGTTATCCTGTCACGATGATCGATGCACAGGATTTTGGACAGGTACAGTGGAAGAATTTCGACGTGGTGGTGCTGCCCAATGGCTATTATAAATTTATGGAGGATAAAAACTCGACCGATCTGTTCCGCAGCTGGATAAGAGATGGGGGACGTGTGGTGGCGATCGAAAATGCTGTAGCGCAGCTGGCCAAGCTGGATTGGGGCCTTCGTTCAAAGAATGGCGGGGACAAAAAGGAAGAGGATAAGGATAAGAGGGATGACGAGTATGGATATCTGCACCGTTATGCCGACAGGGAGCGTGAGGAAGCGGCCAACAGCGTCCCGGGGTCTATCTACCGGGTTGAGCTGGATAATACCCATCCTCTGGCGTTCGGTTATCCTGACCATTACTATTCTCTGAAGCTGGATGACGAGGTATACGAGTATCTGCATGAGGGAGGATGGAATGTCGGAGTTTTGCGGAAGAACAACTATGTGAGCGGGTTTACGGGCAATAAGGTAAAGGAGAGGCTAAAGGATGGGTTGATCTTTGGCGTTCAGGAGATGGGACGCGGATCCGTTGTTTACCTCGCTGATGACCCTTTATTCCGCAGTTTTTGGGAGAATGGCAAACTTTTATTCTGTAATGCGGTATTCCTGGTGGGGCAGTAAGAGGGTGAGCGGTAAGGGGTGGTTGATGGTTCCTTATTATCTTGCAGCAGGTATATAAAAAAGAATCGAATGAATAGGAATTTTATTCGTCGCCGGATGGCGGTTTGGATGATGGCGGCCTGTTTGGGGATCATTTTTACGGGGCGGGCTCAGTCGCCCATTGTTGTTACTTCGGCCGAATTGTATCTGCGGTTGAAGAAATTGAACGTCTTAGGAACAGTACTTTATGTTGCTGCGCATCCTGACGATGAGAATTCCAGGTTGATTGCTTATATGGCGAAGGAGCGGCTTTACCGGACCGGGTATTTGTCGATGACAAGAGGGGATGGGGGACAAAATCTCATCGGGGATGAGCAGGGGTTCGATCTGGGATTGATCCGGACGCAGGAGATGCTGGCAGCTCGTCGGATGGATGGGGCTGAACAGTTCTTTTCGAGAGCTTTTGACTTTGGTTTTTCCAAGTCTACGGACGAGGCGTTACATACCTGGAATAAAGAAAAGATCCTGAGTGATGCCGTTTGGGTGATCCGTAAATTTCAACCCGATGTGATCATTACGCGCTTCCCGGAAGATAGCCGGGCCGGTCATGGTCATCATTCCGCTTCGGCGGTGTTGGCGCATGAGGCATTTGCGGCGGCGGCTGATCCGAACCGGTTTCCGGAGCAGTTCAAATATGGGGTAAAGCCCTGGCAGGCCAAGCGTATCCTTTGGAATACATTCAATTTTGGCGGGGGCGCCAATACGACCAGTGATGACCAGTTAAAAATAGACGTAGGCGTTTATAACCCGATCCTTGGAAAGAGTTATGGGGAGATTGCGGCGGAGAGTCGTACCAATCACAAGAGCCAGGGCGCAGCGTTGACACCAACACGGGGTCAGATGATGGAGTACTTCACGCTGGTGGCCGGTGATCCCGCTGTCAAAGACCCGATGGATGGAGTGGCGACGGGCTGGAGCAGGATTGATGGCGGGCAAGCCATTGAAGGGATGGTAGACAGGCTGATAAAAGATTTCTCGATGGCGCATCCCGAAAAGAGCGTGGCAGGACTGGTAGAAGTCTATAAGGCTATCAGCCGACTCAAGGACGGTTATTGGAAGACACAGAAGTTAAAAGAGGTGCAGCAATTGATCGGCGACTGCAGCGGGTTATGGCTGGAGGCTGTCACTGGCGCTCCGTATGTGGTGCAGGGGAAGGCGCTGCCGGTGACATTTGTCCTCAACAACCGGCTGAATACCGATATCGCGGTAAAAGAAATTACCCTGGACAAATTCGATACGGTCTATAATCAATCCTTGACCGAGGATCGGAATTATAGTTTTACAAAGGAGATAGCCGGCTCTCCCGGTAAGCCTGTCACGCAGCCTTACTGGCTGGCGGAGCCAATGTCTCCGGGGTCTTTTAATGTCAGTGACCAGCAGCTGATCGGAAATCCGCAGAGTGCGCCGGCTTATGAAGCCAGATTCAGACTGGTTGTCGACGGGCAGGAGTTGACGTATACAAGACCCGTTCTATACAAGTTCACGGACCCCGTGAAGGGCGAGGAGTATGAGCCCGTGACTGTTGTGCCCGCGTGGACGGCCAGGACAGATCCGGGGCTGTTGGTGTTTGCAGACACGGAGGAAAAGAAGTTCAATGTTATTCTAAAGGATAATGCAGGCGGCGGCACTGCGCCGATGGTATCGCTTTCTGCTGCGCCGGGGTTGACGATCGGAGCAGAGGCCCAGTGGTCGGATACCGGAGCCGTGTCTTTCCGGGCGAAGCCTTCGATAGGAGGACCTGTTGTCAGGAGTGGTTACCTGATGAGCGGATCAAAGGATACCTTATTGGAATTGCGTACGATCGCCTATGATCATATTCCGAGAATCGATTACTTCAGGCCTGCGACGGAGAAGTTTGTGCTGGCGGATGTGAAGACGGCGGGACATCGCATCGGGTATATAGAAGGGGCGGGGGATAAGGTTCCCCAAGCCTTGATCCAGATGGGATATGAGGTGATGCTGTTGAAAGAGAAAGATATTACGCCGGGTTATCTGGCGCAGTTCGATGCCATCATTGCCGGTATCCGGGCGTATGAAGTACATCCATGGCTGGAAGAAAAGCATGCCGTGCTGATGGGATATGTAAAAGCCGGCGGCAATTTGATTGCGCAATACAACAGGGAAAATCTGGGTAAGGTGACGACGACGATCGGACCCTATCCTTTTTCCGTCAACAATCTGCGGGTAACCGATGAGACCGCGAAGGTCAATTTTTTATTGCCGGAGCATCCGGTGCTGAACTATCCCAATAAGATCACCGATAAGGATTTTGATGGCTGGATACAGGAGCGTGGGATTTACTTTGCCGGTCAGATGGACCCGGCATACCAGGCTGTATTTTCTATGAGAGACCCGAATGAGAACCAGGATCTGACGGGCAGTCTTGTCATTGCGCATTATGGAAAGGGAGACTTTGTGTATACCGGGCTGGTGTTCTTCCGGGAGCTGCCGGCGGGTGTGCCGGGCGCCTATCGTTTGATGGCAAATATTATAGCATTGAATCAGAAGAAAGCTTTTTAAGCATGGCGATAAAAAAGAGCGAAGTTGCGCTTGTAACAGCTATTGTAATAGGATTGGTTGTCGGGCGGCTTATCAAGAGAGCTACTTTTGGAATGGCCGTAGGAGTATTGGCGGGGCTTGTGGTGTTGATGGTGTACGCCAAAAAGAAAAAACAATGAAAAAATGGGGCTGCTGGTATGCGTTGGTGATCGGCTTCCTGCTGGTTTGTATCGCCGTGTTTTATTTTCTGACTAAACATTTTTCATGAGCCGTCCTGACTGGATAGTATTGGTGTTGACCTTGTTTGGGATCGTTAGCTATGGATTGTACAAGGGCAAGACCAGCAGGGATCTGGATGGCTATTTCCTTTCCAACCGAAGTGTGCCCTGGTATATGGTGCTGCTGGGGATCATGGGGACACAAGCCAGTGCGGTGACGTTCCTGTCGGCTCCGGGGCAGGCGTACACCGATGGGATGCGTTTTGTACAGTATTACTTTGGGCTTCCGCTGGCGATGGTGGTGCTTTGTATTTCTTTTGTACCTGTATTCCATAGGCTTCGGGTCTTTACTGCTTATGAGTATTTAGAGCAGCGGTTCGATTTGCGGACGAGAACGCTGACCTCGCTGCTTTTTCTTACTCAGCGCGGGCTTTCCACCGGGATCAGTATTGCGGCGCCTTCTATCATTCTCTCTTCTTTGCTGGGCTGGGATCTTTTTTGGACGACCATCTTTATGGGCGGTCTGTTGATCGTTTATACCGTTACGGGCGGGGCGAAGGCGGTCGCCTATACGCAGCAGCTGCAGATGCTGATCATCTTTAGCGGGATGCTGCTGGCGGGTTACTGGATGGTGAGCCATCTGCCGGCTAATGTAGGTTGGCCGCAGATCCTGCATACGGGCGGAAAGGCGGGAAAGATGAATATCATCACGACGGGCATCGATAAGAAAGGGCATTTCGACTGGGGAGACAAGTATAATCTTTTCAGCGGGCTGATCGGCGGGTTTTTTCTCGCGCTGAGTTACTTTGGAACCGATCAGTCCCAGGTGGGACGTTATCTGACGGCGCGGTCGGTGAGCGAGAGCAGGATCGGGTTATTGATGAATGGACTGGTGAAGGTGCCCATGCAGTTCTTTATCCTGTTGCTGGGTGTGATGGTGTTTACATTCTATCAGTATAACCGGGCGCCGGTGTTTTTTAATGAGTCGCAATTGGATAAGCTGGCGCATTCGAAATATAAGGACTCGCTGCAGACGGTATTGCGGGAGTATGCCGCGGTGGACAGTCAGCGGGTCGTGTTGGCGGAGGCCTCGGTTAACGGCGGTGTGGGCGCTGCGCGCGATGGCGCGGCGGCGGGTGAGGCCAGGGCGGCGGCGGAGCGGACAACAGGGGGCGCGGCGGCTGGTTCGCTCGATGGGGACGGCTTGTCGGAAAGCCTACGTGTATTCGATCAGCAGAAGGCTGGTTATCGGGCTACGATCCAGCGATGGCTGAAGGATACCGGCGGGGATACCAATGACACCAATTATATCTTTCTTAGTTATGTTACCCATTATCTGCCAAAAGGCGTGGTGGGTTTATTGATAGCCGTGATCTTTTTGGCCGCCTGGGGTTCGATTGCGGCTACGTTGAATTCTCTCTCCTCGTGTACGATCATCGACTTTCACCGGCGGTTTTCTCCGAAGGCGATCGAGCCGGAAAAAGAGTTCCGGTTATCGCGCTGGTATACATTCTTCTGGGGGGTATTTTGTGTGGCGGTGGCGCAGCTGGCGTATCATCTGGGGAATAGCCTGATCGAAGCGGTGAATGTGCTGGGATCTTTGTTTTATGGGGTGATCCTGGGGATATTTTTGGTGGCTTTTTATAGAAAGAAGACGGGCGGACGAGCGGTCTTTATCAGCGCGCTGGTAGTAGAAGCGGGAATAATTTTGATCGGCATATTGAGCGAGCAAGGGAGTATTTCGTTGAGTTTCTTATGGTTGAATGTGATCGGCGCGATCGGGGTAGTAGTGTTGAGCGAAATATTACAGGCATGTATACCCGAAAAGGCTAAATTGGAGACATAAGCGCTGAATATGAAAAAGTCCGTAATTTTTTTAGCTCTATTGTCAATAGTAGCGGGCTGTCATAAGAATGGCGGGTCTGGCATCAGTTGCCTATAAGAACTAAACCCTGGTAGGGGAGATAAGCAGGGGTAGGCGTGATGACGTCTGCCCCTGCTTATTTTTATTGCAGGGAAGCGATCAGTTTTTGATTGAGCGCTACGTAGTCGGCGTTTGGCGCTTGCTGGGCCAGTTCGATGGACTTTTTAGCGGAAGTGATGGCTTCTTGTTTTCTGCCCATTTTTGCCAGGCAGCGCGCTTTCTGGTAATACAGCGGGAAGCTGTTGGTGCCATTGGGATCCATCGCGATGGCTTTGTCAAACCATTCGAGGGCTTTGTTCAGGTCCTTGCCGTTTTCCAGGTAATAGAATGCAGCGGCGAAGTAGGGATGGTTATCCTTGTTCATCGCGTTGTCGATCTGAGCCATTACTTTGGTATCGACATCGGTGGTGATGGGGAATTGAATAAACGTATTTTCCCAAAGTATTTGCAGGTTACAGCTGTTGGACGTGACGTCTGCAAACAGGATGGTAAAGGTTTCTACCGAGAAAGGCAGATTGCGGGGCCTTACTTTCACCTGGACGATATCCTGGTCGGCTTTGTAGGCGGCGGGATTGGTAACGTCGGTCTGGTGGGTGATGATGACGGTCCATTCGTCGGCGCCGGGTATGGTCAGCAAACCGTATTTGCCAGCAGGGATGGTTGTACCGCCGATGGTTACTGCGTCGGCAAAGGTGAGGGTAGTGGCCTGGTTGGCGCCGGTGCGCCATACTTTGCCAAAGGGAACGAGGTCGCCAAATATTTTACGGCCTTTTACACCAGGCCGGGAGTACGAGAGTTCGATGTTGCTGAGACCGAAGTCCTGCTTTACATATTGCGGCGTAGAAGGCGGAGGAGTTTTGAGTTGTTGGGCCTGCGAAGTGGAACACAGCGCTGCGGCGATGGCTAATGATAGGAATACATGTTTCATATATTGGTGGTTTTGAGGGCCGAATTTACGCATGTGACGGGCAAAGACAAAACAATGCTGGATGAACGGTTATCGTGAACGGGGGAAGGGCGATCGGGCTGCGGTTTAAAAAGAGACTTTTACCAGTGCGCGGGTGTGTCTGCCTTTCAGCAGCCGCCAATGTGGACCTTCCGATATCAGCCGGATGACGCCGGCATCGTGTATGGGGGAGAGGGATTGTTCGATCTTAAAGTCGTTGAGCTGCCCTTGTCTGTCGACGTCGAAGGAGATGAGTACATCGCCTTTTATCGAAGTGTCGGCATGGATGGTTGCCTTGCCGGCAATAAGGTATTGCAGATAATTTATCCTTCCGATGATGGGTGTGGCTTTCAGCCAGAAGGAATCCAGTTTTTCATCATTGTCTTCGGAGGGGGCTTCGACCCTTGTTTCCTTACGGCTTTTGCCATAGCCGGTGACGACGACTTCCTCCAGGTTGTTGCGTTGCGGCTGTAGCCGGATGACGGCGGGCGTTGCTTCTGTCTCTAAACTCTGGATGTCGACCGAAGCCGCCTTGTAACCTGATAGATAAACGTTCAGCTGCTGGCTGCTGTCCTTCTTTGCCAGCGGTAATTTAAACCCGCCTTCCTGGTTGGTGGTGACATAGCCATTTTCGTTGCCGTTCAGGAAAAGGGTGGCGCCGGGAAGCGGTTTATTGTTCTGGTCGATGACGACGCCGGTTACTGCAAATGCATTATTAAAGCTGGCGGAGGGTTGTAATTTTCCAAAGTTGGCCCATGACTGGTTGGAGCCGCCGATGGATTCCTTTTTCAGGGCAAATGATTTTGCTTTGAGTGCTGCCGGGGCCGATGTAGAGGCTGTTTGGACAGCAGGTTTGCGCGTCAGGGTCGCAGTATTCGTTCTTCCTGCCGGAGTTGGCGGATCGACTTTTTGATGGGCTGGCGCAGGCTGGCCGGAGTAAGTGGAAACGAGGGCTCGCTGGGATGAAGCGGAATCCGTTCGCGCGGACTTGCCCGGAGCCCACGTGGTTGACGGTTTGCCTGGAGCGGAAGCGGCGGCCTTGGGCGTTTCGA
>JAATGQ010000079.1 GCA_015654595.1 Chitinophagales bacterium | reverse complement strand
TCCGGCAGACGTTCGACCAGCTTTCTAAAGAACTCCTTTACCTGATCTTTTATTTTCAGGGTGAGCCCTATTTAAACCCCGGTTTCCTCGATATGGTCGCTTATGCCTCTGCAAAAGGGTTATACACGGCGACCTCGACAAACGGTCATTATCTGAACGAAAAGAATGCCAAAAAGACCGTCGAAAGCGGTCTCGACCGGCTGATCATCTCCATCGACGGGACAACCCAGGATGTTTACCAGCAGTACCGCGTCGGCGGCAAACTGGAAAAGGTCCTTGAAGGAGCCCGCAATATCGTCAAATGGAAAAAGGAGCTGAAGAGCAGGACGCCCTTTGTCATCTTTCAGTTTCTCGTCGTAAAGCCAAACGAACATCAGCTGGAAGACGTGAAAAGGCTTGCTGAAGAGATCGGTGTCGACCAGGTAAGATTCAAGACAGCCCAGGTCTATGACTATCAAAACGACCCGCATGGGCTTATCCCGACAAAAAGCAGGTATAGCCGTTACAAGACGCTGAAAAACGGCGAGGTCACCATCAAAAATACGTTAGACAATCACTGCTGGCGGCTCTGGCATACCACCGTCATTACCTGGGACGGCCTGGTGGTCCCCTGCTGTTTTGACAAAGACGCCCAACATCCTCTCGGCGACCTGAAAGGAAAGCCCTTCAAAGAAGTATGGCACGATGATTCCTATATAAATTTTCGCCGGAAAATATTACAAGGACGCAAGAATATCGACATTTGCGCCAATTGCTCCGAAGGCACAAAGGTTTGGGAAGATTAACGATACACAACTATGTCACTTGAAAACGAGATAAATCAACGTAAATTCCGCAGCGAAAACCAGAAAGCGCGGATAAATATCCTGTACACCTATAGCTGGCTTTCGGAGAAGATAGACGATATCTTCGAAAGATGGGATATTACGGTAAAGCAGTTCAATATCCTCCGTATCCTTCGGGGTGAGGGCAAACCTTTGTCTACCCTGCAGATCCGCGAACGGATGCTGGACAAGATGAGCGACACCAGCCGCATCGTGGACCGGCTGATCCTGAAGGGACTGGTCAAAAAGACTCCCAATGGGGAAGACCGCCGTCTCGTTGATGTCGTGATCACGGCAAAAGGAAGGAAGCTGCTCGAAAAGATGGATCCGTTGGAAGAACAGATGGATGAGATAATGGGCGCACTGTCGGAAGAGGAGACAAGTACGCTGAATCAATTGCTCGACAAGCTGCGGAATACGGCCGGCTCTTTTGTTCTGACACTTTTGCTGGCTTTGCCGGTGATTGGTTTTTCACAAACCGCGGACTCGGCCCGGCGGGTTGCCGATTCGGCGGCCCAGGCGATACAAGGCGCTCCTGGCGCTGTAGACTCCACCGAAGAAGAGGACGAGCCGCTGCATCCCATACCCAATGAGTTCTCTTATACCGGCACAGCTGTTCCCCGACCCAAATACGAATTCCGGGCGGCGTGGATCGCTTCGGTTGAAAATATCGACTGGCCCTATCGGAAAGGCGAGTCTGTCGACAGCCAGAAGGCGCAGTTTATCCGCCAGCTGGAAATGCATAAACGCAACGGGATGAATGCGGTCGTCGTTCAGATAAGACCCGCTGCCGATGCCTTTTATAATTCCCCATACGAACCCTGGAGCGAATGGCTGACCGGCGTACAAGGCAAGGCGCCCTCCCCTTATTATGATCCGCTTCAGTGGATGATCGAAGAAACGCATAAGCGCGGCATGGAGTTTCATGCCTGGTGTAATCCTTACCGGGCTGTCAAGAGCCTGGGCCGCGTCGAAAGGATCAGACATGGAAGGCATTATACCACCCGGATCATCGGCGAGTCTTCCATCGCTCCCGATCATATCACGCGCCAGCATCCCGAATGGTTTGTAAAGTTTGAGAACACGCTTTATTTCGACCCCGGTAACAAAGACGTTCAGGCCTATGTCATCAAGGTGATCCGGGACATCGTAAAACGATATGATATCGACGCGCTGCACTTCGATGATTATTTTTATCCTTATGATATCGTGGAAGGCAGCAGCTCGATGGACTTCCCCGACAGGGCAAGTTTTGCAAAATATGGCAATGGGATGAAGATCTCCGACTGGAGAAGAAGCAATGTCGACTCGGTCATGCTGCATATCAGCAGGGCGATAAAGGAAGAAAAGCCGTATTGCAAATTTGGCATCAGCCCGTTTGGGGTCTGGAGAAATAAATCCCGTGACCCCGAAGGCAGCGACACCCATGCCGGTCAGACCAACTATGATAATCTTTATGCCAATATCCTGCTTTGGCTGGATAAGGGTTGGATCGACTATGTCGCCCCGCAGTTATATTGGGAATTCTCGTTTTCCCATGCGCCCTATGGCGTGCTGCTCGACTGGTGGAGCCGTCACACGTATGGCCGTCAGTGTTATATCGGGCTGGGCATTTACCGCGCGGGCTCCAATCCTGCATGGCGGGACCGGACACAACTGACCCGTCAGATACAGGCGCAGCGCAGTTATCCAGGTGTCAACGGAGCGATCTATTTCAGCAGCCGCAGTTTCGAGACCAATCCCTATGGCTGGTGTGACAGTCTGCAAAACCACTATTATAATTATCCCGCATTGATCCCGCCGATGGATTGGATCGATACGGTCCGGCCGCATCAGCCGCTATTCCACGTGGAGTCGAATACAAAGGATCTTTCCGTGACGGCATGGGTGACAAAGGGCGATCCCTCAGATTCGCTCAGGGGTTATGCTCTCTATCGGGCGGACTCCGCAAACGTCAATATCGATTCTCTTCCCGCGAGCGACTTCATACCTTATGACCCGGTGGCTGCTTTTACCATCCACAACGGCAGGTCGGAAGAAAAAGGAAAGGTTTATTATTATTTTGTGACGGCGATTAGTCGTAACAATGTTGAGAGCCGGCCTGTTCCGTTACTTTTGAGTAATTTTACATCGGCCGCGCCCTGACCAAAAAATTAAAATATTCAATATGCCTGGTTTTGAACTATTCGGTCCCGAAGAAAAAAAAGAAGTGAACGACGTCCTCGATACTGGTATCTATATGCGTTATGGTTTTGATGGTCCCCGCAAAGGGATCTGGAAGAGCAAAGAGCTCGAAGCCGCTATTTCCAGGACGCTTGGCTGTAATTATACGCAGCTGGTAAGCAGCGGAACGGCTGCATTGACCACTGCCCTTGCCGCGCTTGGCATCGGGGCAGGGGATGAGGTGATCATGCCGACCTTCACCTTCGTCGCCAGTTTTGAGGTCATTCTGAGTGTAGGCGCGGTTCCCGTGCTGGTGGATGTGGATGATACGCTGACGATGAATCCTGAAGCCGTTCGCAAAGCCATCACCCCGAAAACGAAATGCGTGATGCCGGTGCACATGTGCGGCGCGATGGCAGACCTCGATCCGCTGGCTGCGATCTGCAAAGAGCACAACCTGATCCTGCTGGAAGACGCCTGCCAGAGCTTTGGCGCAAAATACAAAGGCAAATACCTGGGAACTATCGGCCATGCGGGTACTTTTTCGTTTGATTTCGTAAAGACGATCACCTGCGCAGAAGGCGGGGGCATCGTAACCAATTCCGAAGATCTTTATACAAAATTCGATGGATACTCCGACCATGGACACGACCATAAGGGCGTAGACCGCGGCGCTGATCTCCATCCTTTTATCGGCTATAACTTCCGGATCTCCGAGCTGCACGCTGCCGTCGGCCTGGCCCAGATCCGCAAGCTGGAAACCTTTCTTTCCATCCAGAAAAAGAACTACAACGCGCTGAAGGCTATTCTTTCGACCGTTCCCGAAGTTTCTTTTCGTACTATTCCCGACCCAAGCGGCGACAGCAACACTTTCCTGTGCTGGTTCCTGCCTACGGAAGAGATCACACGCAGTGTCGTCGCCGAACTAAAGGCGCAGGGTGTATTACCCGGTAATTTCTACTGGTTTGACAATAACTGGCACTATATCCGCAAGTGGGATCACCTGCGTCAGGCAACTACGCTCAACAGGCTGAACGAGGCCCAGGAAAAGGGGCTGCGCGCACTTGATGGGGCTGACTTTTCGGCTAGTGACGCGATCATGAGCCGCGCCATCTGTACAGCTATCTCGCTGGCCTGGTCAGAAGAGCAGTTGAAGGAGAAGGGAGAAAAGATCGTTGCAGCAATAAAAAAATCTTTATGAAAAAAAGAGGGGGCAACACCCCCTCTTTTTTTATTTACCTTCCAGCCGATTGCATTCCTCGAGAGACCCGAGTCGGAACCGTACCGGTACATGCGTGACCTTTTCGATCTCGATCTCCTTCTTACAAAAGAACCCCAGATGCCCCACATAATACGTACCACCTGCCTCTGCCATTAAGGAAGAAAACGCTGGGAACCGGTGCTCCTCTGATGACGCACTAAGAGTAAGCCCTGGTACGTTAAATTGTTGCCCCGCAAAGGCAATCTTCGGTAATTCCAAATGAGCAGGAATCGCCGGATAGCCGCGCGGAATCTGGGCGGAAAGCATGGTCGTAAGTATTGCGAAAGAAACAACAAGAAAAGTTTTTTTTCGTTGCACGGTTGATCCCTGGTTTTTACGTAGATTTACGGCTCGATTTTTGTGGTCCCCGCGAATTTTTCCTTTTTTCGGAAAAGTGCGAGACAAAACCCCTGATATACATGTCGTTAAGCCAATCATTACAGCAAAAGTTACTCCAAAAACTATCTCCTCAGCAAATACAGCTGATGAAGTTGCTGCAGGTACCTACGGCAAACCTGGAAGAACGGATTAAGGAAGAGCTGGAAGAAAACCCCGCCCTCGAGGTGACAGAAGATCATGAAGACGGGTCTGGAGAGGAGTTGAAGGACGAATTTGATTCTTCTGCGGAAGAGGATTATGAAGAAAAGGACGGCAGTGAAGATGAGTACGAGAATTTGGATATCAGCGAATACGTCAACGAATACGACGATGACGTCGCCGACTATAAGCTTCGCGATGACAATTATCCCGAGGATAACGAAGACCGGACGATGCCGCATCGGGTAAGCACTTCTTTTCACGAACTGCTGCTCGACCAGCTGGGTATGCTCGTGGTCGATGACCGCACCCGCAAAATAGCCGAACAGATCGTCGGCAGCATTGACGACGACGGCTACCTGCGCCGCGAAACTGCTTCCATAGTCGACGACCTGGCATTTCGTCAGAACATCGAGACCTCCGAAGAAGAGATTGAGTCGCTGATCAAAAAGATACAGCAGTTCGACCCCCCCGGCGTCGCGGCGCGTGATCTGCAGGAATGTCTGCTGATCCAGCTGAACAGGAAAGTCAACGGCACCCGGAGCGTAGAG
Source organism: Chitinophagales bacterium (assembly GCA_015654595.1). Lineage (GTDB taxonomy): Bacteria > Bacteroidota > Bacteroidia > Chitinophagales > Chitinophagaceae > Puia. The sequence continues at coordinate 18,563 of JAATGQ010000079.1, read as the reverse complement.
CTGGCCATCGAAGTGCTGGAGCACTATTTCGATGAGTTCACCAAGAAACACTACGATAAGATCCAGCGCGGTTTAAATATCACGGATGACCAGCTGAAAGACGTGATCAACCAGATCATCAAGCTCAACCCAAAACCAGGCGGAGACGTCAGCGAGGTCAACCAGGTGGAAAGCTATGTGATCCCCGACTTCTTTATCAACAATAACGCCGGTAAGCTAGAGCTGTCACTCAACTCCAAGAATGCCCCCGACCTTCGCATCAGCGAGGGTTATAAGGAAATGCTAAAGGAGTATGATCGCGGCAGCAAGAAAGACAGGCGCCAGAAAGAGGCGGTCCTGTTTATCAAACAAAAGATAGACGCGGCCAAGTGGTTTATCGACGCGATCAAACAAAGACAGCAGACGCTGTATAATACGATGCACACGATCATGGACTACCAGCACGACTTCTTCCTTACGGGAGATGAGACAACGCTGCGGCCGATGATCCTGAAAGACATTGCAGAGCGCACCGGGCTGGATATCTCCACCGTCAGCCGCGTCGCCAACAGCAAATTTGTGCAGACAGAGTTCGGCACCTATCGGCTCAAGTTCTTCTTTAGCGAATCTCTCAGCACCGACAGCGGCGAGGAAGTATCCACCCGCGAAGTAAAAAAGATCCTCAGCGATCTGATCGAAGGGGAAAGCAAGAAGAAACCGCTGAGCGATGAAAAGCTCACAGAGCTGCTGCAGGAAAAAGGCTATAACATCGCCCGCCGTACAGTAGCGAAGTATCGCGAACAGCTGAACATTCCCGTCGCAAGGCTTAGAAAAGAATTATGACAACTTCAAATACTGCCCTGGCCAATACACCTCCAGCAGAAGGAGAGGCGGCTTCGTTTTCTCCCGGGCTGCGGTTTTTTGCCCATGTCGTTTCTTACGTTTTTCATCCCCTGTTCATCACGACTTACGTGATGGGATTCCTGATCTTTCTGCACCCCGAGGCTTTTGCCGGCTTCGAGCATAAGGCCAAAGTGCTGAAATTCCTACATATCCTGATCATGACGGCAATTTTTCCGGCCTTTGCAGTCTTTCTGTTGTGGCGGCTGAAGTTTGTCGAATCGATGCTGCTTCGTACCGAAAAGGAAAGGATCATCCCTTATATCATCACAATGATCTTTTACTGGTGGAGCTGGAATGTATTCAAGCATCTGACGGACAGCCCGCCTGTAACGGTTAATTTTTTGCTGGGTTCTTTCCTGGCGATCTGCGGAGCCTGGTTCGCGAATATTTATTTTAAGATCAGCATGCACGCCGTGGGCGTGGGGGGATTGATCGGGTTCGTCTTATTGTATTCGTTTCAAGACCCCTTTGCTTCCGGTCTTTATATCTGTATCGTTTTGTTGATTGCCGGATTGGTTTGTACTTCACGGTTGATCCTTTCGGCACATAATGGATTTCAGGTGTGGATGGGCTTGTTCGTTGGAATACTCGCCCAGATCGTAGGCTTTTCTTTTTGACGTAGGGAAAAAAGAAAAGCCCAATCATAGGGTACGAACCTAAATTGAGCTTTTTCACCTTCAAACCATCTGAAGTGTGCGTCCATGCTAGTTCTTCAGTATCTTCGACTTTGCAGTGTATTGTTTTGTCGGATGATAGATAAACAAACAAGTCCCTCCCTGTATCAGATCTATGATCGTTTCGGATTCATCGGCAGGTACCGCGGGGCATCCATAGCTTCTTCCGCAAAAGGAATTCATCTGCACAAAGTCCGGACCTACATATTCAGACCCATGGACAACGATATTGCGTCCGTTGGCCCGATCATTGATCCCTTTTTCCATCCCTCTTATCTTTAAAGACAGACCATTGTTTCCGATATACGTTCCCTGCGTTACATAAAAACCAAGACTGGTCTTATGTGAAGAAGGGTTGTTGGAGAAAGAGCTGGCAAACTCTTTACCCGAGTTGCGGCCATGAGCAACATACGTGTTGATCAGCACCTTCTTTTGTTCCAGATCGAGCACATACAGGCGCTTGTTACGCGATGACTGACTCAGATCGCAGATCGAAAGGATATTTGTCTTGTTCAGCCAATGATGCTCCAACAGGTAATAATACCCCTTTAGCGCATATTCAAAGGCTTTCTTTGTCAGTCCCACTTCTTTTAGATCTATCTGTTGATATAGAGTACTGACTTCTTCTTCAAACGCGGCGGCTTTAGTTGCATTTTTACTCCTTACTGGATTACCACCTCCGGTAGGAGTACCGGCTTTCAACACGTTCACCGGTAAAACAAATGCGACCAGCACACACCACAGGCCATGTTTTAAGGATCTACGACGCATGTTTCAAAGGTTTTTTAATCTTTTCCCCCTGGGAGCATTTCCGCTCTCTTAGGACCCTGCGGTCCGGTATATATAAACGGAGGGGAAACTAAAATATTATCTATTTTCTGGCTGTGCAAGAATCTTTTATGAAAATTTGGCCTCCCCCTCAGGCGAGGTCCCTGTTGATAGGGGTATACTCTTGCCGGGTATTCTAAATCTTTACTTTTTTCCATTTTCCCTTCCGGAAGAGGACAAAACTGATAATGGTAACGGTCGTTTTGTTCGGTACTGTTAGTAAGGAAACAAACCGCGGCGTCAACCATCCCGATCTTTCTGGACTTGCCTCCTTTTAGCGTTATTGGTGTTCCCTGTCGATAACAGGGACGCAGGACAATCCGATCGTCCATGCCCGATGGGCGAGTAAGAAGGATGAGCTCGAAGAGACCGGGCGTAAGAGGAACACGGTAAGGCCGATTAAGGGTTTCCCTCCGGCACTAATTTTTCCGAAAGTTTGGAGTTGGTCCGATTGATCCGGCAAAAAATCGGTACATTGATTATTCATTAACGAACTTGCCATCTGCGCGGAAAAAGAGTCTACGCTGTTTGGCCTAAACTTTTGACATCCATGCACACGAGAAGACAATTTCTGAAACAAACCGCTCTTTTTGGCGCAGGGGCGCTGGCTGTACCTTCGCTTTCTTCGTTTTTGACTCCATCCGACAAGCAGGCCATCGGCCTGCAATTATACACCGTCAGAGATGCAATGGCCTCCGATCCTACGGGAACACTGGCCAGGGTGGCACAGATCGGGTTTAATTCACTGGAAGGCGCTACCTATACTGGTACGGAGAAGTTCTACGGAATGAGTCCGGCGGCGTTTGGTTCCCTTTTGAAGAAGAATGGTCAGGTCATGAGAAGCTGTCATTATCGGCTTGGAGAAGACAGTGCAGGCGCGCCGCAGCTGATCGACGGCGAGTTCAAGGGTACCGTTCTGCATGGCTGGGACAAGGCAGTGGAAGATGGTCATGCGCTAGGTCTCAAATACATGGTTTGCGCCTGGCTATCCCCCAACGAAAGGCTTTCGCTGGATCACTATAAATCGCTGGCGCAGCAGTTCAATATCGCCGGGGAGAAATGTAAAAAAGCTGGTATCCAGTTCTGTTATCATAACCACGACTTCGAATTTGACGCACAGAATGGCAAGTATCCTTATGACGTGCTGCTCGAAAATACCGACGCCGATCTCGTCAAAATGGAAATGGATCTGTATTGGGTTTCCAAGGCTGGTCATGATCCGGTGCAGCTCTTCGAAGCGCATCCTGGTCGTTTCCCGCTGTGGCATCTGAAAGATATGGACAATACGCCGGCGCATGCCTTTACCGAGGTTGGTAACGGCACCATCGATTTCAAACGGATCTTTGCCAATGCCGATAAGTCCGGGATGAAGTACTTCTTTGTCGAGGAGGATAAATGCCCCGGATCGCCTTTTGATAGTATAACAAAGAGTATAACCTACATAAAGAAGAATCTTATTTAGTTGTAAAGCCCCCGGCAGGGGGCTTTTCTTATCTTAAATCTCTTGCTGTATGAACGTTCTTAAGATGGCGGGGGCTTGCCTGCTCGTATTTCTCTTTTCCGTTTCGGCCTTTTCGCAGAACATCGGTATTTTTCAGGGACATGGTGATATTGGCAGCAACGTGAAACCAGGGTCTACCACATTTATTCCAGCCACCGGTCAATATATTATTTCTGGTGCAGGGCATAATATCTGGGATGATCATGATGAATTCCAGTATCTGTGGAAAAAGATGAGCGGGGACTTTATCCTTTATTGCCGCGCCGAATTTGTTGGCGGATGGGTTGACTATCACCGTAAAATAGGCTGGATGGTGCGGAAGACACTCGATGGGAATTCTCCTCATGTCAATGCCGTTGTACATGGGGATGGACTTACTTCGCTGCAGTTCCGCCGCTCTAAGGGCGCTGCTACGGAAGAGCATCGTTTACCCCTCAGCAAGGCCAATATCCTTCAGCTGGAAAGAAAAGGCAATCTCTTTATCATGCGCGCCGCCATTTATGGCCAGCTTTTCACGACCGATACGCTCAGCAGCCTCGATTTAGGCGACGAAGTTTATGTAGGTCTTTTTGTCGGCTCTCATAACGCAGAAATGCTCGAGACCGGCGTTTTCAGCAACGTAAATATTACCATCCCTTATAATGGCGAGGCGAATCAGTCGACTCCCATGACACTGGGCAGCCGCCTCGAAATTTTGGACATCGCGTCGGGCGAACGCCGGGTCATTTATACAACGCCTTATTCTATACAGGCGCCCAATTGGACACGGGATGGGGCCAGTCTTATCTTTAATGATGCAAAGGGAGTGATTGAGCGGTTTGACCTTGCTTCCGGAACCGCTGCTGCCGTGAATACCGGTTCAGTGATAAAGAACAACAACGATCATGTACTCTCTTTTGATGGGACGATGCTTGGACTGAGCAACTACGAAAAAGATCGCGGCGGTTCTGTTATCTATACGGTACCGGTGGGCGGCGGTACTCCCAAACTTATTACGCCCAAAGGGCCGTCTTATCTGCATGGCTGGTCGCCCGATGGAAAAGATCTCGTCTTTTGCGGCGATCGCAATGGGGAGTTCGATATCTATAAGATCCCAGCCTCGGGTGGCTCCGAGGTCAGGCTGACAGAGACAAAGGGGCTTGACGATGGACCCGAGTATACACCCGACGGGAAATATATTTACTTCAACTCCGTCCGGTCCGGGTCGATGCAGATCTGGCGGATGAGACCCGATGGCAGCGGGCAGGAACAGATTACAAACGACGAGTACAATAACTGGTTTGCGCATATTTCGCCCGATGGTCAGTCGTTTGTTTACCTTTCCTTTTTAAAAGAAGAAACGCCTGCCGGCATCCATCCGCCTTATAAACACGTGTATATAAGGATGCTGCCCATCGATGGGAAGGCAAAGCCGAAAGTGATTGCTTATCTGTATGGAGGGCAGGGCTCGATCAATACGCCATCCTGGTCACCGGATGGAAGGCATATCGCGTTTATCAGCAATACGAATTAATTGACAGCTATGAAAAGGAGTACGGGCTTTTTTATCTTTTTTTTATTGCCTTGTTTTGTTTGGGCCCAGTCGGGGGAGAATGCCGCCGCACCGGTTTCGGATCATCGGGTTTCTGGCCCGTCCGATCCTCGCCTGACTGCTGCTATCAGCCACACGGACAGAGCTGCCGCCGCCAGGGCAGACGGAGCTGCCGCCAGCCAAATCCGCAATCATTCTGCTTCTTTCCGCCTGGCGGAATCCCCTGCTGCTGTCAGCCAGGTCCGGCTTTCAAAGTGGACACTGCAATCGTCCGAAGTGATCGGTACGCGAGGCGATTCGCTCTCTTCTATACACTATGAATCCGCCAACTATTGGTTTCCGGTGACAGTGCCTACGACGGTCCTGTCGGGACTTGTTGCCAACAAGGTCTATCCCGATCCTTATATCGGAATGAACAATATGCTGATACCGGATGCCTCTGATTCCTTTAACCATCAATATCACCTCGAACAATACAGTCATATACCGGGGCAGCCCAATCCCTGGAAAAAGCCTTACTGGTACAGAACCGTATTTCAAGTGCCTGCTTCGGATAAGGGACGGCATTTTCAACTGATCTTTAAAGGTATTAATTACCGCGCGGAGGTTTGGCTGAATGGCCGGCGTCTTGCGGACTCGTCGAAGATGGTCGGGATGTTTGAAGAGTTTGACCTGGATGCCAGTTCGGCTATCCGTCCGGGAGAGGAGAATGCCCTGGCGGTGAAGATCTATCCATTGGATGAACCGGGTTTACCGGCGCCGCCGCAGCTGGAGGCGATGGATGAATTTTATGATAATGGCGGACCTACCGGCGACATCGGCAAGAACGTCACGATGCTAAGTTCCGTTGGCTGGGATTGGATACCCGAGGTTCGCGACCGCAATATGGGTATCTGGCAGCCCGTCTATCTTCGGACGACGGGGCAGGTGGTGATCGAAAAGCCGCAGCTCGTTACGGAACTACCAGGTCTTCCTGATACTAGTGTGGCAAAGCTGTCTCTTAATTTGCAATTGACGAATAACAGCGGGGCGGTGCGGAAGGGTGTATTGGTGGTTTCGATCAGCCCGGAGAATTTTACCGGAGAATCTCTTTCGTTTACGAAAGAGGTCACGGTTGACGCATCGGGCAAGTCGACTATAAATCTGTCATCTGCCAATGTGCCGAAACTGCTGATCCATAATCCGCGCCTCTGGTGGCCGAATGGATATGGAGATCCGAATCTTTATCGTATCCGGATTCAGTTTAAGGAGGGTGACGGCTCTGCTGCCGGCGTCAGCTCTGATGGGCGCAATGCCGCAGGCTCGCGAGGCCGGGGCCCTGGTTCCGGTAGCAATGGCTTTGGCGCGAACGGCAGCGGTTCCGACCGTACCGGCACGGGCGCTCACGAGCATTCGGATATGGATCACGGCGGCCTCGTGTCCGACGAAATCTCTTTTGCATTCGGCATCCGGACCGTCAGCTCTTCGACGACGATGGTCGATGGATGGGTTCGCCGTGACTTTTTTGTCAACGGCAAAAAGATCCATCTCGTGGGCGGCGCCTGGGTTCCGGATATGATGCTCAACCGGGATCGTCTGCGGTACGACTACGAACTGCTGCTTTGCCGGAATGCCAACGTGAACATGGTCCGCATATGGGGTGGGGGGCTGGGCGAAACAGACGACTTTTACGAACTGGCGGATCGTTATGGGCTGTTGGTCTGGCAGGATTTCTGGATAACGGGCGATACCAATGGCGGCTTTAAAGGCTCTGCCGACTGGCCCTTGCAAAGCAACGTGTTTATCGATAATGTCATCAGCACGATCTATCGTATCCGCAACCATCCCAGCCTGCTGGTCTGGACGGGCGGGAACGAAGGTCATGCGCGCGAAGAACTGTATAATGCGATGCGTGACAATGTCGCAAAGCTCGACGGTACGCGGCCTTTTATCCCCTGTTCTTCGGGGTTTTCAAAGGCGCCAAAGGATTGGAAAGGCTCCTGGCCCGACAACAAGCCTGCCGGTGTCTATAGCGGCGGCCCCTATTCCTGGCAGGATGACGCGCAGTACTACCGCCTCGTCGATGCCGGTCACGATTGGGTGTTCAAAGACGAGACGGGTATTCCTTCACAGCCGCCCTATAACACCCTGACGAAGATCATCCCCGATCTTATCCCCGACCCGCGGCTTCCCTATCCGTTGAACAATAGCTGGGGCTATCACGACGCATGCACCGGCAATGGAAAATATGATGCTTACTACCAGGCAATGGTGGGCCGCTACGGCGCACCCGTCAGTATGCGTGATTTTTCCGAAAAGATGCAGTTGATGAACGCGTCGGGCTATCGCGGCATCTTCGAAGCGGCTGGCCACAAACTCAGAGAAACCGGCGGGGTGATGCTCTGGAAGCTGAATGCGGCCTTCCCCAGCGTGATCTGGCAGGTCTATGATTGGTATCTGGAGCCCAATGCGGGGTATTACTCTATGCAAAGGGCTTGCGAGCCCGCGCATATCCAGTTGAACCTCGATGACTCTTCGGTAGCACTGATCAACCGCACCTATATTCCCCGGTCGGGGCTGCATTACGAAGCGGAGATCGTCGGGATGACCGGGCATTCGCTTTACCATAAGGAAGGCGATGCGAGTCTCGATACCGTAGAGGCAAAGCCGGTATTGGCTTTGAGGTCGCAGCTTGCTTCGGCAACGGGGATCTCTTTTGTGCTGCTAAAGCTAAAGGACGCGCGTGGCATGGTCATCTCCCGCAATGTATACTGGATGTCGCCGGGGCACGATTTTGCCGATCTGCGCGCGATGCCAAAAGCACAGGTGCGAATGGATGTGCTTTCCGCGGCCGGCGCAGTGTCTCGGACCAGCGTCGGCTCCTCTGCCGCTGCTCCCGGATCGTCTACCGCCGGCCCCGCTTTTTCTAACTGGACCCTCCGCTTCACCAATACATCGAGCCAGCTGGCTTTCTTCTTGAATCCGCAGCTGATCGGTAATGGGGAAGAGATCCTTCCCAGCTACTGGTCCGACAACTACTTCTCGATCCCCGCCGGCGAATCGATAACAGTGACGGTCAGGTGCCCAACAAACCTTGTCGGCCCCCACGCCGCCCTGAGACTGGACGGCTGGAATACCGACCAGCAGACTATGATTTTACCATAGAAATGAGTCGACAATAACCTGTACGGATTCTCTACAGGCTGCTGTCGCGTTTAATAAGGTCGGGAAATATAGCCAGTCCTGCGCCCCTCGAATCCTCCTTTACCTAAAAATGTATTTTACCATTTTTCTGCCCTGCAATTGCCGAAATAACAAAACCCCGCCAAGAATAGCGGGGAGTTATAGCTGTTAATGAGATTGTCAAGACATGTTTGAATAACTATTACAAATGTAAACCACCTGCACTGCCGGTATTTACGGTTTCGGTAACAGAAATTTCGATTTCGGGAATTTTGAGGTTCAACCCCTGACCTTTGCTCAGCCGCCTGCAATGCCCAGCCCTCCGGCCCTCGCCGCCCGTATTTCCCCGCACGCAGCGACTCCAACCGCGCCATGCCCGGACAATGCCCGCGCCACGCCCGCGTCACGTAGCCGGTGACCCCAATTATCCCCGCCCCCCAAGCTGCCGGTGACCCCAATTACTCCCGTCCTCCAAGCTGCCGGCCTCCTGGCCGATTGGACGCTTAAGGCCTCAGCGCCTGCATTCCCCATTCCAGCTACAGCTGTAGCGCCCCCTTCAGCGCCTCCGCAGCATGCTCGAGAGCAGTCTGCCAGTCCTCTGCGGCCTGCCCGTCCGCCCCATCGGTGATATATTTCAGACACAAAAAAGGTATCTTTTCCTGCTGCGCGACAAACGCAAGCCCATACGCTTCCATATCGATCACATCGTAATCGTCCGTGGTATGACCCACCTCGAAATTGTCACCCGTTCCGCAGGCTCCCTGGGGCAGATGCTCAAGCTTAAGCCCATTTGTCAAAATAGACTCCCCCTCCAGAAATGGAGTGATGTATTTTTCAAAACCCAGCGGCCTGACATCCATATCCCGCTGAATAAAACGAGTACAACAGACAACCTGGCCGCGAACATGCTTTGAACTTCCCGCCGACCCAAGATTGACGATGATGCTCGGTCTTTTTTCAAGGATCTTCCTCGTAAGATGATAGACCGCGTTAACTTTTCCTATCCCTATAAAAAGCAGCGGCAGCTTGGAAAAATGATGACGAGCCTCGCTTTCCAGCGCAAAAACAAAAAGTGGGTCTTGACTTAAGAGTGCCTTGATATCGGACATAAGTTTGAATTAGTTTTTGAATAACCCGTATTTAAGGATACAATAAATGGCGCGAAAGGGGCACAATGACAGATAATTTTGGCATTAAAAAGGTCGTTTAAGGGGATTTCCGACTTCGTATAAACGATAATCAAGCGGCAAAAGTAAATATTACCCGTTAATTTCTGCATAACGATACAGTCCCGGGCCCTTTTTGTACAAGGCTCGGCAGATGAGCGCTGTATCTATAGCCAAGCCCTGTCCGCCAAGGGTACAAATGCCTTATATCGGCTCGAAAATCGTGGTAAATAATGTATAAAGAGCTGCGGTTGTAAAACGGCAGCCCTTCTTTTCATAACTTTATAGGTATGCGATATGCTTTGACCTTCTGTGTCCTTGCCGCGTTTTTGTCCTGTAGTAAGAAAAGTGACAAACCGACGACAACAACGACGACCACAGTGTCCTCTTTCTCCTTTAGCAGTCTTAAGGTGAATGGGAGCTATAGCGGCCTCTCTTATTATAATGTCAACGACTCTCCTGTTTTCGTTCTTTCTTTTTCGGCTCCTTTAAGTATCGCCTCCGTCTCTGGCGCGATATCACTAAAGACCGCTGCCGGGGTAAGCCTGGGGCTCTCTTCTTCTCTGTCTAACAGCGACAGCGTATTGACCATCCGTCCATCGGCATTGCTTCAACCTATAACAAATTATACTCTCGCCGTCACGACCTCGCTGAAGTCCATCTCGGGCGGCTCTCTGAATGGAGGGGTAAACGTCAGGATCACCACCGCTATCGATTCTTCCGATAAGTTTAAACGGATTAGCGACAGCGCATTGCTTGACCTCGTCGAATCACAGACCTTAAAATATTTTTCCGGCTTTGGTCACCCAACCTCCGGAATGGCCCGCGAACGCAATACTTCGGGCGATATAGTGACTACCGGCGGGACAGGCTTTGGGATCATGGCGATGCTCGTGGGCGCTCAACGTAATTTTATCTCCCGCAGCGACGCGCTGACCCGCATCTCCACGATCGTCAATTTTCTGCTGAACAATACCACCCGTTACCATGGCGCCTTCGCCCACTGGATCAATGGCGCTACGGGCGCCACGGTTCCCTTTAGCACACAGGACAACGGAGGCGATATAGTCGAGACCTCCTATCTTATGCAGGGATTGCTGACCGCCCGCCAGTACTTTAACAGCACCAGCGATAATACGGAAGTACAACTGAGGGCCAACATCAATACGCTTTGGAATGCCGTGGAATGGAATTGGTATCGTCGCGGCGGACTCAATATTCTTTACTGGAACTGGAGCCCGGATTATGACTGGGCCGTCAATGTCCCGGTCCGGGGGTGGAACGAAGCGTTGATCACCTATGTCCTTGCGGCTTCTGCAGCCACGGACCCTATCCCCCGCAGTACCTATGATAGCGGCTGGGCTGGCAACGGAGCTATTCGCAATGGCCAGACTTACTATGGCACAACATTGCCATTGGGACCTGCACTCGGCGGTCCGCTTTTCTTTTCTCACTATTCTTTTTTGGGCCTCAACCCCAACGGACTCTCGGATGCTTATGCCAATTATCTGGCGCAGAATACCGCCCACGCCCAGATCAATTATGCTTATTGCGTCGCCGACCCTCAGAACTACAACGGCTATAGCGCTGCCTGCTGGGGACTTACCGCAAGCGACGACAATATCAGCGGCTATGCTGCTCATTCACCAACCAATGACCTCGGCATCATCACTCCATCCGCTGCGATAGCTTCTTTGCCATATACGCCGACACAATCGATGAACGCACTTCGCTTTTTCTATTATACGCTGGGCGATAAGATCTGGGGTGACTATGGATTCGTGGATGCCTTTAATTTGACGAATGTCTGGTTTGCAGGTTCTTACCTGGCCATCGATCAGGGACCCGAGGTCGTGATGATCGAAAACTATCGCAGCGGACTGCTTTGGAATCTTTTTATGAGCTGCCCCGAAGTACAGAAAGGACTAAAGAACCTGGGCTTTTCGAGCCCTTATATAAATTAAGACGATGAAAAAATATTTTGTATTCCTTGCGCTGGCTGCTGCCGTCGGTTCGGCACAAGCACAGTCCCGCGAGCAGCACACGACGCCAAGACCTCGTAATCTTAGCGACAGTCAATTGCTCGATCTTGTACAACGTAGGACACTGGCCTATTTCTGGGACTTTGCGCATCCTGTCAGCGGAATGGCGCGAGAACGGAGTAACAGGAGTTACGATTATGGAGACGAAGTCGTCACGACCGGCGGAACGGGTTTTGGAATTATGGCCGTCATCGCCGGCACAGACCGCCATTTCATCGCAAGAGATACTGCCGCCCGCTTTCTACTGAAAATGGTGAACTTTCTTGCCAGAGCCCAGTCTTATCATGGCGCTTTCCCACACTGGATGGACGGGGCTACGGGAAAGACCATACCCTTTGGGCGCAAAGACGACGGCGCAGACCTGGTTGAAACGTCTTATCTTTTCCAGGGGTTGCTTTGTGCAAGACAATACTTTAACAGCGACAATCCCGTCGAAAATGAACTTCGCGGCAAGATCAACTGGCTTTGGAATGATATAGAATGGAATTGGTTTACACGGGATGGGAGAGACGTGCTTTACTGGCATTGGAGTCCAAACAATGGCTGGGCGATGAATTTCCCGGTCCGCGGATTTAACGAGTGCCTGATCATGTATGTGTTGGCGGCTTCGGGCGAGCATTATCCTGTTCCCGCTTCTGTTTATCACAACGGCTGGGCGCAGAGCGATTTCTTTAAGAATGGTAAGTCTTTTTATGGATATGTGCTGCCGCTGGGCTTTGACTATGGCGGCCCGCTTTTCTTTTCTCAATATTCCTTTCTCGGTCTCGACCCTCGCGGCCTGAAAGATCGCTATGCAGATTACTGGCAGCAGGTTACGCATCATACTCTTATCAATTATTCCTACTGCGTCGATAACCCAAAGAAGTTTAAAGGCTATGGAGAAGATTGTTGGGGGCTTACTGCCAGCGATACCTATGATGGCTATGACGCGCATTCTCCCACAAACGACCACGGAACGATCTCTCCGACTGGGGCTATATCGGCCTTCCCCTATACGCCGGAACATTCTATGAAGGCGCTGAGACATTTTTACGATGCGCTGGGCGATAAGATCTGGGGCAAATATGGTTTTACCGATGGCTTTAACGAAACAAAAGACTGGTATGCTTCTTCCTATCTCGCGATCGACGAAGGACCGGAAGTGGTGATGATCGAGAACTATCGCAGCGGACTGCTCTGGAGGCTTTTTATGAGCTGCCCCGAAGTAAATGCCGGATTAAAGAAGCTGGGCTTTACCAGCCCGGCGATAAAATAAATAATAACAGCTCCTATATGAAGAAGAACCAGGTTTTAATAACTCTACTTTGTCTTGCCGCCGCGGGCGTTCCCGGTGTTGAGGTGCAAGCGCAGCATCCTGCCGGACCAAATTCGACAGCTTCCATGGCTGCGGCTACTCCATCCGCTACGCCCCCGCATTCCGCCGCCGCAGTCCATAGACCTGCTCCTGGAGGGCCTCGAAACACGGACCCGAAAATGGACGCCTTTGTCAACGCGCTGATGGCGAAGATGACGCTTGACGAAAAGATCGGCCAGCTCAACCTGCCGCAGGCGGGCGACTTCACCACGGGTCAGGCGGCAAATTCGGATATCGCTGGAAAGATCGCCCAGGGAAAGGTTGGCGGGCTCTTTAATATAAAGTCGGTTGCCAGGATCCGCGATGTACAGCGGATCGCCGTTGAAAAAAGCCGTCTGAAAATCCCGCTGCTTTTTGGAATGGATGTGATCCATGGCTACGAAACTGTTTTTCCCATCCCGCTGGGATTGAGCTGTAGCTGGGATATGGCAGAGATAGAACAAAGCGCGCGAGTTGCCGCAGTCGAGGCAAGCGCCGACGGTATCTGCTGGACTTTTTCGCCGATGGTCGATATCTCCCGCGATCCAAGATGGGGCCGTATTGCGGAGGGCAGCGGCGAAGATCCTTATCTCGGTTCGCAGATAGCAAAGGCGATGGTAAAGGGGTATCAGGGTGACCTGTCAGGCAAGTCCGATATCATGGCCTGCGTGAAGCACTTTGCTTTATACGGCGCTGCCGAGGCCGGCAGGGACTATAACACCACCGATATGAGCTCGGTGAGGATGTTCAACGAATATCTCCCGCCCTATCAGGCTGCGGTAGATGCAGGAGCAGGCAGCGTAATGGCTTCTTTTAACGACGTAAACGACGTACCCGCAACCGCCAATAAATGGTTGATGACCGACGTTCTTCGCCGTCGCTGGGGATTCAACGGGTTCGTCGTTACCGACTATACGGGTATCAATGAAATGACGGCCCACGGCCTTGGCGATCTGCAAACTGTTAGCACGCTTGCGCTAAAAGCTGGCATCGATATGGATATGGTTGGCGAAGGCTTTCTGACCACGCTGAAACAATCCCTTGCACAGGGGAAGATCACCGCGGCCCAGATAGATGCCGCTTGTCGCCGTATACTTGAAGCCAAGTACAAGCTGGGGCTGTTTAAAGACCCTTACAAATATTGTGATGGAAAAACGGCGGCGACAGAAATCTTCACGCCGGAGAACCGCGCCATCGAAAGAAAGACTGCTGCTGACTGTTTCGTATTGTTGAAGAACGAGAACCATACTTTGCCGGTCGCAAAAAAAGGGATGATTGCGCTGGTGGGCCCATTGGCAGATGCAAAAGATAATATGCCCGGTACCTGGAGCGTCGCGGCAGATTTCTCTAAATCGATCTCTGTATTGCAAGGGTTGAAGGATGCTGCTGGAGACAAGGCAAAGATCCTTTATGCAAAAGGCAGCAATCTGGATTACGACAGCCTTTTTGAAGAGAGGGCCACGATGTTTGGCAAATCCCTGCACAGGGATCCGCGTTCTGCCGACGATATGATAAAAGAAGCCCTGCAGGTTTCTTCTCAGGCCGATGTGATCGTCGCTGCGCTTGGCGAATCTGCGGAGATGAGCGGAGAGTGCGCCAGCCGGAGTTATATCGGTATTCCCGAAGCACAGCAGCAGCTGCTGAAGGCCTTGTTAGCGACAGGGAAGCCCGTCGTGCTGGTGTTGTTTACCGGTCGTCCGCTGACGATCAAATGGGAGAACGAACACGTGCCAGCCATCCTGAATGTATGGTTTGGCGGAACAGAGGCAGGGCATGCGATTGCCGACGTGTTATTTGGCGACGTCAATCCTTCCGGCAAGCTGACCGCGACCTGGCCCCAGAATGTGGGACAGGTGCCCCTTTACTATAATCACATGAATACCGGCCGCCCATTGGAAGGCCCCTGGTTCCAGAAGTTCCGCTCGAACTATCTCGATGTTTCCAATGATCCCGTCTATCCTTTTGGATTTGGACTTAGCTATACACACTACACCTATAGCAGGCTTACGCTTAGCAGCAATCATCTGAAAGGCGCTCAGACACTCGAGGCAAGCGTAACCGTGACCAATGATGGCGCTGCCGATGGCCAGGAAGTGACGCAGCTTTATATCCGCGACCTGGTCGGCAGCGTCACCCGGCCCGTAAAAGAGCTGAAGGGATTTCAAAAAATAAAGTTGAAGGCTGGCGAATCACGCAAGGTAACCTTCCGGATCACCCCCGAAGATCTTAAGTTTTATAACGGCGACCTCAAATATGATTGGGAGCCTGGGGACTTTAGTATAATGATTGGAGGAAATTCGCGGGATTTGCTTTCGGCTAATTGTAACTGGGAGAAATAAAAAGATAATAACATTTTGAAACCGGCAAACCTGCCGGTTTCTTTTTTGTATATATGTAGTTAACTACGTAGATTTATACATAAATTGAAACGAAGATGAACGATACGACTCCACAGATGCTTGACAACCAGCAGTGTCAGTCGATAATTGACCTTATCCTACCGATCCAGCAAATCGAATTTAATGTCCCGGTTACGGCCCAAGACCAGCCGGATCTTTTGGATATAGAGGCGAACTACCTGCAAAATGGCGGCGGATTCTGGGGCGTATTTGACCAGGAGCTGCTGGTTGGAACCATTGCACTGCTGAACATCGGTCATCATGCCGGCGCAATCCGGAAAATGTTTGTCCGAAAGGAATATCGGGGCAAGGAACTGGGGATCGCCCAAGGGCTATTGGAGGAATTGCTGGACTACTGCCGCAGCAATGGCATCACCGATCTATACTTGGGTACTGTAGGTCAGTTGAAGGCGGCTATGCGTTTCTACGAGAAGAACGGTTTTGTATCTATTACAAAAGACGCTTTGCCTTCGTACTTTCCACGGATGGAAGTTGACCATATCTTTTATCATTTGCATCTTTCTAATCCAGCAGTAAAATGAATGTAATCGACGCTTCCGGTGCACTGGCCATATCCACCCGCTTACAACGACTTGCCGATCTGTTGAGAAAGGATGGGCAGATGATCTATAAGGCCTTTGGGATCGACTTCGAACCTAAATGGTTTCCGGTTATATATACGTTGTTTCATAAGCCCGGCCTTGGCGTTGTGGAATTAGCGAACGAAATTGGTTATGCCCATCCATCGACGATCAGTCTTCTAAAAGAATTAGAAAATGAAAAACTGATCCGCTCGAAGAAAGACCGGCACGATGAGCGTAAGCGCCTGTTGTTTCTTACCTCGAAAGGCGAAGAGCTTGTACAGGAAATGCGACCCGTCTGGACAGTGATGAGCGACGCGATCCTCGAGTTGACCAATACGACGAACAACCTGCTAAAGGCTATCGCAGAAACCGAAGCCGGATTTCGCGGGAAGAGCTTTTTTGAGAGGGCAAAGCCGCATCTGCCCAGGAAATAGCGATGACCACCGGCGAACGATCATTGTTCGGAAGCGGACAATGAATAAAAAAGCCGCCACGCCAATCAATTGATTGATAATCTGTTAATTGTTTGGCATATTCTTGGCCTTCCGAAGAGTATAATCAGCAAACGATGCTTAGAAACTACTTCAAAGTTGCCTGGCGTAACCTGCGCAAGAGCAAATTGTATTCTGCGATCAACATAGCAGGACTGGCGGCAGGTATGGCAGTGGCGATGCTTATCGGCCTCTGGATCTATGACGAACTTTCTTTTGACAAGGAAGGTCGGGAGAATTATGATCGCATAGGGATGGTCCAGCAGTTTGTAAACTTTGGGCAGGGTAAAATATCCTTTGATGTCGTTCCTATTCCGCTGGGAAAATATATACGCGACAACTATCCGGATTTCCAATGGGTCAGCCTTGCTTGCGGACAGGAAAATACTGTGCTGGCAGTCGGGACCAAATTGCTATCGGAAACCGGCATGTATGTGGAGCCGTCCTTTCCGGATATGATGACGTTGGAAATGGTGAAGGGTGATCGCGAGGTCTTAAATGACATGCATTCCATACTGCTTTCGGAATCGGCAGCAAGGGCCTTGTTTGGTTCAGATGACCCGATGGGCAGGATCGTCCGCATCTCCAACGACCAGAACGTAACGGTCGGCGGCATCTATAAGGATTTTGCAAACAACAGCTCCTTCAAGGAACTGCATTTCCTGGGCGCATGGAAGCTTTACATTGCTATCAATAAGGAAAATGAAACCTATTGGGATTCTAATTCCTGGCATATATACGCCCAGCTGAAACCTGGTGTAAGCTTTGCCGCAGCCAGTGAGAAGATCAAACTGTCCCGCCAGCGACAGGGGAATTATCCTTCTTATAAGCCGGAATTCTTTTTGCATCCGATGAGCCGCTGGCATCTTTATTCGGAATTTAAAGAGGGTGTTAATACGGGAGGTCAGATTACCTTCGTCTGGCTGTTTGGTATCATCGGGGTTTTTGTATTGCTGCTGGCCTGTATCAACTTTATGAATCTTTCTACAGCGCGAAGCGAACGGCGTGCACGCGAAGTCGGCATAAGAAAAGCGATCGGAAGCGTACGCCGCCAGTTGATCATGCAATTCCTGAGCGAGTCGCTGCTGGTCGTATTTCTGGCCTTTGGACTCGCGCTTTTGCTGGTCGAATTTTCTCTGCCCTTTTTTAATAATCTTTCGGATAAGCAGATGACCGTGTTGTGGACGAATCCGATGTTTTGGGTGATGGGCATTGGCTTTAGCTTATTGACCGGACTTGTTGCGGGCAGCTATCCAGCCTTATACCTGTCTTCCTTCTCGCCGGTGAAAGTACTGAAGGGAACCTTTAAGGCTGGCCGGCTTGCTTCCATTCCGCGTAGAGTTTTGGTAACGCTGCAGTTCACCACATCGGTAATGCTGATCATAGGGACGATCGTCGTTTTCAGGCAGGTCCAATACGCCAAGAATATACCAACCGGCTATAGCCGCTATAGTCTCATCGAAATGAAGATCAACACGAGCGAGATGCGCGATCACATGAAATCGATGCAGACAGATATGATAAACAGCGGTGCAGTGGTATCTGCCGCACAGTCCTCCTGTCCGATCACTGCGGCATGGGGTGGAACGGTCGATTTTTCGTGGACGGGAAAGGCGCCTGATAACAGACCTTTGATCCTGTCCAATTTTGTGAGTGCCGGTTTTGGCAAGACCGTCGGCTGGCAGGTCATACAGGGTCGTGATTTCTCGGCGGAGATTCTGACAGACAGCTCTGCTGCGATTCTCAACGAAGCCTCGGTGGCCATGATGGGATTTAAACAACCGATCGGCGAGATGGTGAGGCTGCATGACAAAACCTATAAGATCATTGGTGTGACAAAGAATATGCTCCGGGCGAATCCCTTTAAGAAGCCCGATCCTGCCATGTATTGCCTCGCTTCTTCCGATGATGTGGATGTGATGGAGATAAAGCTGGCGCCGAACATGGGTACGCATGAAGCGCTGGAAAAG
>JAATGQ010000082.1 GCA_015654595.1 Chitinophagales bacterium | reverse complement strand
TGATACCAGTGCCAGGCCTCTTCGTTGATGGGTTCTCCAACCGTCCCCAGCACCCGGAGGGTATCGAGCTTCTTGTTCTTTACAAAATCAAGACCGAAGCCCATCAGGCTGCGGATGGCAGTAGGCGCGGTATAGAGGATGTTGACCTTGTGTTTGTCGACGACATCCCAGAAGCGCCCGGCGTCGGGCCAGGTAGGAATGCCTTCGAACAACACCGTCGTAGCACCCGCGCTCAGCGGTCCATATACGATATAGCTGTGACCGGTGATCCAGCCGATGTCCGCCGTACAGAAATAGACCTCTCCGGGACGGTATTGAAAGACGTTGACAAAGCTGTAATTGGCAAAGACCATATACCCGCCGCAGGTATGCACAACCCCTTTGGGTTTGCCCGTAGAGCCCGAAGTGTAGAGGATGAACAGCAGGTCTTCCGCTTCCATCGTTTCGGCAGGGCAGGCAGGATTACCCTGCGTTTCTACTTTACGGATCTCGTCTTCCCACCAGGAATCCCGTCCCTTGATCATACTAACAGGAATGCGTGTACGGGTAAGAACGATAACCTTCTTTACGGATGGGCACTGGACCAGCGCGTCGTCGATCACCGATTTCAGCGGAATTCCCTTGTTCCCACGATGCGCGCCATCGGAAGTGATCACCAGCGAACACTGTGCATCCTGTATACGATCCGCAATGCTTTGCGCAGAAAAACCTCCAAACACAACCGAATGGATGACGCCGATACGGGCACAGGCAAGCACGGCGATAGCCAGCTCCGGCACCATCGGCATATAGATACAAACGCGGTCTCCTTTTTTAAGGCCGTTGTTCTTTAATACATGGGCAAATTGACAAACTTTAAAATGCAGTTCTTTATAGGACAATACCCGATAGTCCTCTTCCGGGTCGTTGGGTTCCCAGATAATGGCCGGCTGATCTCCCCGCTCCGCCAGATGGCGATCAAGACAGTTCTCGGTGATGTTTAATTGAGCCCCGCTAAACCACTTGACATCCGGCTCCGTAAAATTCCATTCCAGGACCTTATCCCAGGGCCGACGCCACTGGAAATGGCTGGCGACGCCCGCCCAGAATGCTTCCGGGTCTTCTACGCTCTTCTTATATTCTGAATGATACTGTTCCAGAGACTGGATCTGGTAGGGATAATAGCTCATAACAATCGCCAGGTTTTAAGACTTTAAGTTAGAAATCAAGGACATAAATTTAGAGGATAATCGCAAATATTTCATGACTTT
The DNA here is from genome assembly GCA_015654595.1 of Chitinophagales bacterium. Classification (GTDB taxonomy): domain Bacteria; phylum Bacteroidota; class Bacteroidia; order Chitinophagales; family Chitinophagaceae; genus Puia. The sequence goes on along the minus strand of JAATGQ010000082.1, from coordinate 2,934 downwards.
ATTGCGTTCATGACTGCTATAATATTAGCATCGGGGCAATCCGACATCGGCTGGCCCCGGTCACCCGATGTCCGCCGATTCTCTTAAATTCGCAGTGAAAAATTTTTGATATGTCTATCGAAGTAAAAGATCTTACGAAACTTTATGACGGGCAAACGGCGGTAGACGCTATCTCCTTCTCCGTTGACAAGGGAGAGATCGTAGGCTTTCTCGGTCCCAACGGCGCAGGGAAATCCACTACTATGAAGATCCTTACCGGCTATCTCGGCCAGGATGGAGGCGAAGCAATTGTTTGCGGCATCTCCGTCAGCAAGGAACCGCTGGAAACTAAGAAGCGGATCGGCTATCTGCCTGAAGCCAATCCCCTTTACCCGGATATGTATGTCCGGGAATACCTTGAATTTATCGCCGACATCCACCATATCGCCGACAAAAAAAGCCGCATCGAGGAAGTCATTGCCCTGGTGGGGCTTACCGTTGAAAGCAACAAACAGCTGAGCCAGCTCTCAAAGGGATACAAGCAGCGCGTCGGCCTGGCTGCAGCCCTGGTCCACGACCCGGAAGTACTCATCCTCGACGAACCAACCAGCGGTCTCGACCCCAATCAAATCATCGAGATCCGGGAAGTGATCCGCCAGCTGGGCAAGAACAAGACCGTTCTCTTCTCCTCTCATATCCTGCAGGAAGTGGAGGCGCTTTGTGACCGGGTTGTCATTATCAACCGGGGCAAACTGGTAGCAGATAGCCAGCTGAGCCAGCTTCGATCGCAGAACAGCCGGCAGAATATCATCCGGCTGGCGCTCCGGGAGACGATCGAAAAAAGCACACTGGAAAGGCTGACAAGCGTTTCGAAAGTGACCGCTATAGGAACCGGCGAATGGGAGATCCAGACAGAAAAACCCGACGACGTAAAAAAACAATTACTGGAGCTTGCTTTGCAGAACAATTGGAACATCCTTACTTTGCAGAGTCAAAACCAGTCCCTGGAAGAGATATTCCGGAGTCTGACCAACATTACTTCAAGTAATCAGTAATACAAAAATTAGATCAATCATGAGCTACATTGCCGACATCCATGCAAGACAGATTTTAGATAGCCGGGGTAATCCTACCATCGAAGTCGACGTCACGACCGAGAATAACCATCGTGGCCGCGCAGCCGTGCCCAGTGGCGCTTCTACAGGTATCCACGAAGCCGTCGAACTCCGTGAAGGAGACAAGAGCGTTTATGGCGGAAAAGGCGTTCTGAAAGCCGTTAACAATGTCAACGACATCATCGCTGACCAACTGATAGGATTTCCGGTTAACGAGCAGGCTTCTATCGATGCCCGCCTGATCGACCTGGATGGCACGGAAAATAAAGGCAAGCTCGGCGCCAATGCGCTGCTGGCCGTTTCTATGGCATGCGCAAAGGCTGCTGCCAAAGAAAGCAAACTGCCCCTCTACCGCTACCTCGGCGGCGTAAACAGCACCGTATTGCCAATGCCGCTGATGAATATCCTGAACGGCGGCGTACACGCTGACAACAAGATCGACTACCAGGAGTACATGATCGTCCCCGTAGGAGCAGAAACCTTTAGCGAAGGCCTTCGCTGGGGTGTAGAGATCTTCCACCAACTGAAATCTGTTCTGAAGAAGAAAGGATATAGCACCAACGTCGGCGATGAAGGGGGATTTGCTCCTGATATCCAGAGCAACGAAGAAGCTATCGAAACCGTTCTGCAGGCTATCGAAGCAGCCGGCTACAAAGTAGGCAGCCAGATCGGCATCGCCCTCGACGCCGCCAGCAGCGAAATGTTCAAGGACGGCAAGTACAAATTCTATAAGAGCACCGGCAAGACGCTGACCAGCGACGAAATGGTCGACTACTGGACCAGCTGGGTAAACAAATACCCCATTATCTCTATCGAAGACGGAATGGCGGAAGAAGACTGGGACGGCTGGAAGAAGCTGACCGACGCTATCGGCAACAAATGCCAGCTGGTTGGTGACGACCTGTTCGTAACCAATACCAAGATCCTCCAGAGAGGTATTGACAATGGCGTTGCCAACAGCATCCTGATCAAGGTCAACCAGATCGGAACCATTACCGAAACGATCAATGCGGTACAACTGGCTCAAACTCATGGTTATACAACCATCATGAGCCACCGCAGCGGGGAAACGGAAGACACTACTATCGCGGACCTGGCTGTCGCACTGAATTGCGGTCAGATCAAGACCGGCAGCGCCTCCCGTACGGACCGGCTTGCAAAATACAACCAGCTTCTCCGCATCGAAGAAGAGCTCAGCGACGCAGGCATTTATCCCAAGGGAAGAATCAAATTCAAGAAATAAGTCGTAGTTTAGGCCCGCGGTAGTTGCTGCCGCGGGTTTTTTTTATGAAATTTTTAGGTCATATCCCGTCCTGGCTCAAAAACAAATACCTGTTGACAGGTGTTGGATTTACTGTTTGGATCCTGTTCTTTGACGCCAGGGATTTTATTACCAGCCACTTCCGGGAAAAGGCCGAATTGCAAAAGCTCGAAAAGAGCAAGAAATATTATGAGCAGCAAATTGCCAATACCCGGCAGGAGCTGGACCAGCTGAAAAACAACCCTGCATTACTCGAAAAATATGCCCGGGAAAAGTATCTGATGAAAAGGGACAACGAAGATCTCTTTCTGATCCATGATGAAGCCAAGCCGGAATAACGCTGATATCCAGTATTTTATATTACTTCCCGCCCCCTTTCTGACTAAGAATATCCCCAGGTGCGCCTGACGAAGAGCCAAATAATTACGGGCAACGGACAATAACACTATCCGAATCCCGTTTTGATAACGGACGTTTCACTTTTACTGCTTTCGGAATTTATTAGGACATTAAATGGTTTTGCCTATGACACTCTTTACACCGGAGGATCTTTTACGGTATTTGTATAAAGAGTCTTCC
>JAATGQ010000142.1 GCA_015654595.1 Chitinophagales bacterium | reverse complement strand
TGCTTTATTTTTCGATCTTTGTTTTTTGTCTTGCTTTTTATCAGTTCCTGATCAATTGTACTACGCTCCGGTCACTATACAGGTTTATTCTGCTATTCAATGCCTTTATGGTTTTGCTGGCCTTTGTCGCCTTGCTTAGCCCAAAACTGAAAGATATCTTCTGGTACTACAATCAAATTACCGAGGGGGTAATGACGCTGCGTCTGCGTCTATTGACTTATGAGCCTTCTTATTATGCCACGCTGCTGCTGCCTATAGCGCTTTATTACTACCTGAAAGCGTCTATCCTGAAGCTGCCCTCTCCCTGGGTAACGCTTGCCCTGGTGACGATCCCTTTCCTGCTGGCCTTTTCCTTCGGCGGTCTGATGGGGCTGCTTTTGGCTTATGTGCTGACGATGTTATACGGCTACTCCCGAGTTTTTTCACGTACAAGTTCGCTCTACCTGGTGATGGCCGGAGCGCTTGCCGTCGTTGCGTTTATCGGGCTGGTTATCTTGTTTCCCAATAATGTTATTGTCGTCCGCATCAACAATATACTGGATGGACAGGATACTTCCTTCCGAGGACGAACCTTCGAGTCCTTCTGGCTTGGCTGGAAGATCGCCGAAAAGAAAAGCCTCCTTTTTGGCGTAGGCCCCGGTCAGTTTCGCCAGGTGGGCCTGGAGATTTTCCGGAGCCTGTACGATTTGCCGCACGCGACCACCGAGCAGGTGGTTATCCCCAATTCTCTGGGAGATACACTCGCTGCCTTTGGCCTGGCCGGCCTGTGCCTTCGGCTTATGCTGGAGATTTACTTCTTCTTCAAGACAAGGGTTACGGATAATTTCTACCGGTTATCACTATTTCTTTTTATGTTTATCTACCAGTTTACCGGGAGCTTTATCAGCAATTTAGCGGAATACGTCATCTGGATACTGGCATTTCACAGAGGTATTTTTCCCGAATTTGACAAGATCAACTTTCCGCTGCGCCGGGCCAGATCGATTTTGTTTAAAAGTAAACTTCAAGCGTGAACGTTTTATTCATTTCCAGATCGACCCTTTTTACGACTCCGGGAGGAGATACCATACAAATAAAAAAAACAGCTGAATACCTCATTCTGCAAGGTATTTCTGTCGATATCCGGCTTTGTACGGATAAGATCGACTATACGGCCTATGACCTGATCCACTTCTTTAACATCATACGTCCCGCCGACATCCTGCAGCATATCCTGGATTCAGGAAAACCTTATGTTGTCTCTACAATCTACGTGGATTATGCGGAGTTTGAACGTAGGGGGCGGCAGGGCGGTATGAAATGGCTGTTTTCCCTTTTTTCGTCTGATATGGTCGACTACCTGAAAGTGGTGGGCAGACGTTTGATCAATGGGGAAAAGATCGTCAGCCCTATCTATCTCAGATGGGGGCAGCGGCGTTCTATCCGCTATATTGCTCAACATGCAGAATGTCTGTTGCCGAATTCTGTCAGCGAGTATCGGCGTCTGGCCAAGCAGTATGCACTCGACGTTCCCTATCACCCGATACCCAATGCGATCGATCCGGCTCTCTTCCAGACTCCTTCCGATGCGCCAAGGGATGAGAAGATGGTTCTTTGCGTAGGCCGTATCGAAGGCCGGAAAAATCAGCTTCGGCTTATCCAGGCGCTCAATGGAACAGATTTTACATGCTATATCATCGGGGCTCCTTCTTCGAATCACCTGCAATACTATGAAGAATGCCGTCGGATCGCCGGCTCCAATGTCCGCTTCATCGATAATATCGACCAGGAGCAGCTGCTTCAATATTACACCCGGGCTAAGGTACATATCCTGCCAAGCTGGTTTGAAACAACCGGGCTCAGCACGCTTGAAGCCGCGGCAATGGGCTGCAATATCGTGATCACCGACAAGGGGGATACCCGGGAATATTTTGAAGACTATGCCTGGTATTGCGATCCCGCGTCGGCAGAAAGCATACTGGCTGCTATTCGCGCCGCTTCTGAAAGCCCGGTCAGACAGGCGTTGATCGAAAAGATATACGCGCAATATACCTGGGCCAATGCTGCCCGTCTGACCAAAGCGGCTTATGAGGAGACCGTTTCTGCCACCTCTTCGGCGCACTGACCCTATTTCCTTGCGATAGGAGAAAACAGCTTCTTATACAGGCTGATGATAAAAGGCAGGTGCGCCTTCCTGAAGAACTTATTGGCCCTGATGCTGCCCACGTGTTTGAAGTAATATAAAGAATGGGCCAGTCTTCTTTCCGGAAGGTACTTATTCTTTATCTGCAGCGTTTCCCTGCAGCCGAGTTTCCATTGTTTATCGCTAAAGCCTCCCCAACGCATGTTGGCAAGGACCTTATCGATGCCTGCAAACCGTTTGCCTGCTACTTTTAACCTTAGCAGCAGATCATAGTCCATCGCGCATCGCAGGTTGGTATCAAATACGCCCAGCTCGTCGTAGCAGGATTTTCTGACAAAGACCGTCGGATGGTTGAGCGTCATTTCCATCGCCAGCATCCGGAAGTCTCCTGTAACGATGTTCAGCTTCTTGTCCTCCTCCCAGAGCTGGATACTTCCATAAACAATATCGGCCTCTTTCATTTTTTCAACGACAGCAGCCACCGTATCCGGTTCATACCAGTCGTCAGCGTTCAGGATGCCGATGATCTCCCCCGTCGCCTTTGCAATACCCTTATTAAAGGCGTCGCTGATCCCCTTGTCCTTTTCGCTGGTCCAATAAGCAAGCTTTGACGCATATTTTTTGATAATATTCAGCGAACCGTCCGTCGATCCCCCGTCGATGATGATATATTCCACGTTGGGATAGGTTTGGTTAAGCACACTGAGTATGGCCTGCTCCAGGAACCTGCTGCTGTTATAGACGATCGTGATAACGGAGACTTTCGGATGCATAGGTCTATTGCTTTGCTGTCAATACCTTTTCATATTGATCGATGATCGCTGGCCAGTTGAAAACCTGGCGGATCTTTTCGAGATTCCTTTTCTTAAACGCTGTGATCTGCTGGTTGGCTGGCGGATTATCCAGTATGGCTGATACGCCTGCTGCGTCGGAAAAATAAAGCGCATCTTCCTGCAGGACGGCCTTGTTAAAAGCATTATCATGCGCCGCCACCGCACATTCGCAAGCCATGGCCTCCAGCAGGGATGGGTTGGTTCCCCCTACGGAGTGACCATGAAAATAAAGGAAAGCATGATGTCTCAGCGCATTGACGACGGGCTGGTCATAGATACCCCCGACAAACAGCAGCCGGTCGTCCGAATACAGCTTCCGGAGTTGGGCGCCGAAGGCATTGCCCGGATTGCCGATAATGACCAGTGGCTGGCGTCTCGAAGAAGACAGCCATCCCTGTATGATCATTTCTATATTGTTTTCGGGCTCTATCCGTGCCATGACAAGGTTGTATCCACCTGGTACGAGATTCCAGCGGGCTAAAGGCTCCTGAGAATAACCCGTTGGAATTTCTGCGCCGTAGGGGATGTATATGGAGGCCTTGCCATATTTATCCAAGAGATAGCTTTGTATCCCGATTGAGTCCGCAATCAAAACGTCACCATGGCGGACCGCCCAACGCTCCGCAGAGCGCAGGAATCGCTGCACCGGCCGGCTGTACTTTGTACGTTTCCATTCCAGTCCGTCCATATTGACGACATTGACCGGGTTCCGAGGCCAGATCCAGTGCCAGACCGAATTGCTGGTATACCCCAGTTGAAGCAAAGCGTCGAAATGTCTGCGGCGGGCGTCCATCAGGCAGTTGAAATCATAAATAAATTGCCCTGCAGTTCCCATGCTATTCTCCGGGTCTTTACAGTGGATGATATGAATACCCCTCCATTCCTTTTGCTGGTAGGGATGATCGCTGGAATTGTACACATAGACCTCGTGTCCTTTCTGCTGAAGTCCTTGGGCCAGGTATTCGGCAAATTGCTCAAAACCTCCATAAGCATTCGGAATGCTCCTTGTGCCTAATATGCCGATTTTCATGTATGCGTGGTATTTGCTTTTTGCTGCCGACCCGATTTTTTGACGGCGGGCAAAAATAAACTAACTCAACCGGTTTTATCACAACTGCTTCCAATCATTGACCCGCTGGTTGTCCGGGGGGCCGTTTTTTTTGTTGGCTAAAAAGTTGTTCCTTTGCATTTCGTTCATTTTCAATAAGAAACAGTATCTTAAAGATTATCAGGGGATTCTAACAATAATTTACCTGCTCACAAGCAATATCTTATAGGAAAAACTGTTTTATAGGATTGCCGACCGCTCGGATTGAACGATTTGTTAATATAAATTAAAAATTTTATTTATCCGGCACTTGAATTAAACCGAGATTCGTTGGTTCTGTCTAAGGAGCCGCTGGATGAAGGGATCGGTAGCAGGTATGGGATTTATTCAATCAATCGGAAAACAAAATTTATAAACCTCGGTCTTATGGTGGGTACTTCGTTGGAAAGATCCTATTCTAAAGAAAAACTCGAACAAGAGAATAGAGCTGTTAATTGGAGAGCGTTCATTGAGGAAAAGAAGAATTACTTACTGGTCAAAAGGGCCTTTGATATAGTCGTCTCCGTGTTGGTTCTTGTTTTTATTTTCAGCTGGTTGTTTCCTGTTCTTTATATCCTGATCAAGCTGGATTCCAGAGGCCCGGTATTTTTTATTCAGAAAAGAGTGGGATTCATGGGCCGCAGTTTCCCCTGTTTCAAATTCAGGACGATGCGGGTGAACGCGGAGGCCAATACAAAGCAAGCCACCGAAAATGATCCTCGCATTACCCGGATGGGTCGGTTTTTGCGTAATTCAAATTTGGATGAAGTTCCTCAATTCCTGAATGTTTTGTTGGGACATATGAGCATCGTAGGACCTCGTCCGCACATGTACAAAGATTGCAGCAGCTTCTCTCAGGTAGTTGATTCCTATAAATTTCGTTCCCTCATGAAGCCTGGTATTACCGGTCTGGCACAAGTGAAGGGTTATCGCGGACCGGCACAGACTTTTGATCATATCTTCAGAAGATATCAGTGGGATGCTTTTTATGTAAGGAACGCCAATATCTGGCTTGATATGCGTATCGTACACAATACAGCCATGCAGACTATCGGCATCATCCTCAGCAAATTCGTTACTATCGAAAACATGCCTGGCGTTACCATTAACAAAGAGTGGATTGAGCCCCGTAAAGCCCTGAATTAATAAGCATGTCTGTCCTTCTGGGGCATCGTTTCGCTTAACTTATTTTTAACTTCTATTGACCGAACTTCCGGAACCTTTACCTCGTATTGCTTGTCTTTGTCAGCTTCCCGGATTTCGTCCGGGAAATAGCCGTTTTTATCCGTCGCCGGGTTATATCGGCATGATTTTATAGGTTCTTATAGAAATTGAATGCAACGTTTTTAAAATAAAGATTGTCAAAGGCGTCGAAGGTATGTGTGAGCATACCGGCCATCGATGGCGACCCGGTTAAAAAAGATTGTGGTGAAGCGATATCTAGTTGAGATAAAACCAATCCTTCGTAACATGCAGAGTACAATTGTTGAATCGTCCGTTTATTATCCGGAAAAATGGGAAAAGGGCCCCTGGCAGTTCATCCGCGAGTATTGGAGCGACCAGTATAATTATCTGATATATAAGAGGATAATGGATATTGTTACCTCATTGATCGTTATCGTTTTGGTTTATCCCTGGTTATTTCCTATCCTGGTCCTGTTGATCAGACTGGATTCGGAAGGACCTGTCTTTTTTAAACAGCAAAGGGTTGGTTTTCTGGGTAAGACATTCTGGTGTTATAAATTCAGGACAATGCATGTTAACCAGTATGCCGACAGTCGTCGTGCATCCAGTAATGACCCGCGCGTAACCCGGATCGGCTGGTTCCTGAGAAATACCTGCCTGGATGAGATCCCTCAATTTTACAATGTCCTGATGGGTCATATGAGCATCGTCGGGCCACGTCCGCACATGATAAAGGACACCAAAGAATTTTCCAATCTGATCAATAATTATCAGTTCAGAAATATGGCGCGTCCCGGTATCACCGGTCTTTCACAGGTAAGAGGTTACCGCGGTCCGGCAACATCCTTCGAAAGCATCTTCCGGCGCTATCAATGGGACTCGTATTATGTTCGTAATCTTAGTTTTATCCTTGACGTGCGGATCATGCTCAGCACTTGTGGATTGATGTTACGTTCGCTTTTTTATAAGAGTCAACCCGTACCTATGGATACTCCAGTATTTAAGCAGGAACCCTTGGTCTCCGCTAAAAAAATAGCATAAGCGCGAAAAAGCCTTTTTTGAGATACTTTTTATTTAGTTTTAGGCCCCGGGTACCCAACTACCCGGGGCTTTTCGTCGTATAAACTATCACTATGAAAGGGGTTATACTTACTGCCGTTTCTATATTGTGTGTTTTTGGCATCCTGAATCTGGGGTATTACCAGGATTGGTTTGTCGCCAGACCTGAAACCTATTGGAATGAATTTCAAAAACAAAAGGACGAGGGGGATGACCTCGTGGCCAGGCGGACAGAACGCTATGGCGTAGCCTATACCATATCGATGAAGATCATGGCTGCTATCCAGCGGAAGAATCTGGCGCACCCCGTTGTGCTTTTCGAACCCAATAGTTACTACCGGGATTCGCTTCACATTTATGATAAACTTCGGGCGCCCGAGCCTGCGGTTTTTTATTATTATACCGGGATAGAAGGTGTCTGGACCAATTCCCCTAATGTAGCAAAAGCCAATTTTTTTGTGCGCATCTCCAAAAAGGGAGTCATGCTCGATGAAATAAAGTCACCCCAGCAATTACAGCAGATCCTGGCTTTTTATAAAAGATATCCCCCCATACTTTAATCCTATGCCTTTTATCAATTTTTTTCTACTCCTGATCGCCTACCTCTTTTCGGGCTATGGCATCCTGAATATGGTCCGGATACAGCTGGATAAAACGTATACGATTACCCTGTCTTTATTGCTTGGTGTCGCCGTAGCCTCTTTTATACCTTTTCTGTTACAATTATTCTATATAACCCTGACGGATGTCTCCATCTTTATTTCCATTGCCGTCACAACGCTTTTGCTGAGCATACCCACGGGACTGCGGATAAGAAAGGAAGGAATCTCAGCGGCGTTAAAGCCTATCATCCCCGGTACTATCAGGATACAGGCCTGCGAGATCCCCTTTATTTTAGTCATAGGATTCTTGGTGTTTATCAGCGTCTGGCGATGCTATGACCTGCCGCCGACTTCCAGGGATGTCCTTTCCGGCCCCGAAGCTATCGCCGAAGTTGCTGTCCGGGAGCATACGATGGTCAATTCCTTCTTTTCGATAGACCTTTGGTCAACCAATAATCAATTCAAGTCGCCCTATCTGATCAGCCTGCAGCTGATCTATAAGCTGGCAGGATTCCCTTTTGGCCAGATCTGGTTAAGTATCGTGTTTGTCAGCTTTCTTCTTTTCTTATATCATGCCATGAGAGAAAAGCTGCATCCTATCATTGCAGGGATACTTTTACTGATGTTTATCATGACGCCGGAAGCCTATGCCTACACGTTCATGATCCTCTATGACTACAGCAATATGGTCTTCTTCTGTACGAGCCTTTATTTTCTCTTCGGCTTTCTTAGAGGGAAACCTGATTCCTGGTCTTATCTTTCCGGAATTCTGATGGGTATCGCAACTTATATACGATCCGAAACGCTCGTGCTGGCCTTCCTTTTTCTGCCTTTGTGTTTGTTTATACAGTGGAGAAACGGCTCTTTAAAGAAAAGCCTTGTGAGAGATGCGGCGTATTACGTCCCTTCGTTGATCGGCTACTATCTGCCAACACAGCTTTGGATCAAACACTATCTTCCGGTACACTATGATATGGGTTCGCTGGTCAATACCCATCCCTCCGATCTGGGTCCCTTATTTCAGCGATATCACGATATCGTGACCCGTCTGCTGGCAAGCGAATTTGCCATCCATCTCTGGGGGTATATATTTTTTGCTACTTTCTTTTTGTTCATCGCCGAGCTGGTGTTTGTCCGCAGCTTTACCAAAGAGGCGCGCAACTGGCTTTATGCCATTGTCGTCCTTTATCTGGGACTTGGATTCCTTGGGTTTATTTTACCGTTGATGAACCTGGACGAGACGACAAAGCGATCTATGTTCAAACTGTTACCCGTGGTAGTCTTATACCTTTCCAACAACCAGCTGCTCACCCGTCTGTCCGGATGGATCACGCGATGGGAGGCTACACCCATGGGTAAGCCTGCGCTGGCGGGTGCGGATGCAAAAGGCGGCGGCGGGTCGAAGACGGGCGTTCTGTCCTCGAAGTCCGTCCTGACGAAATCGGGTAAGACCGTGGCGGCTCCTTCCGCGGGTCAAAAATCCCCTAACCCGAGGAAGGGCAAGGGAAAATAACCCCCGGCAAAAAGCATGAAAAGTGCCATTTAAGGCGCTAATTGGACAACACCGGACGACGTCGGGCGGTCTACCTTTGTGGAGAGAACAATAAAACTACATTACTATGTGTGCTACTAAAGTTCATTCCCACTCCAAACCCAGCCTGCTTAAAAGCGTTCTGACCAATAAATGCTCTCACTGTCGCAGGGGCGATCTTTATCAGTATCATAATCCCTATAATCTCAAAACATTTATGAAAATGAACGAAACCTGCCCTGTCTGCGGCCAGCCTTTTGAGATATAAGTGGGATTCTTCTATGGAACAGGTTTTGTCAGTTATGCCCTTTCCGTTGCGATCTGTGTGGCTACCTTTATCGCATGGAAGGTGCTGATCGGTATGTCTCTGCATGATAACCGCGTTTTTGAGTGGATGATAGTCAACGGCATCATCCTTATCGGAATGCAGCCTATCCTGATGCGGTTATCGAGAACGATCTGGCTTAATTTCTTTGTATGGTATGACCCTGCTACACAGGATATTCCCGATATGCATACTGCTGCTATTCACGCCTAATTTACCAGCTATGTCCAACTTTACGGTTCCTGGGTATGATCAGGTTCTATCGGCTGACGCAGATCCCTATTGACTATCCGGCCGCGAAGCCGATCTGATCGCGGCTCGTCAGCGGTTCCCCGGCCCCACCTGCTCATGTGCTACACCGATATCGACGTGGAACGTGTGCGTGGAACCGAAGCAAAGTTTTCAAAAGTTGTGTTGAAGAAAATTTTAGCTTCGTTTTCTAAATGGGGAAGCATGTTAGTGAAGACGTATGGAAGTGCAGTGTATGGAGTGGAAGCAATCAGCATTACGATCGAGGTCAATGTTACCGAAGGATTGCACACGTTTATAGTAGGGCTGGCCGACAGTGCTGTAAAAGAAAGTATTCAACGCATTGAAAGCGCCATTAAAAGCAATGGTCTGTATATGCCGCGGACCAAGCTCGTCGTCAACCTTGCGCCGGCGGGTATCCGCAAATCCGGGTCCGCCTTCGATCTTCCGATAGCAATGGGCATATTGGCAGGCAGCGGACAAATTCCCGATCCTGAGATACTAAAGGACTATGTCATCATGGGCGAGCTGAGCCTTGATGGCAGCATTCTGCCTATAAAGGGCGCTTTGCCGATCGCGATACAGGCAAGAAAGGAAGGGTTTAAAGGATTGATCGTGCCCAGGGCCAATGCGGCTGAAGCTGCCATCGTAAACCAGCTTAAGGTTTTTGCGTTTGGGCACGTCAAGGAGGTACTTGACTTTTTTAGAGATACCAGCACCGTAAGTCCTGTTGTAGCCGATGCCCGGAAGGATTTTTATAATGCGCCTTCCGTGACAGATCTGGACTTCAGCGATGTCAAGGGACAGGAAAATATAAAACGCTCTCTCGAGATTGCGGCAGCGGGCGGTCATAATCTTATCCTGGTAGGTCCTCCCGGCGCAGGAAAGACGATGCTGGCCAAGCGGATCCCGACAATCCTCCCTCCTTTGAATCTGTATGAAGCGCTGGAGACGACAAAGATCTATAGCGTTGCCGGAAAGCTGCCGGCGAATACGACCCTTCTTTCGCAACGGCCATTCCGGAGTCCGCATCATACCATTTCCGGGTCGGCATTGGTTGGAGGGGGCAGTATCCCGCAGCCGGGTGAGATCTCGCTGGCACACAACGGCGTTCTCTTTCTTGATGAATTACCCGAATTCAGCAGAAGCGTGCTGGAGGTTATGCGTCAACCTATGGAAGACCGGAAGGTCACGATCAGCCGGGCCCGGCAATCCATTGAATTTCCATCGTCCTTTATATTGGTGGCTTCGATGAACCCATGTCCCTGCGGCTATTATAATCATCCGGATAAACAATGCACCTGTCTTCCCGGTGCGGTATCCCGTTATCTGAACAAGATCTCCGGCCCATTGCTGGACCGGATCGACCTGCATATTGAAGTCGTACCCGTACCCTATGGGAAACTGTCTTCTTCAGAAAAAGGAGAACCTTCTTCCCGTATCAGGGAAAGAGTGATAGCCGCCCGTGAGATACAGCGGATACGTTTTACTTCCCATGAGATATACTGCAACGCACAAATGGGCAGCCAGCTGCTTCATGCATACTGCCAGATCGATAAGATGGCGGCGTCCAAACTGGAAAAAGCCATGGTAAAACTCAAGCTATCCGCCCGCGCGCATGATAATATTCTGAAGATCAGCCGAACGATAGCAGATCTTGCCGCTTGCGAGAAGATACGAACCGAACACCTGGCTGAAGCCATACAATACAGAAGCCTGGACAGGGAAGGCTGGGCGGGGTAAAGGGGTTACAGCCGCTCCAGCATATCCACGACTTTCTCGCGCTTCAGGATCAGGTATCCGATCCTGTCATTGCTGATCCCTTCCTTTAGCTGATAGCTGAATGCCAGCTGATCGTCGTTGACCGAGGTCTCGAAATAATTGAACAAAATATTTGGATAAGCTTTCAGATCGTCTCCGATCTCGTATAAGTGCGTCGAAAGCACAAACAGCGATTGCCGGATCTTGATCAGCCCTTTGATCACTGCAAGCGAACACTTCATGGCATCCTGTACGTTCGTTCCTTTGAACAGTTCGTCGATCAGCACGAGCCATTTCTTCCGACCGGAGATCTTTTCCAGCGTATTTCTTATCCGCTGTACTTCGTTGAAGAAAAAACTCTCTCCTTTGCTGATGTTGTCCACGACATTGATATTGCTGAGGATACCGTCAAAAAGACTCAGCCGCATCGATTTTGCCGGAACGCCCATCCCCAGATGTGCCAGAAAGACGACCACGCCAACGCTTCGGATAAAGGTACTCTTGCCGGCCATATTCGCGCCGGTGAGGAAAAGGAAGTTGGTTTGCTGGTCCAGCTTTACGTCATAGGCTACCGGGTTCGGCAGCAGCAGATGATAAAGCTGCTGTGCCTCCAGAAAAGGGTCTTCCTGGTCGACAAATACCGGGAAGCTCAATTGGTAACGTCTGACTGCTGTCGCCATCGCAAACCAGGCATCCAGCCTGTTATGTATATCGATCAGCGATTGCATATTGACCTTCCATTGTTCCAGGATATAACGGCCATAATCGACGACTTCTACCGGGGTGAATTTAACGGCCGGGTCCTTTTTGGCCAGGGCATTCAACAGGGGTTGAGCCAGCTGCTGCTGAGCTTTCTTTAGAAGGTTGGAGAGCAAGGGCGGACAGTTCTCTGTCAGCAGCAGGCCGATCAATTGGTTCATCCCCCGGACAAAGTCTGCAAAGTGACCAATGGAATAGCGCACCATGGAAAAGTCTGGTCCATGAAGCAGCTTATAGGCGATCGCATTGGGCATGCTGGCTGCCCGGGGCAGCGTATCGATCTGTGTCTCGTAAAAGCGTTCCATCACCATGATGGTGCCGTTGCTTATAGCGGAAGGCCATTGGTCCAGTTTTGATCCCATCAATTGCAAAACCTGCTGCGTTTCATAAATCGTTTCCAGCTTGCTGAAAGGCCGGTTGAAATATTCGAGCAGGGTATCCTTTCCGCCTCTTGTACGGGTAAAATCCAGCTTATGAAAGATAGAGAAATCTTCTTCGCGACTGAAAAGAGATAGGTCTTCGTATGTGATATTGTCGATTTCCATGATAGCTTTGTTTACAGGTCGAACCGCATTCGTTGTCCGTATTGAGATTCATCGAACGCCCCATTTCCATAAACAAGATGACCGTTGACGAACGTGTGGGTTATCGTAGCGGGGAATTCAAACCCTTCCAGCGGGCTCCATCCACATTTGTAAAGGATATTGTCGGGACGGACCGTTGAAGACTGGTTCATATCGATGATAACCGCATCCGCAAAATAGCCTTCCCGGATAAAGCCTCTTTCCGAGATCCTGAAGCAGGCGGCTACGGCATGACTCATCTTCTCCACCACTTTTTCCAGGCTGATCCTGCCTTCCCTGACATAGTGAAGCATCAACCGCAGAGAATGCTGGACCAGGGGCAATCCCGCATGTGCGCGTTCGTAGGCGCTGCCCGAACCGTGTCCGCCCGCGCTGAGCATCTTGAGCCGGCCGTCCGAATCGCGGAAATAGCCTTTTTCTTCGAGGGTGTGCGGCGCATGATCGGTTGCTATCAGGTCAAGCCGGTCATCCAGCAGAGCGGTCCAGAGCGCTTCCCGGTTATGCGGCGCCTTTATAGCAGGATTACACTTGATCTGGTTGCCCAGCCGCGCATAGTCGTCGCTGGTAAAATGCAGGTGATGAACGCAAACTTCAGAAGTGATCCGCTTCTCCGCCAGCGGGATCATATTTCCAAAGAGCTGCATTTCCCTTTCTGTGGTCAGGTGGAACACGTGCAGCCGGCTGTTGTATTTCTGGGCAAACTGGATCGCCGTCAACGAGGATTCGAAACAGGCTTCTTCATCCCGGATGATCGGATGGTCAGAAGCTACGAGCTCCCTGTTTTCCGCTTTCAGCCGTTGGAGATTCCGGCGGATGATCTTTTCCTCCTCACAATGGGTAGCGATCAGTACTTCGCTTTCCCGAAAAAGCCGATCCAGCGTCAGGTAATTATCTACCAGGAGATTCCCGGTAGAGGCGCCCATAAAGATCTTGATGCCGCAGACGTCCCTTTTCTTATCATTGGTCCTCAGCGCTTCGTCTGCATTGTCATTGGACGTACCCATGTAAAAAGAGTAATTGGCCAGCGAATGCTTCGCGCCGATGGCATACTTTTCCTCGAGCAGGTCCTGGGTAAATGCCGGAGGCAAAGTGTTGGGCATTTCCATAAAAGAGGTTACGCCCCCCGCTACTGCTGCCTTTGCCTCCGTGTAGATCGATGCTTTATGCGTCAGTCCCGGCTCCCGGAAATGAACCTGGTCGTCGATTACGCCGGGCAATAAATATTTTCCTTCCCCGTTGATCTCAGTGACAGCAAAAGAGGGTTGTATACCTTCGCCGATTTTTTCGATCCGGCCATTTTTGAATAGCAAATCTGAAGGAGTAATCTTACCTTCGTTTACTAACGATATGTTCTTGATCAGGTAATTACGCATATAAAAATTAGATCGTCCTTATTGGATAAACTTTATGACGCAATTTATTAAAACCCTCGTAAGCCAACGGATTATTTTAAGAATTGCCCTTTCTCCCCTGTCTTTTTACTCCCGGCTCCGGCCTCAAATCAGCACCCAAACGGGGCCGAGACGTTTGTCTCACTCCGCTGCGGGTCTTCGGAACACGTGCCGGCTGCGGGTGTTCAGTCCCATGATATTCCGCCTTTTCCTGGCGATTTTGGCCTTTGGGCTGCTGCCTGCTGTCAGTCAGGCCCAGTCGACCTTTTTGCCGCAAGGCTCCAAATACGACCATTTTCTGGATCGGTTAGAGATCCTGCAGCAGACCAATCCCGATTTGAACATCAGTACCGCTAAGCCCATCAGCAGGAAGCTCGCGGTCCGCGTCGCTGAACTGGCGGACTCGATACATAAAGCAGGCGGTATAAACCATTTTTCCAAAGTAGACGAGCAGAATCTTTCCTCGCTGCTGATGAATAACATTGAATGGGTGACCGGCAATAAAGATAGCTTTATCAGCAAAAGGCCCCGGCTGCATACCTTCTATATCAATAAAGCCAACTTTTACGAAGTAAATGACAAGGATTTCTTCCTTGTGCTTGACCCTGCCATCCAACAGGTCCAGTCATACGAAAAGGGGAATAAATCCCGCGTTTATCTCAACTCGAAGGGGCTCACGCTCCGGGGGATGATCGCCGGAAAACTTGGCTTTTCAGCTTATCTCACCGATAACCAGGAACGCGGTCCCTCCTTTTTTCAGGACCGTGCCGCCCGGTTTGAGGCCGTGCCAGGCGCCGGCTATTTCAAGCACTTTGGAAAGACAGGGTTCGACTATTTCGACAACCGCGCTTCGATCTATTTCAATGCGTGGAAGTATGTCGACTTCCAGTTTGGGTATGACAAGAACTTTATCGGCAATGGCTACCGATCACTTTTTCTCAGCGATTACAGCGCTCCTTATCTGTTCCTGAAATTCAATACGCGGATCTGGAAACTGAATTATCAGACGATCTATATGGAATTGGTCAGCCAGCACAATACACTTGCCGATTACCAATACCCCAAGAAATACGCTGTCGTCCACCATCTCAACCTGGATGTCACCCGCTGGCTGAATATTGGTCTTTATGAGAACGTCGTGTTTAGCCGCGCCGACCACTACGACTTTTCCTATCTCAATCCCGTCATCTTTCTTGTATCCGCTCAACAGCAAAATGGCAGCCCTGACAAGACGACCGCCGGCGTTGACTGGAAAGCCAATATCAGCCATAGAGTTCAGGTGTACGGACAGCTGTTGATCAACGAATTTATCCTGCATCAGATCCTGCATTACTCCGATGGTTACTGGGCCAACAAACAAGGCTTGCAGCTGGGTGTGAAGTATGTCGATGCCTTTGACGTAAAGAACCTGGACCTGCAGTTCGAGACAAATATCGTTCGGCCGTTCACTTACTCACATGACGACACCGTCTCCAACTTCAGTCATTACAACCAGCCGCTGGCCCATCCGCTTGGCGCGAATTTTTATGAGATGATCGGCATTGTCCGTTATCAACCCGCCTATAAATGGAACCTCGAAGGCAAGGCGATCTATTACAAGCAGGGACTTGATTCGGCCGGTGTCAACTTCGGGAGCGATATTTTCGAAAACTATAATACCCGCCCCCGCGACTATGGTTTTAGCATCGGCTCCGGTATTCCCGCAAAGTGTTTAAATCTGTCCGGGCTGATCTCTTATCAGTGGAAGGAAAATCTCTTTCTCGAAGCCTCGGCCATGTATCGGCATTATTCCGTCAACGACCCTTCCAATACTTATCATAGCTCGAACTCCACCACGTTCTCGGCTGGTGTTCGCATCAATATGTTCCGCAGGGAATATGATTATTAAAGCCTATTGGCAGGGTCAATCAACGCGCTTCCTTCAGTAACCAGGGTTTTTCGGGTGTCGAAAGACGGCCAGGTTACCCTTCAAAAATAAGCGAGAAGACGATCATCCGGGTCTTCAGTTTGTCGATGACATTGGAATACTGAAGATTGGGGTCACGGCTGTGGACGTTCTTGATCCCTTCGCTGATCTTCAACTCCGGGGAAAGGATAAAGACCGGGAAGTAGATCTGAAAACCGAGCCCTGCTTCGACGCTGAAGTCGGCGGGAACCAGCTTGACGAGATTCTCTGCTTTACGGGCAGAAGAATTGGAGGCCAGATCATACCGGTAGTTGACGCCGCCCAGCATATAAACGCGGAAATTATTGATGCGGTCCGAAAGGAACTTCAACTGTGCGGGAAAGCCCAGCAGCAGCGATTGAATTTGTTTCGTAGCCAGGGTGGTTTCACCATCCGGCGGGTACTTTACGTGATAAGATAACGTATTGTTGCCAAAGATGAATTCAGGGAAAGCAAAGCGGAATTCGAAGTGCTCTGCCAGCCGGAAGGTAAACATACCCGATACGCCAAAACCACCCGAGTTTCCCGGGTTGACGTAAAGAACGCTGTCGGATTGAAGGAACTGCGGGTGAGCGCTTACCTGCAGGTGTGAGCTAATGCCCATAAACCCGATTCCAAGATAATATCGTTTGGTGTCGTGGTCCGGTAAGTTGATTCCATCCCTTAGCCCTTGCGCCGACGCCTCATTTCCTGCCGCCCAAAACCCGCCTATCAATAAGGCCACGAGAATACTCCTCTGATGGTTAAACCGAAGTAGTTTCATAAACAGATTAAGATCAATAAATTACGATTCCTGCGTAAAAATTATGCCATAGTTGGGGGTGATGCGATCGGGATAGGCTTTTGTTGGGGGTCAAGGGATAACGGATAAAAAAGTAAAAAATTGTGGACCTGGTTAAAGCGCTTTTTCCCCAATATATAAAGAACAGATACCCAGACTGAGGCGGTGTAGCCGGGTATTGGTATAGCCACAGCTGTCAAGGATCCGGACAAAATTTTCACCTTCCGGAAAGGCTTTTACAGAATCATTAAGATATTGATAGGCTTCCCTGTTGCTGGAAACCATTTTTCCAACATTGGGAGCAACCAGTTTCAGATAAAGATCATAGATCTGCCGGATGCCGGGTGTTTTGGGCTGCGAAAATTCCAGCACCACCAGCCGGCCGCCCGGTCTGAGCACCCGCAGCATTTCGCGCAGTCCTTTTTCCAGGTTTTCGAAATTCCGGACGCCAAAGGCTACTGTCACGGCGTCGAACTGATCGTTGGGAAATTGCAGGGCTTCGCTGTCCCCGGTTTGGAGGTGGATCCGCTCTTGCAGTCCCTGTTTGGCCAGTTTCTGACGGCCAATTTCGAGCATTCCATTGGAGATATCGATACCGGTGATATGCGAGCCGGGGATGTGACGGGATTCCATGATAGCCATATCCGCCGTGCCTGTCGCCACGTCGAGTACCCGCAATCCCTGACTTGCGGTACGGGAGGTTTCGCTTTTAGCTGCGCCAGCCGTGAGCGACCGGAGTTCCCGGATGGCCCTGCGCCGCCAATAAATGTCGATCCCTCCGGACAAAAAGCGGTTCAGGAAGTCATACCTGAACGCTATTTTATCGAACATATCAGCTATCTGCTGTTTCTTACCCAGTTCAGAATCCTTGAAGGGAACGATCTTATCGTGCGAATAGTTGGCCATATCGCGGCAAAGGTAAGCCAGTCCGGTTAAAAAGCTTCCCCCGGGAAAGTATTTGTATCTTGCGATCTTATTTCTTCTGTTATGGTCATTACATCCGCCGTTTATGTTGTCAGCAGCCCGGATTATACCAAGTGTCCGGCGCCCGATCGTCCCGAATACGCTTTTATCGGTCGTAGTAATGTCGGCAAGTCTTCGCTGATCAATATGCTCTGCGGCAGCGATAAGCTGGCGAAGACCTCGGGCACACCGGGGAAGACACAGCTGATCAACCATTTCAATATCAACGATCAGTGGTATATCGTCGACTTACCCGGTTATGGTTTTGCGAAAGTTTCCCAGAGCCAGCGTAAGAAATGGGAGAAGATGATCGAAGACTATCTGCGGAAAAGAGAAAACCTGGTCAATGTTTTTGTGCTGATCGACAGCCGGCATGAACCCCAAAAGATAGATCTTGAATTTGTCAATAAGCTGGGTGAGTGGGAGATCCCTTTTTGTATCGTGTTTACAAAGTCCGATAAAGAAAACCAGCGGGTCGTTGCTGCTAACGTAAGAGCCTTTCTCGATAAGATGCGTGTTACCTGGCAGTTCCTGCCGCAGAGTTTTGTTACGAGCGCCGTTAAAAAGATGGGACGCGATAAGATCCTCAAGCTGATCGACGAGACGAACACTGAGTTTTTTAACGAGATGAAGGAAAACAACGGTAAAAAATAGGGGAGACAATTCCTTTGATCGTGATATACTCACGATCAGACAAGGGTGGTGTGAAACGCAGCGACGCCGCGTCAGCGAAAGGATCTGTACCTGTGGGGGTTACAGCCTGGCTGTCTAGTTCACTACTTTATTCGCGCAGCTGCTGCTGGCGAACGCTTCTGGTTTAGCCTTGAAGGCGAAGCCCATACCGAGTATATAACCCATCGCTTCCTTCAGGGCATCATTGCTTTTGAAATGCGGATTCGTATTGATGTCGGCATGCACTTCCATATCGACATTATACTTGCTGAAAAGATTGCACAACTCATACGCAATCTCGATGCTCTTTGCTACTTCCACCAGCATACGCTCTTTGATCGTGTACTGATGTCTGGTCTTTTCGTTGTGAATAAACATGAAACCTCCATGTCCTTCGCGCAGAAAAACAATGACCGTAGCAAATTCCGTTTCCAAACCTTTTACCTGTGAGTCGGTGCCGATGCAGACTTTCAGCCGATAGCCCTTTTCGCTTTCACGGCGGATTGCATTTTCAACGGCATCAATGATGGGAAGATCGATAAGATCACCATTAAATTTACGCCATAGCATATTGTAAAGGATTTTCCCAATTTAAAGAAAAACCTTCTATTATCAAAATAGGATATGCATTAATGTATTATTAATTCAGTAAGTATTGTCGATACTTTGGTTGAACTACTGATATTGGCAGGAGGATTACAGGTCTGGTGTTTCAGTATTGTCCCGTGCCGAGCATCACCAGTGTACAGGCTCTCATGGGCTGAATGCCATTGGCCTGTGCCAGCTTCTCCAGCTCAGGGTTTTCTGTACCGGGATTAAAGATGATCCGTTTTGGATGTAAGGAAAGAATATAGTCGTAATATTCCTTTTGATGTGCAGGATTGAGATAAAGCGTTACCGTATCGATATCGGCTATTGGTTGTTTGTCGGTAGAGATCGACACGGGGCCGACCGTCGCCTTCTTTCTGCCAATGGCGACGACAGGATGACCGCTCCGAGTAAGCCGGTTAAGGGCCAGATAACTGTATCTGACGGGATTGTCGGAGGCACCCAGCACTAATGTTTTTTTACTTGCCATAACTCACTTCTCCTGGTTAAATTACAAATTCTGCTCACATCTTGTTTGAATTACCTGTAAAATATTATTCTGAATATCCTTCATGATCCATTCGGCCCACCATCCGGCATAGAAATTAAAATCCGTTGAAAGTGTGAAATGGCTGTATAAATGCAGGCGGTAGGTGTCCTGTCCCGTCTGCTCAAGGACATAGGTTCCATCTTCGACATTGAAGTAATCGCCTCCGATAACGATGTGTTTGTCCATCGTCGTCGAGGGGATATCATGGGGATTGGCTGTTATGGTGAAGAACATCATTTTCTCATCCTCATAGGCCTCGACGACTTCCCGGAAGACCAGTCCTTTGCTGAAAGTGGCCAGTCGGCTTCCGCCGACGCCTGCATAGTCCAGCTCCGCCTTTATCGGTCTGGGAAGACCCAGATCCCGTGTCAACCATCCGTGGTCATCCTTTTCGGGGATCTCCCGTACCCGGATCACATTACTCCAGATCTTCCCCGGTCTGGAGTGAATTTCTGCAGAGGTATAGGCTTCGTAGCGGGCAGGGGTGAAGTGGAATTGCTTTTCCACGATCGTGACGATAAAAGGCAGGAGTAGGGTCAGAGAAAGCTTTAATTGCTGATTCTTTCCTTTCCTGCTGTTGTCCCATCCCGCAAGAATACCGCCGATACTGGCCGCTATCAGGAATAAAGGGAGGATCATCAGCCAGCAGGCCCAGCCTTCGATGCCGAAACTCAGCGTCAGTCCGAAAAAGAAAACGATGGGAACCCAGGGAACAAAGATCCGGACCTCATAACGCCTGGCCAGTTCTGCCGGCAGAAACCAGACGGCCAGATATCCCATCGCAAATGGGACCAGGAAAATAAAGCCGATCGTCATAACGCCCAGCAGGTCCCCAAGCCTATGGTCGTTGAAAAGTGCGTGTACGATAAGGGCATAGGCAACCGCAATTCCGGCGGCGATTCCTAAATATTTGAACAGTCTCATTCCGTTTGAGGTTTTTGTTAAAATACTTCTTTGGCCTTCAGATCAGGGATTGCCGTCCTGATCCGCTGGGACAGCTCCGGCAATTTGATCGTCGGTACGCCGGGGTATAGATGATGTTCGAGATGATAAAACATATTATAGGTCAATTTATTTTTCCAACGCTGGCTTATCGTTCTGGCAAATACCTCTTCATCGCAATCATGATGTACCGTCCAGACTGCAAAAAATGCCGTGAACAATTCGCCGGTTGCCATCGCCAGTATATGGTATTCCAGAAAAGAGATGTGCAGTCCAAAAGCCCCGATGACAAACCCCGCGATGGCTGTTAACTCCAGCAACACCGCTTTCCCGGTAGGGGCATTGCCCCCGCGAAGCGCTGCCGCATGCTGACGGAAGATAAGAGTCGCATATAGTTGAGATTTGGTGAACGATCTTTTTCTGATTATTAAAATTGACAGTTTTGAACTTTCAGAAAATATTGAATTATTGAATTCAAATAAAAGCCGTTTTTACACGGCTCGGTCATCACGACTATCTTTCAATCCTTTTTCCCGCTGAACATTTTCACGAGGTTCCCGATAAACCAGTGTTCATCTGCCTTGATCATCGTATCCAGCACCTTGTCGGCCTGTGAACTGAACTTCCGGATATTCTGTATCGTATCCGTAAAGGTCTTTACATTCTTGTCTTTCTTGTCGCCTTCTACGTGGCTCAGCTCATCGAGTACGGGCAGCATCAGGTCCAGTTCCCGCTTTTTTCTTTCCTTAATGATCTGCCGGGCTACCTTCCAGATATCTTTTTCTGCGGTAAAGAATTCCTTTCGTTCGCCGGCAAACAGCACTTTCTGAACCAGTCCCCAGTCGATCAGCTCGCGGATATTCATATTGGCGTTGCCGCGGCTGATGCTCAGCTGTTCCATGACATCCTCTGCGCTCAGTGGATCGGCGCTTACCAGCAGCAGAGCATGGATCTGCGCCATCGTCCGGTTAATCCCCCAGTTGGTGCCAAATCTTCCCCAGTTGGCGATAAATTGCGCCTTTGCTTCCGCTAATTGCATAACCAAAGGTCGGTTCTTTTTCTGAATTTTCAGAATTATTTGAAAGTTTATTTTGGATGGATAATGGAAATGAGTTGTGATCTCATAATCGGTTATGGGTTGGGTTTATGCGTAAGAGAATCGATTTGCCGGTTATTTAAAGTTTGGGGCAGGTGTACATTTTGTCTTCCTTGAGTTCGTAGTCTTTTTTGCTGCGAATGGTGATGGCGAGATAAAAGCCGCCGTTCAGGATCTTGTTTTTGGAGAAAACCGTTGCCCAGTTGTGGATTCCAAGCAACACTGGTCCGGCCTTGACGGCGCCGCCGATCCAGACCTTTCCGTCCTGCGTCACTTCTATCGGCAGGTAGGCGCCCCATTTCCTTGTTTCCCAACGAGGTGTAATCGTAGCCAGCGTAATGGCATCCGTAAAATAAGTTTTGGAGGTGTAGTTGTTGTGTCCGAGGTTAAGCGAGAGGTTGGCGTTGACGGCAAAATGATTTTCGAGTGGTTTGTCGACGTTTACAACCAGGCGTGCAGGATTCCACACTTTGAATGTGCCGCTCAACCGGCTGATCGAGTTGACGATGGTGGCAAGGCTGTCGTTGAAACCAGCCAGGTTTGCCGTATTGTTGAACTTCTGATTCAGATCATAATCCGATACCGTGTTCTTTGGGTTGCTGGCGGCGCGGCTTTGCGAGCCATACGCATACGTATTGAAACCGACGTCCAGCAGACTGATGTCAAATTTCCATTTGTAGTCGAAATAGTCGTCGGGCTCGCCGAAGATGGGTACGGTCTGTTCCCGGATAAGGTATTCGACGCCAAAGTCCATTGCGGCTCCTGGGCGGGTATGACCGAGGAAATCGTTGATATTGGATGTCGTGCTATTATCGGCATGCCAGTAGTCGTAGTTCGAGGAATATCCATAACGGGCGCTTCCCGCGTTCATCGTATAATAGGTCAGCGTATCCGCCACGTGCCGCGTGACCGATCCTTTCGACAGTTGGAGAAAGGCGCCGGAGATTCCCCTCATGAGTTTTAATGTCGCGCCGACGTTGAGGCGGCTGGAAGGCCCATCCCATACCGTTCGGCTATACGTTCCATATAGCTCCAGCCAGCTGCTCGTGGCCATCCAGGCCTGGTAGGTCGTATTCGGATTCTGGTTAAAGAATTGATTCATATCCACCATCGAATCGTTGTAATTGACCTTGCCGGTACGAACCTGTCCATAGGTTCGGAGATTGGCGCCAAAGGAAATGGCTTGTTTGCGGCCAAGGCCGATCCGCGCATTTAATAAATGAATATTATAATTGATGGCTGCATACCGTTTGAAATTGCCGGCTGTGCCGTGCACATCCGTATTGCCGCCCCCTCCCAGATAAGACAGGTCGCTGAGATAGAGTGCATTGGACGTTGTCGTCAGCTGTGTGGAAAATATAGTAAGATCCCAGGGGTAAGGCGTACTGAGGATCGAGGCCGGATTGTTTGCAACACCCAGAGAACCGGCGTATGGCGATCCTTCAATGGCGTGATAATCCTGCGCCTGAACGCTAAACCAACCGATTATACCCGCTAAAATGCCCAGATAGGCTCTTTTCATCCGCTTTAGTTTGTTCTTTGCAAATGGAATAGCAACCGTTAAGGATCAGGTGGGCTTTTCGGTGGGATATAGGGCACGGGGGCCTTTAAAAAGGCTGACCATGCGTCTGACTAATCAAAAATGAAACCAATTTCGGGAAAGGCTTCAACGAATATAGCAAAAGATTCGTTCGGCGCTTGCCGGCGAACCACCGTTGGAAGAATCGGCCTGCCAAAAGCCGTCGGTTCATCTGTCTGCGCCATCGGTCGGTATATTCCTGTTCCATTTCATACCGGGCGATCTGACCGTTTAAATAAGCGTCGATACATCCAAAGGCGATCTTACTGCCGTGGAGTGCCATGCTCATTCCGTTGCCTGACAGGGGAGGGATCATCCCAGCCGCGTCGCCGATGAACAAAAGATGCTCTTCCACCTGGCCCCTTGGTTCAAAACTGATCTGGGAGATCGTAAGCGGTTGTTCGAAAAGAAAATCAGCGTTGGAAAATATTTCCTTGAGGTAAGGGTTTTGGCTTAGGATGTCTTTTTCCATTTTTTGCAGGGAGTTCCCGCTAAGCTGTAGATTTTTTGCCCTGGTCATATAGCAAAGACAACAGTTGTTGTCCTCGACCCGGGAGATACCACAATAGCCGTTGTCAAAGAGATGCAGACCGATCAGGTCGGCAGGAAAAGGACCTTGAACATGGTATTTTACTCCCACATAATTATTCAGCCTTGGGCCTCTCCTGCGGATAAAATCGCGTTTCCATTTGATGTCCAGGTTGCTTCTCCGGCCATAGGCTGCACAGGCTACTCTTGACTCAAAAACGCCGGCGGTTGTCTCGATCCTGAAATGATCCCTGTCAAAAGCGATATCGGTCACTTTCACGCCTACGTATAGTTGAACCCCTGCCGCCTTAGCGATATCGGCCAGCGCTGCGTCTATTTTGTAACGGCTGATCCCAAAGCCCCCTAAAGGCAGCTCCTGTTCGATCGTCTGACCGGCGACCGTTGTCAACAGCAGTTTTTTGATGATAGGAAGATTCCAGTCGCTAAGGGGTAGGCCCAGTTCCTCCAGAAAGTTCCAGCTTTCCAGACTGATATATTCCCCGCAAACCTTGTGATGAGGATAGGTGTCTTTCTCAAAAAGGGCAACGTTATAACCTGCGCGTGCTAACTGGATAGAAAGAGCCAGACCCGCAAGTCCGCCGCCTGTGATGGTGACATCAAACATATTGATCAGTTGTTCCTTCCTGTTTTTTTCGCACCAGCAGCCACCTGAATGCCCACTGCCAACGCAGCATATAGTCTTCCAGCCCTGCCTGGCCGAGCAATCGCAGCCATTCCTGCCGCTGAAACCCCCGCAGGACTGACAGCGGTGCATCGTGCTTTACGAGGTAACTGCGGGAGAAGCACCGTGTGAGCAGCCGGATGGAGTGATAAGCCATCGGATGCCGGTGAAGGTCGTTGATAAACCAACCCAAACCCGAATGGGCATCCATCCAATGCAGCATATCGACCAGCTCCTCGTCGGTAAAATGATGGCAGAACAAGGATGAGAACAAGATATCCGGCTGCTCCTCCAGTTCTGCCTTCCTGTAATCGGCGTGGATCCACCGGGCGTCTCCTTCTTTCCATCCTTCCCGGGCTGCCCGTATGCATTCAGCATTGCTGTCGATCCCCGTTACGCTGGCCTCGATCCCAAGCCTACGACTATATCGCATCAATGCCTTCAGATTATCTCCGCCTCCGCACCCAATCTCTGTTATGCGTATCTTCTTCCGATTGCCCGCCAGCATCCTGAATCCCCGGATACTTATCGCATGGCCGCCCAGCGTCGAATTGATCACTTCCAATTCCGACATATTGCGTCGGATATCGGCAAAAGGGATATGCGGGAGATCGAGCAACTCTTTTCTGCCGCTTCGTACCGAAAAATCATGGGCCATATTGCTATATTCCAACGGGTTCTGCAATAAAGGTTTCCATCGTCAACCCCGGACCAAAAGCTGCTCCGAATATACAATTAGAGCGGCTATCGTCCATCGATTGCCAAATTCTTTGTAAAATAAATAACAAACTGGGCGAGGACATATTGCCATACTGTCCCAGGATCTCGTAACAGGCATTCAGTGCGTCCTCCGGAAGGTCCATGCTTTTCTGAATGCTGTCCAGGATCTTTCTTCCGCCCGGATGTATGCACCAGTGCGTCACCTTTTCCGGCGCTGTGCCCTTTTGAGAAAGGGCTTCTCCGACCAGGCTTGCAAAGTCACTTTTTATCAGGTCTGGAACATACCCCGAGAGTGTCATCCGAAAACCTTCGGCCGAGAGATTCCAGGTCATGTCGTCTTTTCCTTTTGCATCGACCAGGGAATAGAACCCTGTTAATTTCAGCCCTTTCCGGGGATCGTCGGCTGGAACGACCAACACCGCGGCAGAACCATCTGCAAACAAAAGGCTGGACAACATATTATCCCGCGTTGGCTCCTGCTGAAAATGAAGCGTGCACAATTCCGTGCAGACAACGAGCACACGTGCGTTAGTGCTGGAACGCACCAATGCGTCTGCCAGTTTCAGCCCATGGATGGCGGCATAACAACCCATAAAATTGACAGAAGTGCGGAATACGGATGGCGACAATCCCAATTTTCCGACCAATTCCAGATCGAGACCCGGGGCGCTCATCCCGGTGCAGCTGACAGTGATCAGATGCGTGATGGAGGAAGCGTACTCTAACCCATCCAGGCAGCGTTCGATCGCGGTCTGGGACAACGGCGCAGCATGTTGATGGTACCAATGCATCCGCTGCTCCAGGGAGGGGAAGGGGCAAAGATTTTCTGTGGGGGGATAGAACCGCCACTCTCCGATAGCTGAAGTATAATCAGGAATGACCGAATACCGCGTATGGATTCCGCTTTGTTCGTAAAGATGCTTCAATTTCCTGTTTACATTGCTGCCTGCCGCATAAATACGCTGCATAAAGGGGAGGATAGCCGATTGCTGATGCCGATAAGCCGGGACTGCAGTACCGATTGAAATGATCTTGCTCACAAAGGGATCGTTTTGTTATAAAGACTTTTCCGCAAAACCGGGACCATCCGAAAGTCTGAAGGCGTAAATCTTCGGGTGATGCTTGTGCATCACCCGAAATGCCGCTTATTATACGGAGGCTAACCGGCTTAGCTCATGATCAGAACGGCGATAAAACCGGCATTGGTACAGGCTGATGCGAGCAGGTTCATCCGCATCGTATTTCTGTAATTTGCCTGCTCCGGGTTGTTCCAGACTTTTACCGCCCAAATCACAAATACAACGGCAACGGGACTCATACAGGTTGCCAGCGCGATAAATTCTTTCGTCCCCAGATAGTTCAAGAAGAAATAGTGACCTAGCAAAAGAAAGGCTGCCAGGTAAAACAAACCGGCAAATAAAAAGGTGCCCCTGTATCCAAGCAGCATGCTCATCGTTCGCACGCCATCCTGCCGGTCCGCCGCATGCTGATAGACCTGGGTTAACGGATAAAAGCCGCCCAATAATAAGCTGCAGGCGATCATGGCTTCCACGGGTACCTGGAGGCTGGCGGCTGTCTGTGCGGCAGGATGAGCGCCCTGGTAGACAAGAAAGAAGATAAGCGCTCCCTGGCAGCTGATGACTGTCAGCCATCCAAGGAAAGGGTATTTTTTCAACCGGATACCCCGGTAACTATAAGCGCGGGAAGCCAGAATATAGATGACCAGACCTGTTACGAAATAGAGACCCAGCAGGAAGCCAAACGCCAGCGCCGCTATATCCATCCATAAAGTGACCTGGAAAAGCTGCCGCGTAGGCTGCTGGGGATGCTCCAAGCCGCCGATAGGCGTCGTATCCCGATCCATATAGCTGTTGTAGCCATTGCTGGCGGGATAGACCAGCAGATGGAGAATAAAAAAGATCAGCAATGACCTGCCCCAGTCCCTTTCTACTACCTGGCTTAGCGCAAACCAATACACTGGCGCCAGGAAGAAAGAAAAAGGTAGTCTTAGCAATTGCATCGTCGATGAAGACCCTTTTTTCATATTGCGGGAGCTGCTTGTTTTCGGAACAACTGTTCATACCACACTTTTGCCCAGATCACAATGCCCATTACGGCTTTGATGCCATAGGGGCGGATAAATCCATTTCGTACGCCCGAAGGCACAAGGTCCGATACCGACATCGTAATCAGCAAAAAGGATAGGATCAGCAGAATGATATTTGTCGTAGTGGGTTGCTGTGAAAAATACCAGATTCCGATGCCGCTCATCACGATGATAAAGGTCGGTGATTCTGCCTTGTGATTAAAGATCACCATCCAGATCAGCACAGAGGCCAGATAAAGCAGCCGCCATGACAGATCTTTATATTGCGAAACACGGATCGACGGGATCAGCAACAGGATAAGGCCTGCCAGTGTGACGACGTTCTTAGAGCTCGTTGACTGCCACCAGCTTTCCATAAGACCCATTACAGAAAGTCCGATCGATGCTGACTGGTCGTCGGCCAGTAAGTGTCCCCAGCTCTGGTACAAGAAGCCAAGCTGATGCGGCGAAACGACGATCAACGGCACCAGCGCAAAGAAGACCATCCAAAAGATGGACCAGCCTGCGATCTTTCCTTTGCCGGGATAGAAAAGATACAGCAGGAAAGCGATGGCTCCGTAGAGCTTTATATAGAACGAGAAGACAACGCAAAGGGTTGACAAAGCATACTTTTGTTTTTCGGCAAGGGCGAAAGCTAATACGATCAACCCGGCCATCAATCCATTGCTTTGCGTGTTCTGGATCGACAGCAGCATTTCCAGCAGGCAGAAGAGCAGCAGCCAGCTCTTTTTGATGTCGCTGATCCCGGGGAGGAGTTTGATCCCCCAGAAAAGACAGAGAGAATTGATCAGGTTCCAGAGTACCAATCCTATCACGTCCGGCATCCAGGACAGGAGCCCGAAACAGAGTGCAAAGGCCGGGCTGTATTTATACAGATCCCAATGATCATCGGGAAATAACTGGTAGATATCCCTTCCCTGAACCAGGTGATAAAAAGAGAATTTGAAGATACGGTAGTTGTTATAGTCGATATAAGGCCGGCCGCCGGGGACATAGATCTTGGGGCCGGCTGACAGCCCCTGTATGGCGGCGATCACGGAGATCAGTGCATAACCAATTAAAACGATTGAAAGAGAATGCGTTTGCCAGATGCGGGAAATACTTCGGTTCGTACGATTCATAATGCAATAATAGGATGATCTCGCTAATTGCTATAAGGGGCCATTTCCGCGCAATCACAATCGTTTTCGACAGGGACGTGCAAGAAGCCGGCGAATCGCTTGTAAAACCCGATCCGATCGGCTCGGTTTGCCTTGATCCCGGCCGACTGTCCCTTACACTCTATACCGCCATTTATAATATTGATGGTCATACCAAAGCCTGGTTTACGGCCCTGGCGAAGATCGTCTGCCGAAGGCTGCCATTTACCGCAGATCACGTCGTGGCAGGAAGGCTTTGGTGTCTGTGTACGCATCCAAAACCAGAGAGCGGATCGGAAGGATGCTACGCCATCGTGACTGACCAGTTCGGGCTTTTCCAGCAAGGGAAGGCCCAGTTCGGCGCCAGCCAATCCATAATTATAGGCATAGCTCAATTGAAGTGGTCCGCGGCCATAGTAATTTTTGCCAGGGGCCGGTTTATAAATGCTGGTACCTCCTGTATTGTATACCGCGCATTTTCCACCGCTACAGCCCTGCTCTTCCGTATAAAAAAGTCCCCATGCAAATTCTCCGCCCGGAGAGCCGGGGCCGCCGTTTGTCGTCTCGTGTGCGGCATGGGCAAAAAAAGCCGCCAGCTCCCGTCTACGTACTTCCGGAGAACCTTCTCCGGCAAATAAAGGGAAGCTGGCGGCAGCCTTTACAAAGGCATCGTAGCTATATAGTGCGTTATGATGCGGAAAGAAACGCTCGTATTCCGTTCTTGAAAACCAGGAGGCTATGCCTGTCTCTCCGGAAGGAGAGAAGGGAACCGTTGTCCATCCAAGCCCTATGCTCATGACGAGTATGAAAAAAAATG
This sequence comes from Chitinophagales bacterium, assembly GCA_015654595.1. Classification (GTDB taxonomy): domain Bacteria; phylum Bacteroidota; class Bacteroidia; order Chitinophagales; family Chitinophagaceae; genus Puia. The sequence continues at coordinate 47,488 of JAATGQ010000142.1, read as the reverse complement.
TTTTCATGTCGTCTAAATTAGGCAAAATTGCCCATTTGATCTGCTTTACCAGCAGTTGCATTGCGCTGGGACGGTACGATCGGGCAAGCCGTGGCTTACCAGCGCTCGTCGCCGGCGCTCTGATTTACCTGGAAAGGAAAATCGTCGTCGGTGGAGGCCTTAACGTCTTTCTTAAAGGCCGGCGAAGGCATCTGTCCCGGGTTCGGCTTTACTTTCCGTTGTTCGGGACGTTTTTCGCCGCCATGGAGAGCGCCTTGTTTTTCCCGCTTTTCAGGACTGAGCTGTTGCTCCGGGCGTTTTTCCCTGGCTGGCTGCTCTACGTCTTGTTGGTTTTCCTGTTTCGGGGGACGCTGCTGCTGATTTTGCTCAACGGTTTTACGCTGCTGCTGTTCAGCTATACGCTTTTCGATAAAGTCGTCCTGATCCCCGGCTATGATCGGCTGCTCGTTTTGCAGAGGTTGTACGGGGGCATGCTTGCGTGCGGGGTCTGCGCTGCGACTGTTGTTGTTCTGATTGCCGTCGCGACGTTGTTGCTGGCTGCCGCCGCGTCCCGGCTGAGACGCATTGTTACGTCCCTGCTGCTGTCCACCGTTACGACCCGGATTGTTGCTGCGGCCTTGTTGGTTTCCACCTTCTCTGCGCGGGTTACTGCGGCCATCATTCCGTCTGTTATTACCAGAAGGATCAGACGGTCCGGAGCCTGCTGCCGGAACTGCGGTGTTCAGGGAGCCTCCGTGCATGGCATGCGGATGATCTTCGACAACAGGTATTTGTCTGGCGATCAGCTTCTGAATATCCCGCAGGTATTCCTTTTCTTCTGCATCGCAGAAAGAAAGCGCGGTCCCATTGGCGCCTGCTCTGCCGGTTCTTCCGATACGGTGAACATACGTTTCTGGTACGTTTGGCAATTCAAAATTGATCACGTGCGTAAGCTCGTCGATATCGATCCCACGGGCTGCAATATCGGTCGCAACCAGGATCCTGGTCTGCCGGTTCTTGAAATTATGTAAGGCCCGTTGTCTTGCGTTCTGCGATTTATTTCCATGGATCGCTTCTGCGCGGATACCCGCCCGCGTTAAACCCTGGGCTACCTTATCGGCGCCGTGTTTGGTGCGTGTAAAAACCAGTGCAGTTGGAATAGAACTGCTCTTCAGGATGTGCAGCAACAAGGATCGTTTGTCTTTCTTCTCGACAAAATAGATCGATTGCTGGATCGTCTCGGCTGTTGAAGAAACCGGTGTTACTTCAACCTTGGCAGGATTGACAAGGATGGTATCCGCCAGCTTCTGTATCTCCGGCGGCATCGTCGCGGAGAAGAACAAGGACTGACGTTTGGGAGGAAGCTTAGTCAGCACCTTGCGAACGTCGTGGATAAAGCCCATATCCAGCATTCTGTCCGCCTCATCCAGTACAAAATACCGGATATCTTTCAGGCTGATAAAACGCTGGTCCATCAGGTCGAGTAATCTTCCCGGTGTTGCAATCAGGATGTCTGTACCTTTTTGCAAGGCCTGTACTTGTGCGTGCTGGGGTACTCCGCCAAAGATGACCAGGTGTCTGATCCCTGTATGGCGGCCATAAGCTGCAATACTATCGCCGATCTGTATGGCCAGTTCACGCGTTGGCGTGAGAATAAGAGCGCTGATCGGGCGTACGGCTGCCGAAATCGTATGTTCTTTGATGCCGGCCATATCCTCGCACATCAATTGAAGAATTGGAAGAGAAAAAGCTGCCGTCTTACCGGTGCCGGTTTGCGCACAACCCAGGAGATCCTGACGGTTAAGCAGGTGAGGTATGGCCTGCTGCTGGATTGGCGTAGGGGTAGTATAACCCTCATTGTCCAATGCTTTTAACAAAGGCTCAATTAGATTGAGATGTTGAAATGACAAAATGTTACTATTTAAATTGAAAAAAGCCCATCTACTCAGCAATATCCTTCGGGCGTTATAAACAGAAGGTTGTCACGAAAGTGATTAGAAGGAAGTATATTATAACAGACGCAAAGTTAGGTAATCTCGCCAAAATACCCAATTTTGCTGCTTTTAAGATGCAAGAAGGTGAGAATCAATTGGAAAGAGAAGGTCAAAAAAAAGAAGAGGGCGTTCTTAAAAATATTTGTGGATTTATTAGGCCGCATCGAAAATTGTCTTATCTTTGTTCTGTCAGCGGTTGACAAACAAAAAAAGGCAGGTCAGTTTCGAGAATAACCAATACAATGTCTTTCCTGGTTAAGGTTCTTAAAAGGAAAGACGACCGCTGGCCGGATAGAAGGGTGACTCAAGCCCGCTGAATTTAGACATATCCCATCCGACTAAATAGCCCGTCGGGCTTCCCAATATAGAGTTTATTGGTAAAGATTTAGGACACAGTTTTCGAGACAGTCAGCCCGTTTCTACGGGAGGGCTGAATAGGATAAGGTTATGGAGCTGCCCATTTCTATGGGCAGCTCTTTTTTTTGTTTTGTTCTTTCTATAGAAAGCTGATGTGGAACTGTCCGTCCTTTTCGTAGTAGTAGGAATGATCCTGCCGGGAAAAGCGAATGGGCGCGCCCAATTCCTTTAACACCTTGAGATATTCATACAGGCTACGTTCGGAAATACCCATCTTGCGGGCAAATTCGGGCGGCGAACCGGTGCCTCTTGTTCTGATAAATTGATCGAGGCGTAGGAGAAGGTTAAGATACTGCTTCATAAACTGTAATAGGTTTTATTACTACGTCAGCAAGCCTTAACCGTGGTTTGTTAAATTGATTAAAACGTTCGCTTAAAAATACTGTAGTCCACGAATTAGCCCATAGGAAGAGAAAAAAACTTGTGCAGGATAAGAGATAACCCTTGTATGCGGTTATAGACGTCTATATAAGTGGAAAGGGGCATGAATTCGAATTCACACCCCTTTTTAACTATTTTTTGCAAACTGACCTAGATCATCATTCGCAGCGGCTCTTCCAACAGACTCTTTACCGTCAAAAGGAAAGCGGAACCAGTCGCACCGTCTACCACGCGGTGGTCGCAGCTCAGCGTCAGCTTCATCACATTTCCGGGTACAACCGCTCCGTTCTTTACGACAGGAACCTGCTGTATCGCGCTGACTGCAAGGATACAGGCATCCGGCGGATTGATGATGGCGGTGAATTCATCCACGCCGAACATACCCATATTCGAGATGGTAAAGGTGCTTCCTTCCCAATCAGAAGGCTGTAGTTTCTTGGCTTTTGCTCTTTGTGCAAAGTCTTTTACTTCTGCGGAGATCTGGGACAGGCTCTTTGTATCGGCGAAACGAACAACAGGAACCAGCAGGCCGTCTTCGATGGCAACCGCGATGCCGATGTTAACGTGGTGGTTGATACGGATCTTGTCGCCGAGCCAGCTGCTATTGATAGCAGGATGCTGTTTCAGCGCCAGAGAAACGGCTTTGACCACAAAATCGTTAAAGGATATTTTGACAGGGGAAACTTCGTTGATCTTGGTCCGGCTTTCAATTGCCTTATCCATATCGATCGACATGGTGATGTAGAAATGCGGGGCGGTAAATTTGCTTTCAGCCAGGCGTTTGGCGATAACCTTGCGCATCTGGGAAACAGGAACCTCGTCATAGCTGACCTGTCCGGTAACGGCCGGTGCAGAAACCTTATTGCCGCTGGCTGCGGGTTGGCTTGTCGTCGTGGCTGCTGCCTTACCGGGAACAAAACCGTCGACGTCTTTCTTTACGATACGGCCATTGTCGCCGCTGCCCGGAACCTGGGCGATGTCGATACCCTTTTCTGCGGCCAGCTTTCTGGCCAGCGGAGAAGCCTTGATGCGGCCGTCTGCGCTTACGGAAAGACCGGAGTGCGCCGGTTCCGCTGCGGTTGCCGCGGCTGTTGCTGCAGGAGCTTCCTGTGGTTGAGCTGCCGTTACCGGTCCGGCAACACCTTTGTTCCTGGCGGAAGCGACGATCTTTTCCAGGTCGACCTTCTTTTCATCGCCGATCACCGCCAACAGTTCATTGACTGCGATCTTTTCACCTTTCTGTGCGCCGATGTATAACAGTTTGCCTTCTTTATAGCTTTCCAGCTCCATTGTAGCCTTGTCGGTTTCGATGTCTGCCAGAACCTCTCCTTTCTTTACCGTATCGCCAACCTTCTTATGCCAGTCGGCGATAACGCCTTCGGTCATGGTATCGCTCAGACGGGGCATCAGGATCACTTCTTCCTGTTTGCTCAGATCCAGACCGCCGCCGGCTGCAGGGGCGGAAGCGGGAGCTTGTGCCGGGGCTTGTTGTGCGGGGGCTGAAGCTGCTGGCGCTGCTGCAGCAGCGCCGCCGCCTTTTACCAGCGAAGAAACGTCTTCTCCGGGAGCGCCGATGATAGCCAATAAGTCATTTACCTGGATCTTGCCCCCTTTTTCGGTGCCTACATATAATAAAGTGCCGTCCTTATAGCTTTCCAGGTCCATCGTCGCCTTATCCGTCTCTACTTCAGCCAGGAGTTCGCCTTTCTTAACAGGATCGCCTATCTTTTTATGCCATGCAGCAATAACACCTTCCGTCATCGTGTCACTCAACCGGGGCATCAAAATAACTTCAGCCATAACGCATTTCTTATTTAGAATAGAAGAATTTGAAATCGAGCCGTGAAATTAATACAAATTGAGGAATTACCCGCCGCTCAGGTCACTTTTACATTCCCTGTCCGCTTCAAAACCCCCCAATGCTGCAGCTCTCCTTTCAATGCTCTGCGTACAGCTCTGAATAATACCAGCCAGGTCAGCCAGCGCCAGATCAGCCGCTGGGGGATCAGCCAGATGAGTTTTGAGAGCTTCTCCCGTTCCATGCTGAATGCCAGTACTGCCACTGCCAGATCCACCAGCATAAAGACCAGGTAGTAGCCCAGGATCTTGGAGGCATTTCCCGTCAGCAATCCGACGATCATAAAGAAGTCGGCCAGAGGAATGACAAAGGGTATGATATATTGAAATATTAGAATGTTTGGCATTGCCGCCCAGCCCAGCCAGCGGTATTTCCAGTTCATCAACGTATCCCGGTTCTTCCAGAAGGTCTGCATGACGCCATAGCTCCAGCGGAACCGTTGTTTGAAGAATTGTTTGAGGGTTTCCGGGGCTTCGGTCATAGCGATGGCCCGGTTGTCGTTTTCGATGACATATCCGCGGCGTAGTATGCGCATGGTCAGATCGCAGTCCTCTGCCAGTGTATCATGGGTGAAACCGCCGGCTTCTTCGATCGCATTCTTACGGAAAGCCCCGATGGCTCCCGGTACAACGGTGATGGCGTTGAGATAGGAAAAGGCTTTCCGGTCGAAATTCTGACTGCTGACGTATTCGATCGCCTGCCAGCGGGTAAGCAGATTGACCTGGTTCCCAACCTTGACGTTCCCGGCAACGGCCCCCACCTTACTTGCCTCCTGTCCGGATTTCTTGCCGCCGCGAATGCCGCCGAAGTGCTCCATCAGACGCGATACGGCATCCTGCTTCAGCTTGGTGTCGGCGTCGATGCAGATGACAAATTCGGCCTGGGACTGGCTGATGCCAAAGTTCAGGGCAGAAGCCTTTCCTCCGTTGGGTTTCGTAAGGACCTTTACTTTTGGATTGCCGGCAAACGCGGTGCTGACCTTTTCATAGGTCTGATCCAGGCTGCCGTCGTTGACAAATATGATCTCGAAGTTGGGGTAGTCGCCGTCCAGCAGACTTTGCAGACTGCCGACCGCATTGATCTCTTCGTTATAAGCCGGCACAATGATGCTTACCAGCGGCGCTCCTTTCCCATCAGCCTCCCAATAGGGGTGAAGCGCGTATTTCTTCTCGCGGAAATGCTCCTTCGTCGCGATAAAGGCGATAAAGATCACCCGGCTGACCGACAACACCATGAACACGATAAACATCGAGAACAGGATATGACCGCTCCAGTAGCCGAGTTCGGCAAACCAATAGTTGATTTGCAACAGGTAATAGCCGCTGCCTTTTGGTACGGGCGGCATCACATCGTCCTTGGTCTTACCCAGGTACTCTGCCACGGTGGTGAACTGGAAGCCCCTTTTTTGAAAGTATTCGATGATGCGCGGCAGTGCGGCAATTGTTGCCGAACGGTCTTCGCCGCCCGCGTCATGAAGCAGGATCATATTTCCGCCGAGTCCGGCCTTCGTCATCTCGTCTTTTCGACGGATAACCCTGTCGAAGATACTGTCCGCGGGTGTCCCCGGTTCCCAGTCAAGGGGGTCGATCGACTCGCCGATATCCAGGTAGTTCTTGGTTCGGGCGATAGCGACGGGGATCAATTCCTCCCATTTTTCCGGTTCGAAATCCGCATTGTAAGGCGCCCGGAACATAATGGTCGAATGTCCTGTGATGCATTCGATCAACAGCCGGGTCGATTCCATTTCCAGGATGGCCCGCTTCGTACTGACCTTTGCAATATTAGGGTGCGTAAACGTATGATTGCCGATCTCGTGGCCTTCTTTGAATTCTCTTTTGACGATGGGAATATTGTTTTCCGCATTGATGCCTACGAGGAAGAAAGTGGCCGGCACATGGTACTTGCTCAGGATGTCCAGGATCTTGGGCGTGTAGCTGGGGTCCGGGCCGTCGTCAAAGGTCAATACCAGTTTCATCGAATCGTTGGATCCATATTTTCTGGCCACGAAACGTGAGGGCAGGCTATCATAAGTCTCCTCGCTGATCAGCATTTCGCCCGTATTGACTTCGGGGGTGATCCGACCGTTGGTTGGCGTGGCTATGATATCCAGCACTTCGCCTGATCCTTCATAGTCGACGAAATCCGCATCGCTGTGTGCATCGACATGGCTGAAGGCCGAAAAGTTAAAATGTGCCACCGACTGCTTCTGCATATCCTGGTCATAAAAAGCCCAAACCCGCGGGTCTTCATCCCCCAGTCGCCAGAGCGCTGTCCCGGCGATCCCATATTCCGTTGCGAACCTCAGTTCGTTGAAGATTGTTGCGGCATCGCAGAACTGTACCTGGTGGCGGACGTTGTCGTCGTCGTCATAATCATAGTGCAGGTTATAGGAGTCGTTGTCAAAGTCGATCGTGGCTTCCTCATCCTTTGCGGTAAATAATGCCTGCTGGTAACTTACCGTCCGGGAAGACATTTCCTTGCCCAGGCGCCAGTCGTACCCATAGGCTGGCATGCAGAGGATGAGTTTGCTTTCCGGGATATTCTTCACGGCCTCGTCAACTGCGCCTTCCACCCATTTCTGATGCGCGATCGGGCCTGGGCCGGATGCGTCGGAATACTGGTCATAGGCCATCAGAAAGATATAGTCGTTATACCTGGAAAGCTCTTTGAAGTTATAATCTTCGTTAAAGGGGATCACGTCCTGGGTGACCAGGAGATGGCGTTCATGCAGCTGCTGGTAAAGGTCCTTCTGAAAATCCACCAGTTTCTCGTTGCTTTTTTCTTCCAGCTCCTCAAAGTCGACGTTGACCCCGATAAAATTGTTCTTTTCGAGGATCCTGATCACGTCGCTGATCAGGCGCTGTTTTTTGGCCGGGTCATTAATGATACGATGGACCGCGTCTCCGCGGAAAAGCTCTTTATAGTTGTTGGAAAGGATGGGCAGGATCTTGACCCCGGATTTTTTCATCACATTCCAAGCCCGCTGATCGATGTCGGTATAAACCGTATCCGCGGTCGGATCGATAAAGATCCATTCCGGGATGACCATGTTCATCTTGTCGATGTATTGCTGCAGGGATAAAAAGGACTGCGCATCCCAGTCTACATAGAAGCCAGCCCGGATGCCGGCAGGGAATTTTGTAAAGGAGCGGAAATTGGTGTCGACCTTTCTTAGCCGCTGTGCCGCCAACCGCTCAGAATCCTTCCGGGATTTGCCCGGGTAGCTGTCGCCGGTATAGGGCACCTTCTCATTGATATACTTTCGGAAACCGCCATATTGTTCGATCAGGCTGTTCTTGAAAAGAAAACTCTTATTGGTGTCCAGCACTTTTTTGTACAGCTGACTTTGTTCCTTGATCCGCGGAACGGCTGGCGTATAATCACGGGATACGGCGATGTAAAAAATGACTCCTCCCAGGATCAGAAACAAAAGTAAGATCCTGCCGCCCCATTTGATTCGCTGCCAACGGCTTTGTGAGTTCGTTTGAAAAATCTGACGCTTCGGAGTAGGTGTCGAGTTTTCGCTCATAGATGCACATTGGCAAAATTCCCGCCAATAAGGGATATGTCTGAAATCAAGGGACCTTTTAACGGCGATTTATGATACCGAATCGCTTATGCCCCGTATCAATAATCCAGCTCCAACCGCAAGCGGTCTTTCAGCTCCTTGACAAGGGGATATTGCTCCACGATGTGGATGAATTGCTCTCGCTTGTTGAGAGGCCGCTCTGTCTGTTCTTCGGTCGTCTGTTCTCTTTCCTCGACAAGGATCGCAAAGGAGATGGCCTTATTGGCAAAAGCATTTTGCAGGTGATCATTCAGCTTTCGTTTTTCCTGCTCAATAAATTTCTGTTCCAGGTTATTGGCAGTGATCACCTCGAAGTTGGTCTCATTTAAGATCCGAAGGGTTGCCAGCTCAAGACTTTGAACCGCCGGATTCTTGTTTTCCCTGAGATAGTCTGCGTATTGCTGCCAGGCTCTATGAAGTTCTTCGATCTCCAGCGGTCGGCTTTGATTAGCGGCGGCCGTCTGCTTCTCGGTAAACTGCTGTCTGATCTTGGACAGGGAACCCAAGCCTCCGCCGGGTTTTCCGGCTGGTGCACCTGCATTAGCTGTACCTCCTGCGCCTGGATTGGCTTATCCTGCGGCGGGTGTGCCGGGACCGGTTGTTGGCCTGGCTGTGCCGGCGACTGTTGCTTCAGCCTCAGCCGTCGTTGCCGTGCTTGCAGTACTGCCGACCGGAGTTTGGAAGGTTGTGTCGGCTGGGGGAGACTGTACGCCTTCGTCGATCGTAAGACGGGCGCCTGTTGCCGCCTTTTCTGCGGCTGCCGCAGCCCGTCCGCCGTCAGCTGCTGACCCGTCCTGGCTCTTTACAGGGACCATGGCCGGGATATTTCTGAAGGACACGGGCCTTAGCTGATCAGCCTTTTTTTTTCCATCCCCCGCACTAACCTGTAAGGCCTGCGCCAGGTAACAGAGTTTGATCAGGGCCAGCTCGACATGCAGCCGCTTGTTACGGGCGGATTTGAAGTTGAGCTCCGCTTCGTTCAGCACATTCAGCGCGCTGATCAGGTATAAGGTATCGACGCTTTTTCCAACGTCGATATAACGGTCCTTAAAGCTTTCTACGACTTCCAGCAGGGAAGCCACTTTTTCATCCTTACAGACCAGCAGGTTCCGAATGAATTCCGATAGGCCATTCAGTACCATATCCCCTTCAAAACCCTTGCGGTTGATAGAATCGTAGATCAGCAGCGCATCTGACAGGTTCTGCTCACGCATCGCATCGAGGATCCGGAAATAGTAATCGGCATCCAGGATGTTCAGGTGCTCCAGCGTATTGGTATACGTCAGTTCTCCATTGGTAAAGCTGACGATCTTATCCAGGATACTCAACGCATCCCGCATACAACCCTCGCTCTTTTGGGCGATCACCTGTAAGGCAGGTTTTTCCGCCTTGATCTCTTCCTTGTTACAGATATCCTGCAGATGATCGACCGTATCGGCCGAGGTGATCCGCTTAAAATCGAATATCTGGCATCGGGAGAGGATGGTTGGCAGGATCTTATGCTTTTCCGTTGTCGCCAGGATAAAGATGGCATAAGGAGGCGGCTCCTCCAGCGTCTTCAGGAATGCGTTGAACGCAGAGGTGCTAAGCATGTGCACCTCATCGATGATATATACCTTGTATTTTCCAGCCTGGGGCGCAAAGCGAACCTGCTCCACCAGGGTCCGGATGTCGTCGACAGAGTTGTTGCTGGCCGCATCCAACTCATGGATATTCAAAGAGATCCCATCATTAAAGGAAACACAAGAGTGGCATTTATTACAAGCCTCTCCGTCGGGTCCGACATTCTCGCAGTTGATGGTCTTTGCCAGAATTCGCGCACAGGTCGTCTTGCCTACGCCGCGAGGTCCGCAAAACAGAAAGGCATGCGCCAACTGCCCGTTCCGGATCGCATTTTTTAAGGTAGTCGTAATATGCGCCTGGCCCACCACTGTAGAGAAATCCTGGGGCCTGTATTTTCGCGCCGATACAATAAATTTATCCATTGTTTTCGCTCCTTCAGCAAACCTACCACAAATCCTACGACGGGCAATGACCAGGCCCGAATTTCTCTAGTCCATACTTCCCATTGTTTTATCTTCGTCCCCGCCCGTCAATTATGTTCCTGCTTGCCTGGCCTGGCTTCTACCCGTCTGGCAGAAAAAGACAGAAAAGAGATGCAAAAAAATAATTGGCGGATAATTAGGATTATTTACATTGTTAAGTAAATTTGTATTGTTAATATTTTAACATGGGCATTACTGAGCGGAAAGAGAAGCAAAAACTGGAGATACGGAAACTGATCCTCGACGCCTCGATGAAGTTGTTCACCGAGGAAGGTTTCGAACATGTGACCATTCGCAAAATCGCGGATCTGATCGAATACAGCCCTACAACTGTCTATTTATACTTTAAGGATAAGGACGATATCTTTTTTAATCTGCATGAGCTGGGATTTCAGCGGATGCATGAACTCAACGCGGATCTGGACGACATTCAAAACCCGCTGCTGCGGCTTCACAAGATGGGGGAGAATTATATCCATTTTGGGATGACCCATCCGGAGTTTTATAACCTGATGTTTATCCAGGAAGAACCGATGAAGAAGCTGGCGGAGTTGGACTGTGAGTGGGATAAAGGCGAAGCGGCTATTGGCCGACTCGTTGCTACTGTCGCTGAGTGTATGGAAAGAGGCTACCTGGACAAGGGGGATGCCCGGCTTGTCAGCCTTAGTGTCTGGAGCTTTGTTCATGGTCTTGTGTCGCTTGCTATCCGGGAGCGTTTGGAAAAATTTGTTCCCGAAAAAGAAATGCTTTTGCCCGTCATGATGCAATCCCTGAATTGGTTCATCAATAATATCGATATCAGCGGACGGAAGTCCTAGTCCTGGAATAAGCAACTGTACATAGAATTCACCTTCCTGCAAGGTTGGCCCGGCCAATCGTGTCAGGAAAGGTATGCCTGCCCGAAAGGGTTTTTTTTCGGACTTCAAAAGAACATTGTTAATAGTATTTACGATAGCAATAAATTAAACATCATGCCAAAGCTTTCCTTTCTGCTTTTTGCACTTGCAGCGCTATATACTCAGCAGCTTATCGCCCAGCCTCCGGCTCGATCTTCAGCCCCGTCGAATGCGGCGTCTGCTTCATCGCCGGTTCAACAGCCTCTACCTCCTGGCGGCGAAATCCTTGACCGCTATATCCGCCTGGGTCTCGACAGCAATCTGGCTCTTCACCAACGCAATTTCGACTGGCAAAAAGCCCGCATCGGTCTTCAGCGGGCCAGGGCGCAGTTTTATCCTCAGCTGGCCCTGAACTCCCAGTATACGCTGGCCGATGGCGGCCGTTCCATCGGGATCCCGATTGGGGATCTGCTCAACGGGGTCTATTCTTCTCTGAACCAACTGACGAATTCCAATAAATTTCCGCGGGTATCCAATGAATCCGTTCAGTTTCTTCCCAATAATTACCAGGACAGCAAGCTCGAGGTAACGCTTCCGCTGATCAATACCGATCTTCTTCATAATAAAGAGGTCAGCCGCGAGTCGATCACCTCCTCCCAGGCTGACCGGGACATTTACCGGCGTGATCTGGTTCGCAGTATCCGTCAGGCCTATTATCAATATCTGCAAGCGGGAAAAGCTGCCGATATCTATCTGTCTGCGCTGACGTTGGTAAAAGAAAACCGGAGGGTCAGCGAGAAGCTGGTCGAGAACAATATGGCGACACGCGAAACCGTCCTCCGTTCGCAATCCCAGGTCAGTCAGGTCGAATCTTCCCTGATCGAAGCCGGCAACAATGTCCGGAATGCCGCCGCCTATTTTAATTTTCTGCTGAACCGGCCGCTGGATGAACCGGTACTCGTCGACCCGACGATCATGACCGATATTCCTGACGCCCCCATTGCCGGCGGGGCAGACGCAACCCGCAGCCATACGGATGTAGATATTTTGTTGTTCAGCCGGGAGGAGTTTACCCGCCTGAGCAGCTGGCAGCGGATTCAGCAATCCAATCTTCACTGGAACAAGAATTATTGGGTACCGCGGCTCAATGCTTTTTACGACGTAGGATTTCAGGGCTACGGCTATCACTTCGACGGCTCGCAGTTCTATCAGATGGCTGGAGTTCAGATGGTCTGGTCGCTTTTTAAAGGAAATGACAATAAGTACAAGATCCGACAGGCGGAGATCGATATCGCTTCTGTCGGTGATCAATATCGGCAGCTGGCTCAGCAGGTTTCGCTGGAAAGCACAACAGCGCTGAATAACTATTCTTCCGCGGCTGAAGCGCTGCATTCCTTGTCTGATGAGGTTGCCAGTTCCCGAGAGGCCTACCGGCTTTCGGAAAAGCGATTCAAAGAAGGCCAGGCTTTGCAGGTGGAATTGATCGATGCGCGCAGTCAGATGACAAGCGCTGAGATCCGTTATTCTCTTGGCCGGCTTGCCGTATTGAACCGGGCCGCGGACCTGGAACGCGTTATGGCCACTTACAAATTCTAAAATCAACACCTCCAAAACATAAGTATATGAATACGCCAATCCTTCACGCTCTTCGGTTTCCGCTCGTAGCGATCCTCGCTTTCAGCCTGGTCAGATGCGGGGAAAATAAAGCTGCTGTCGCGGCGCCTGCGGAAATGCCTATCCCGGTAAAAATGCATTCGGTCGTCACGCTATCCAAAGGCCGCACCCTTCAGTATTCCGGCCTGATCGCTTCCAATGGAGAGGCTCGTCTTTCCTTTAAAGTAGGGGGGATCATTTCGCGTGTGTATGTAAAAGAGGGCGACCATGCCGTTGCCGGTCAGTTACTGGCTACGCTCGACCTGACAGAAATCGACGCCCAGGTCACACAGGCCGAACAAAACCTGCAGAAGGCGCAGCGCGATGCGGGTCGTCTTTCCAATCTCTACAAGGATACAGTGGCTTCGCTGGAATCGTTGCAGAACTCCCATACTCAGCTTTCGGTGGCGACGGAAGTGCTTCGCATTGCCCGCTTCAACAGGCAATACGCCCAGATCCGTGCAGCAAGCGGCGGTACGATCCTGCAAAAGCTGATGAATGAAGGGGAGTATGCTTCTCCTGGTGCGGCCGTGCTGGTGTTTAATGATACAGAAAGCAGCGAGTGGGTTGTGCGTTTTGGCGTAGCCGACAAAGATTGGGCAGTCCTTCACAAGGGAGACGCTGCCAAAGTATACATCGACGCCTATCCTGATCAGCCTTTTCTGGGAAAGATCACCAAGCTGGCTGAGGGGGCCGATCCCAACGGAGGAACATATGCCGTTGAAGTTACCGTCTCTCCCAACGGTCATCGGCTGGCGCCGGGTCTGTTTTGTACGCTGCAGCTACAGCCTCCCGGCAGCAAGACCTTCTCTTTTATCCCGGCTTCTGCCTTATCTGAAGGCGACGGTACAAAAGGGTATGTTTATACGCTCACGCCGGATCAACGGCGGGTAAAAAAAATTCCTATTCGTCTTGCCTTTTTCCAGGATAGCCTTATCGCTGTCAGCAGCGGACTCGACAGCGTACAACAGGTCGTATCCGATGGGGTTGGCTATCTTACCGATGGCGCGGCCGTAAAGATCATTTCTTCCACCAGCAATTAAAACTTTGCCATGAACGTCCCCACACCAAAATCACGCGGTCTCACCGCTTTCTCGGTAAAGAACTATCAGTTCACTCTTATCGTGTTTGTTATGCTGGTACTGATCGGCGTCAGCTCCCTGCTCAATATGCCACGTGGAGAAGACCCCGACATGCAGGCGCCCAGCTTCTCGGCCATCGTCATCTATCCCGGCACAAGTCCCAAGGATATGGAAGAGCTGGTCGTCAACCCTATCGAAAAGCGCTTCAATGCGATGGATGACGTCAAACGTATCCGAAGCACTATCGATGATGGTCTTGCTGTTATCCAGCTGGAATTTAAATATGAAAAAGACCCGGATAAGAAATACCAGGATGTGATCCGGGAGTTGAATGCTGTACGACCCACATTGCCCGAAGACATCCTGAGCATCGATATCCAGCGTTTTGACCCTTCGGATGTCAATATCCTCCAGGTTGCGCTGCTGAGCGAAACGGCTCCTTATAAGGATCTGGAAGAATGGAGCAAGACGCTGCGGGACAGACTGGAAAAGATCAAGAGTCTCAAAAATGTCGACAACTGGGCATTCCCGCAGCAGCAGGTCCGCGTTTCGCTGAACCTCGAAAAGCTGGCGCAGGATCGTCTTCCATTGAATGCTGTGCTGGGCGCTATCCAACGGGAGAACGTCAATATCCCCGGCGGCAGCATTGAAATGGGAACGCGTAAGTTCAATGTAAAAACCAGCGGCGATTATAAGAGCGTAGAAGAAATAAAGAACACCATCGTCAGCAGCAGCGGAGGAAAGATCATCTATGTAAAGGATATTGCTGATGTTTCCTTCAGCTATGAAGACCAGAATTATATCGGTCGTCTCAACGGTAAGAGGGGCGTGTTTGTCACTGCAAGCCGCAAGGCAGGTACCAATATCTTTGCTATTGAAAAAGAGATGGATCCCGTGTTAGAGAAGTTCCAGCACGACCTGCCTCCCAGTATTGGGTATAATAAGAGCTTCAATAATGCAGAGAGCGTCCGGACGCGTCTTGGACATTTTGCAAGGGATTTCGGGATTGCAATCTTTTTGGTGCTGCTGACCCTGCTGCCGCTGGGGCCCCGCGCATCCATCGTCGTAATGCTTTCCATTCCGTTGTCCCTGCTGATAGGATTGTTCCTGCTGGACCTTTTTCATATCACCATCAACCAGATGAGTATCGTTGGAATGGTTGTGGCGCTTGGGCTTTTGGTGGACGATAGTATTGTTGTCGTGGAGAATATCGAGCGGTATTTACGACTTGGCTATACCCGTAAAGATGCGGCGATCGCCGCTACCCGGCAGATCAGCCTGGCTGTGATCGGCTGTACCGCCACCCTGATCTTTGCGTTCCTGCCCTTGATGTTCCTGCCGGAAGGAGCGGGTGACTTTATACGTAGTCTTCCTGCTGCAGTGGTGACTACGGTGCTGGCGTCTCTGTTTGTATCGCTTACGATCGTTCCGTTTCTGTCGAGCCGGATACTCAGCGCGCACGAACATCCCGAAGGTAACTTTTTCCTTCGCGGCTTACACCGCCTGATCAATGGTTCTTATCGCAGGCTTTTGCACAATGCGATCATCCATCCAAGGACTACGCTGCTGGTAGCGCTGGGTATCTTTATCGGATGTGTGGCATTGGTTCCAAGAGTTGGTTTCAGCGTATTTCCCGCCTCCGAAAAGCCAATGTTCCTGATCAATATCACGACGCCCCTGGGGACCAGTCTTACCGCGACGGACAGTGTAGCGCGTTATGTCGAAAGGCATATCGACCATCTGCCGGATCTGAAGAACTATGCGACCAATGTCGGTCGTGGGAATCCCCGTATCTATTACAACGTCATTCCGCAAAACGAGGTAAGCAATTATGCACAGCTTTTTATCCAACTGAAAGAGACGCCTTCCTACCGAAAAAGACAGATGATCGACAGTCTTCGCCAGTTGTTCAGCGACTATCCGGGCGCAAAGATCGAAGTCAAGGACTTTGAGCAGGGGCCTCCTGTTGAGGCGCCCATCGCGATCCGGCTCTTTTCGGAAGACCTCGATACGCTGCGTAGTCTTGCGTTCCGGGTGGAAGACCTGCTCAAGAAGACAGAAGGGACTATATATGTCAACAATGAGTTGACGACGCTGAAGACGGATATCCAGGTAAAGGTCAACAAAGAAAAGGCCGGTATCCTGGGTGTTCCTGTCAACGAGATCGACCGTACGATCCGGCTGGCCATCGCCGGGCTTGACGTAGGCAAATTCCGGAAGGAGAATAATAAGGGAGATGATTACAACATCAATGTCTGTTTGCCCCGCGACAGGCAACAGACGATCGAAGCGCTGAATAAGGTCTATGTCAGCTCTTCTACCGGAGCGTCGATTCCGCTGAGCCAGCTGGCAGATATCCAATTCCAGAGTTCGCCGACCAGTATCAAGCACTACGACAAGGACCGGTATACGACCGTTACCGCCTTTTTGCAAAGCGGATACAACACCACGCGCGTAACCGAGGGGGTACTGAAGAAACTGGATAAAATGGACTTTCCGAAAGGCGCTACTTATAAGGCTGCGGGAGAAGTAGAAAGCAAACAGGAGAGCTTTGGCGGTCTGGGCGCAATTCTGCTGATCACTATCTTTGGGATCCTCGGTATCCTGATCCTGGAATTCAAAACCTTCCGCGGTACGCTAATCGTTCTTTCGGTTGTTCCGCTGGGTATCATTGGAGCTGTTTTGATCCTTTTGGCGACCGGCAATACCTTTTCTTTTGTCGCGGTTATCGGCATCATCGCGCTGATCGGCATCGAAGTCAAAAATTCCATCCTGCTGGTTGATTACACGGACCAGCTGCGCAGGGGCGGTAAGGGACTCGACGAGGCTATCCAGGAGGCAGGCGAAACCCGTTTTGTGCCCATCATCCTAACGACGCTGACGGCGATCGGTGGTCTGATCCCTCTTGTGGCTGAGAACAATCCCCTCTATTCGCCGCTGGCGATAGTGATCATCGGCGGATTGCTGAGTTCTACCATTCTTACCCGTGTGGTAACGCCTGTTCTTTACAAACTGCTGGCTCCCCGCATCGATCATGATGCACAGGAGCCTTCCGCTCCGGTTGGGATGCCTGCGGTTGCGATGGGGTGAGGTCGGATTAAAAGTGGCTGTCTAAACTAAAAAAATAGATGGCTGCTTTTTACCTGAATGTCCGGGAAATATGCTTTGCCGGGAGCCGGGCGTCAGCCCGGCTTTTTCTTTATGGGCTACGACCAATCGTTTTCCGACACAAAATGGCGATATAAAGTAAGGGATTGGACAGTTTAGCTTTATAAAGCCTTGATAGTGAACCTGTAAAAACCTGGTACAATATTGATTAACTATTAGGCGATCCGGGGTGATGACCCATGGGAAATTAGTGCTAGTATTTCTGAGATTAGCGTTAGCACGAGGCATATGGCCGAACTACCTTTGTCCTGACAACGGATGATAAAACGGTAAAACTATAAGCAATGACTAAACATTTTAAATCCATCAGTGAAATGCATCGGGACAATGGCTTCCCTGATCCCGAACATCCGATGTTGAGTCTGATCCGGATTACGCCTGACCTGGTTTTAAATTTCAAGGAATTCACCGGTGATTTTTATATGATAGGTCTGAAAAAGGTGAAAGCCGGTCATTGGCTTTATGGACGCACGAAGTTTGATCACGACAAAGGATCTATGGTTTTTTGGAAACCGCGTCAGGTTATTGAGATCAAAAATCTGGAATTTGAGGAGGACGGATATATCATCCTTTTTGACGAAGACTACCTTCTTGGCAATCCCCTTCAAAAGGAGATTCAGAAGTATCCTTTTTTCGATTACGAGACAGATGAGGCGTTGCATCTTTCTCCGCGGGAAGAAAAGATCATTCTCCAATTGTTTCAGACGATAGGGGGAGAGTATGATAACAATGAAGATGAGTTCAGTAAAGGAATTATCCTGGCGAACATAAGTTCCATGCTCCGATATGCCGAACGGTTCTACAAACGGCAGTTTATCAATCG
Source organism: Chitinophagales bacterium (assembly GCA_015654595.1). GTDB lineage: Bacteria > Bacteroidota > Bacteroidia > Chitinophagales > Chitinophagaceae > Puia. Next base: position 29,684 of record JAATGQ010000142.1, on the reverse strand, counting down.
CAAGCAGGTGACAGGCAAAACGGTTACAGCTTTTAATAAGCTATTGGAAAGCTACATACAGGAAGATCAATTGTCGACGGAAGGGCTCCCCTCGGTTGCCGCTCTGGCACTGGCGCTGCATATGTCACCCCGCTATCTGACTTCCCTGTTGAAGCAGGAAACGGGCAAAACGGCCCAGGAGCTTATTCACATCGCGCTTATCGGCATCGCCAAAAAAAGGCTGAGAGATTCGGGAGAGAATGTTTCCGATGTCGCTTATTCCCTTGGATTTGAAAACATGTCGTACTTCTCGAAACTATTCAAGAAAGAGACGGGGAAGACGCCCAGTGATTTTAAGAAACAGTTTTTTAACTAATAAACTATACGATCATGAAAAGAATATTGATAACAGGGGCTAGCGGCGGCATTGGTTTGGCTACGGCCCGGCTATTGGCTGATAAAGGGTATCGTTTGACGCTGGTTGCCCGTAATGAAGAAAAACTGGCTCGTGCAGTGGGAGAACTGAAAGGCCAGGGGCATAGTTATCTTGTCGCCGACCTTACGAAGAAAGAGGATGTCGAGAGGATCGCGGTTCATCTGGAAGAAGATAAGTATGATGTGCTTATCAATAACGCAGGTGCAGGCGTCTACGGCAGCTTTGTCGACTTGTCGGTGCAAAGCCAGATGGGTATTATGTTTTTGAATATGGGAGCCCTGGTCATATTGTCGCATGCATTTCTGAAAAATGCAAAGTCGGGCGATGCATTGGTAAACATCGGTTCCTTGCTTGCCTATTCCTCCTTTCCTGGCAGTTCAGTATATGCGGGCACCAAGAGTTTTGTTGCGAATTTTTCAGAATCGCTGTGGTACGAGTTCAGGAAAAAAGGGGTCTTCATATTGAGTTTTAATCCGGGTGCGGCCAAGTCAGATTTTCACAGGAATGCAGGTCAGACGGCAAAGTCACTTCCCGAATTTGTTCTTTCTACAAGTGAGCAGGTAGCTAAAGAGCTGGTAGCGGCTTTGGAAAAAAGAAAAACGCCGCATGTTATACAGGGCTGGAAGAACCGGTTGATGTTATTCGGCTTTAAATTCCTAAACAGAAAGACGGCTATCAATATGATGGGAAAACTCAGTCCAGGCATGTAATAAATAAAATGTTATGAATCCTTTTTTACCTTTTTACATTCCATTGGTTTTTGGCCTGACGACGGTCGCTGCGTTGTTGTTGTTTGTGCGTACGGTCAATGTTTCGGGTGTCTCAGCAACACAGAGAAGGGCGATGGTCATTTTCGCTGCCTTAGCGGGCTGGCTGATACTCCAGGCGATACTGGCATTGAATGGTGTATATACTACGAAGCCCAAGTCCTTTCCGCCCAGGTTCCTGCTCTTGGGTATCCTGCCGGGAATGTTGGTCATCGTGCTGGTCTTTGCCACTTCGAAAGGCCGCGCCTTTGCCGATAGTTTGCCGTTGAAGAATCTGACCTGGTTGAATATCGTACGCATTCCTGTCGAACTGGTTCTTTTCTGGCTTTATCTTAACAAAGCTGTACCCGGGCTGATGACGTTCGAGGGCCGAAATTATGATATCCTTGCAGGGATCACGGCACCATTTGCTGCCTATTTTGGAGTGTCGAAAGGTAGCTTCAACCGGCGGGGCATGCTGTTATGGAATATAGTTTGTCTTGGGCTTTTACTGAATATTGTTGTAAACGCACTGCTGTCGGCCCCGACACCTTTGCAAAGGTTTGCGTTTGACCAGCCGGCTATTGCCATTTTAAACTTCCCATTCAACTGGCTGCCTTCATTTGTTGTGCCCCTGGTACTGTTTGGACACCTGACTTCTATCCGGCAGCTGGTGGTGTTGAAAGGAAATGCGAACAGGTAACTATTTTCTTTAAACTTTAAATATAAATAAATTATGGATAGTCAAAAAAAGTTCCTGGTGACGGGAGCTACCGGTAATACCGGCGGTTATGTGATCCGCGAGCTCCTGAAAAAAGGAGTTCAGATAAGAGCGCTTGTTCATAAGATCGATGAACGTTCAAAAAAACTCGAGGACCAGGGCATCGAAATTTTACAGGGTGAACTTGGGGACTTCAATACCCTAAGCGAGGCGTTGAAAGGAATTACCGGCGTTTACTTTGTATATCCGATCCAGCAGACGGGGATACTTGCTGCAACAGCTTATCTGATACAGGCAGCTCGTGAGCAGGGCGTCAACAATATTGTGAACATGTCGCAAAAATCCGCACGTAGGGAAGCCAAGAGTCACGCCGCACAGGATCACTGGATTTCGGAGCGTATGCTGGATCTGTCAGGACTAAAAGTTACGCATATCCGTCCGACATTCTTTGCGGAATGGCTGATGTATTTTAATACGGTAAAGACGGGCAATAAGATAGTGCTGCCATTTGGGGAAGGTAGGTATGCGCCGATCGCGACCGAGGATCAGGGGAGAGTAATCGCAGAGTTGCTGGTTAATCCCGATGCGCATGCCGGAAAGATCTATCCGTTGTACGGTCCAAAAGAATATAACTTATATGAGACAGCAGAAATACTGTCCCAGGTCTTGGGCAGAAATATAACTTATGACGCGATCAGCATAGAGACCTACCAGGAGGAAGCGCCTAAGATGGGGTTTGGTCCTCATTTTATACAGCATATCTCGAGTGTTGCGCAGGATTGCAGGGATGGGGTTTTTGCCGGAACGAACACGGTGGTAAAGGATATAACCGGCCAGGAGCCGATGGGAATAGTGGAGTTTATCGAAAAGCACCGTGCTTTCTTTGAATAAAGGCCGTGAAGATAAAAAGCAGGGTGGACCCTGCTTTTTATTTTATACTCAGGCGGAAACCATGGGGTGCCGCTTGAATTCCTTTGTCCGGTCAAACAAATACCGGTAAGTCGTCAGCTTCCGGCTGACGAAGGTATCGCCCAGCGTTTTGGCTACATTGACCATTTTAGGGTTGAAGTCTCCGATCCATTGCATTTCATAGTGCTGATAGAACTTCGCCGGCTGTATCACTTTGGCGGATTCGCCGACGATATAGGCGTCCAGGCCTTTCCCTTGGAATTCGGGGGCTACGGCGAAGACGATCCCGGTAAAGTGGCGGCAGGCGCCCCTGCTGCGGAGCCAAAGGAACTGCAATTTCTGCAGCAGTCCGAATTTGCCGTTGAAGTGCTTATAGTACTGGTTGAGTTCGGGAATATTGACGAACATGGCGGCGGGTTTATCGTTGTGATAGGCGAACCAGATGACCCTTTCGTCGATCAGGGGTTTCATTTTCTTAAAAAGCCCCTGGGCCATTTCCCGGCGCATTGATTTGGAGCCGCCGTGTCCTGCAAACGCAGCGTTATAGACCTCCAGAAAATCGTCTGCATATTTTTCCAGGTTCTTTTTTTCGATCATCCGGGCGCTGTAGGCCGGGTCTGCGGCAATGGCGGCATGGCGGGCCAACAGTTTGGGATTTAGTGGCTTCATGGGGTCCAGACCAAAGCAGAGCTGGTGAAAAAAGGGCTTAAAACCATAGTTTTCAAGCAGTTCCTTATAATAAGGGGGATTGAAATTCATGCCATATAAAGGCTCGTGAAAGCCTTCTACAAGCAGTCCCCACCATTTGTCGCGTTCGCCAAAGTTGATGGGGCCGTCCATCGCCTCCATTCCCCGCTGTCCCAGCCAGTGTTTGGCTACGTCCAGCAGCATGTCTGCGGCTTCCTGTTTATTGATGGAGTCAAAGAAGCCTATGCCTCCGACGGGGACGTCGTCGCCTTTATTTTTATACTTTTTATTGACAAAAGCTGCGATGCGCCCGATGTTGCGTCCATCGTCGTCCTTTAGTATCCAGCGGGCGAGCTCTCCCTGTCGGAATGCTTTATTATGTTCAGGATCAAAGACTTCTTCGATTTCCTTGTCTATGGGCCGGATGTAACCGGGCACTCCGCGGTTGAGTTCGATGTTCACCTGGATAAATTCCTTTGCCAGTGCGGGACTGGTAACTTCGATTAATTCCATATCAACAAAAATAAGAAATGAATCAACTATTTTTAATTTCCCCTTGTCCCCTTACCTTTGCAGCCAAATTTAAAACCCTCGTCTAGCAATACAAAAGGTTGCTACCCGAAGGCCCATCAAAAGCAGTGTACCAGGGATGGGCGTTTTTCGGATAACAATCTGGTGCACTAAAAACAACAGACAGTATGGCAAGTACCGGTAAGATCAAGCAAATCATCGGCGCTGTTATCGATGTGCAGTTTGAAGGCAAACTCCCCGAGATTTATAACGCGTTGGAACTGAAGAAGGCCAATGGTGAAACCCTGGTTCTGGAAGTACAGCAGCACCTTGGGGAAGACAGCGTTCGCTGTATCGCTATGGATGGTACAGAAGGGTTGGTTCGTGGCTTGCCTGTTACCGATACCGGTAACGCTATTGCCATGCCTACCGGCGAAGGAATCAAAGGACGTCTGTTCAATGTAACGGGTGATCCGATCGATGGTCTTCCTGCGGTCTCCAAAGTAAATGGTCGTCCCATTCATAGCAAGCCCCCGGCCTTCGAAAATCTGAGCACCAGCACCGAAGTGTTGTTCACCGGTATCAAGGTTATCGATCTGATCGAACCTTATGCGAAGGGTGGTAAGATCGGTTTGTTTGGTGGTGCAGGGGTAGGTAAAACAGTATTGATCCAGGAGCTGATCAACAACATTGCAAAGGCATACTCGGGTTTGTCCGTATTTGCCGGTGTTGGTGAACGTACACGTGAAGGAAATGACCTGATGCGTGAAATGATCGAAGCTGGTATCATGAAATACGGCGAAGAGTTTAAACATAGCATGGAAGAAGGCGGCTGGGACCTGAGCAAGGTCAACATGCAAGAGCTGTCTGATTCCAAGGCAACCTTCGTGTTCGGACAGATGAACGAACCCCCCGGAGCCCGTGCTCGTGTGGCGCTCAGCGGTCTGACCATCGCAGAATACTATCGTGATGGCGACGGGAAGGGTCAGGGTCGTGATATCCTGTTCTTCGTCGACAATATCTTCCGTTTCACCCAGGCAGGTTCCGAAGTATCCGCTCTTCTCGGCCGTATGCCTTCTGCCGTAGGTTACCAACCGACACTGGCTACGGAAATGGGTCTGATGCAGGAACGTATCACTTCTACCAAGAATGGTTCTATCACTTCCGTACAGGCGGTATATGTACCTGCGGATGATTTGACTGACCCTGCTCCGGCAACAACTTTTGCCCACCTTGATGCTACAACCGTACTTAGCCGTAAGATCGCCGATTTGGGTATCTACCCTGCGGTTGACCCGCTGGATTCGACTTCTCGTATCCTGACTCCGGCTATCGTTGGTGACGCGCACTATAATACAGCCAACAAGGTAAAGCTGATCCTGCAACGTTATAAGGAGCTGCATGATATCATCGCCATCCTGGGTTTGGATGAGTTGAGCGACGAAGATAAAATGACCGTTGCCCGCGCTCGTAAAGTACAGCGTTTCCTGTCCCAGCCCTTCCACGTGGCTGAGCAGTTCACTGGTCTGAAAGGTGTACTGGTTCCCATCGACGAAACGATCCGTGGTTTCAACATGATCATGGATGGTGAAGTTGACGAATATCCGGAAGCTGCGTTCAACCTGGTTGGAACTATCGACGACGCGATTGAGAAAGGAAAGAAATTACTCGCTCAGGCCCGCGGTTAATCTGCGGCCTGCCGGCAGGTAAGGTTCCCCGACGATCGACTCATTTATCTTAACAAAATAAAGTTCCCTCAGGGGTATGAACTTAGAAATATTAACACCCGAAAAGAAATTGTTTAGCGCAGATGTCTACGGCGTTCAGTTGCCTGGTGTAAACGGACTGTTCGAAGTGTTGGACAAGCACGCTCCGCTCGTTAGCGCACTCAAGGCTGGCCGGGTGAAAGTACTGAAAGACAAAAATAACCATCTCGCCTATTTTACCATACAAAGCGGCTTCGTCGAAGTCATTCACAATAAGGTAACCGTATTGGTTGAAGGCGCAGTACCTGTGGAAGCATAATCGTAGGTTGATAAACCCTTGCGGTTCGCTTATGGTCCAAGCCCCACGGAATACAAAATGTTAGTTTCGGGCCCCGGCTTCTGCCGGGGCCTTCTTTTTGCCCTTAGGGCAAAGCGTTATTGGTCAGGAACCGGCGGATGCGCGAAGTCTGAGCTATGGACCTGGGAAGTTTAGTTCAATTGCGGGTCGATCGGGAAATTGACCATCATCTCGTATTCCCCGCCCAGATGCCGGAGTGCATCCTTCCATATTTCCGAGGGATGTTTATGAAATACAAGCCTTCGGCTGGCTTGTACAGTGAGCCAGGATTTCTCTTTTAACTCATCGGCCAGTTGACCGCTGCCCCATCCGGAATAGCCAATGTAAAAGCGGATCTTGCTCATATCGATCTCGCCTGCACGGATCAGGTCGATTGCGGTCTCAAAATTTCCGCCCCAGAATACTCCATCGATGATCTCATAGCCGCCCGTTATCTTGTCGGGATATTGATGTAGAAAGTGAATCGTGTCCATTTGAACCGGGCCGCCGAGGTAGACAGGTATCTTGGTCAGGTCTTCCAGTCCGCTCACCAGTTCATCCAATGTATAATCGTAGTTCTTGTTCAACACAAATCCGAAACTGCCTTCATCCTGGTGTTCGCACAAAAACACAACTGTCCGCATGAAATTGGGATCTTTCAGGAAGGGATCTGCAATCAGTAATATGCCCGGTGCTGGATTCTCCATAGCATCTAAATTAAGTAATCCTGCGGTATTGAAAACGCCCCCCGCAAAAAATGGGCTTTTTCTATTGGCAATGCTCGTGGAGGTTGACTATCATGCTCTTAATAGATATTTTGGGCGCCGGCCCTGGTTGGTTAGATCGAATCGGGCTCGTCTGCCGGTGCGAATTTCCCTTTTCTAAATATAGCTCTTTTTAGCTTTAAATCCCTTTTCTTTGTGAAACCTTCGTTAAATAGCCTGCTGCAAGAAGGGTGAAAAAAGGTGGCCGGTCTTCCTTTTGATTAATTTGCAGATGGATCAAAAAGTATGGGTTTGAAAAAAATTTTCCCTATCATCGTTGTATTGATCACCCTATCCCTGATCGGTATAATTTATATACAGATCAACTGGATATTAACCATGGTGGAGAATAAGCAGGAAGAGCTCCATCACAAGCTGGTCGATGCAGCAAATTTTGTCGGACAGGAATTGGTCCAGCAGAGAAGCGGCGCCACCAAGATCATTCGCCTTAGGCCTCCGGGAGCCGGTTGGCGTCCCGCTGATCCTTTCTCCATGGAGATCCTGCGTCCGCAGCCAATCGCTGAAAAGTTCTCTGTCGAAGAGATCAATGATAAGTTGAAGAAAGCGTTTAATACGCTGGGGCTAAAGAATACGCACTACGAATTTTCCATCTCCTCCGATCTGGGACCTTCTAATCTGACTTTCCGTACGCCCGAGCTACAATCAAAAGACTTTCTGCGCGCTATAGAAGATACCGTTCATAACCTGTCTGCCTTTATGCCGCTGGAAGCGCCGGAGGACACTTATGGCAACAGCATCATACCGGATGAGTTGCTGATCATCGTCGTTCCAGAATTTAAAAGTATCGTACTTGGCGAAATGCGGATGATGATCATCGGGGCTATCTTCTTTACGCTGGTCATTATCGCCGCCTTTTATGTGACCGTCAATGCGCTGCTGCGGCAAAAGAAGCTCAGTGAAATAAAGAATGACTTCATCAATAACATGACCCATGAATTCAAGACGCCCCTGGCCACTATCTCCCTGGCGGTAGATGCGTTACGGAATGAGAAGGTCATCCAGGACAGAAGCAAATCCGAATACTTTACCGGCATTATCAAGGAAGAGAACCGCCGGATGAATAAGCAGGTGGAGACTATCCTGCAGGCATCCCTGCTCGACAGACAGGAACAGCAGCTTAACCGCAAGCCGCTACACGCCCATGTTATCATTCAGGAGGCTATGGAAAATTTCCATCTGCAGCTGGAAGGCAAAGGCGGTCATTCCGAGCTGCAGCTCAACGCAAAGAACGATCTGCTTAAGGCCGACGAGGTTCATTTTATGAACATCATCACCAACCTGATCGATAATGCGGTCAAGTACTCAAAAGAGAATCCGTTTATCCGTATTACCACGCATAGCACTACCAAAAGTCTGATCATCCGCATCGAGGATAATGGCATCGGGATGAATAAAGAGACCCAGCGGCGCATCTTCGAAAAATTCTATCGCGCGCATACCGGTAATCTTCATAACGTGAAAGGCTTTGGTCTTGGATTGAGCTATGTAAAGACGATCGTGGAAGCGCATGACGGTAAGATAAAGGTAGACAGCTTGCCTGGCAAGGGAACTACGTTCACGCTGGAAATTCCATTAAAAGAAGACGAAGAGTAGTTGGTGTAGAGACGCGGCAAAGGATGGCGTCCGCACATTGAAGACTGCTGCTGAGGATTATTCCAAACGCTGCATCAGCGTCTTCAGGCCGTTGAGCAGTCCTTCGTAATATTCTCCTTTCTTGAAGAAGGGCAGAAAGGCTTCGTCGATCAGTCTTTTCGTGTCGGCATTGGAGAGCTCTTTTTCGATCCCCGCCCCCTTTTGTATCCGGATCTTTCGGAACTGCTTTGAAATGCCGATCAGTATCCCATTGTTCTTGTCTTTCTTCCCGATCAACCAGGCATCCATCGTCTTTTGAGTAAAGAAGTCAAAATTGCCAGCCATGGTAAGCGAGCTGTCCACGGTGATGACGCCGATCTCGATGGTGGTCCGTTGTTCAAACGCGTGGATCAGGTCGTCCAGCTGATCGATCTGCTGTTGCGTAAAGAGGTGTTCAAAATCGTTGACCAGCCCAACCGGTCTGGGGATAGTGTCGGAGAGGGTGATAGAGGAAAGCGTCACCGGCCGGAATGTATAGAAGGGGAAAGAGGATGCCTGGTTTGTTGTCAACCAACCGATCAAAGCAATCCATATATAGCGAAACGCCGTCATGAGGCGGTAAATTGATTCGATTCATCTCCCCATAAAAGGCACCCGTCGCCGTAACTCAGAAACCGGAATCCGTGTTCCAGTGCGTAGTCGTACACCCGCCGCCATTCCTGCCCGATGAGAGCTGCGATCAGCAGCAGCAGTGTCGATTCCGGCTGATGAAAATTGGTGACAAGGCCGCGGACGATTCGCCAGCGATAGCCGGGGGCGATCAGGAGCTGCGTTTTGCTCATCAGTTCCTCCAGTCCGTTTTGTTTCATCCAATCGAGCAGAGCGGTCAGCGCTTCCAGAACAGGCTCTTGTGCATCCAGGTCATAGGCGTCCCATTGTTCGACCGTCAGCAACTCCTGTTGGAGGGAAGGATTGCGCAATACTTTTACCCCCATCCAATACAGACTTTCTATCGTTCGCGTAGAGGTAGTGCCGACGGGTACGATCAGGCGTCCAGCGGCGAGCGTTTCTTTCAGCTGGTATATGACGGCCGCTGCTACCACTATAAATTCCATGTGCATAATATGTTCCCCAAGAGTGGCTGACTTTACGGGGAGAAAGGTGCCGGCGCCAACGTGCAGGGTGACGAAGGTCCGGTTGATATGGCGTTTGTCCAGCGATTCAAAGATAGCGTCGGTAAAGTGCAGACCTGCCGTTGGCGCTGCAACCGATCCATCGTGCTGCGCATAGATGGTCTTATACCGTTGGTTGTCGGAGGGCTCTGCTGCCCGGCTGATATAGGGTGGGAGAGGGATCAGTCCTGCGCGGTGTAAAAGCCCGGCAAAGCTGAGTTCGGCAGGCTGCCATGCTAGTTCGATCAGGAAGGCGTCGCCTTCTTTCCCGAGGAAACGCGCTTCGAGCGTCAGCGGCTGTGCCTTATGCGAGGGCGTTTGAGTTGTCGCGTTATGAGCAGTTGCACCAGATTCAGTATTGGCCAGGCCTTCGGCGCTTGGTTCGTCGGTGTCGATCGTTTTCTGCAGCACCTGACCAGGTTTCCATTTCGAAGCCCCGCCAATCAGGCATCTCCACCGAACGCTGCCGGTTTGCGACATCGCCTGTGCAATGCCTCCGTATTCTGCGGGCGGCTCAAGGCAAAAGATCTCGATCCTGCCGCCGGTTGGTTTTTGAAAAACGATACGCGCTTCTACGACCCGGGTATTATTGAATACCAGTAAGGAGGCTTCCGGAAAAAAATCCGCAATATCGCGGTAGGTACTTTCGCGGATCCCGCCTTCCCGATAGATCAGCAGCCTGCTGGCGTCTCTTTGCGAAAGCGGGTAATAGGCAATATTTTCCTCTGGCAGGGTATAGCTGTAATCAGCAATGGAAAGATGGGCTGGTTTCATAGACGAAGGCGGCCAACTGCCGCCGGTTTTATGTGCGGCTAAATTAGCGAATATTGACGGGAAAACGAATCCCGGTCAAATGCCTCTTTAAGGGTAAGGAAGGGGTAGCCGCGAATTATAAAAAAAGCGCTAAATTGGCTTTCAACTCAAGCGACCCCTCCCATGTTCAAACTTCAAATGTTACCATTGGCGCTATTGATGCTTGCGTCCTGTAACAACCCGGTTCCGCAGAATACGCCGCTTCCTGACAGCGCCAGCAGAAAATGGTGGAAAGAAGCTGTCGTATATCAATTGTATCCCCGCAGTTTTAAAGACAACAATGGTGATGGTATCGGTGATCTCAAAGGGATCATCTCCAAACTGGACTATATCAAAAGCCTTGGCGTAGACGTCGTCTGGCTTAATCCGATCTATGCTTCTCCCAATACCGATAATGGATATGATATCAGCGACTATCGTGCGATCATGAAGGATTTCGGGACGATGGCCGATTTCGATACCCTGCTGAAGGAGATGCATGTCCGCCATCTCAAACTCGTTATGGATCTGGTTGTCAACCATACCAGCGATCAGAACGAATGGTTCCTTCAATCCAGGAGTTCGAGAGAAAATCCATACCGGAACTACTATCACTGGTGGAATGCGGAAAGAGGAACGCCTACACCCCGCTGGAGCTTCTTCGATGTCAACAGCGATGCCTGGAAACTGGACACGCCAACCAACTCTTACTACCTCCATTATTTCTCCCGTCAGCAACCCGATCTCAACTGGGAAAACCCGGTCGTAAGACAGGAGATCTACAAAATGATGAAATACTGGCTGGATAAAGGTATTGACGGATTTCGGATGGACGCTTTTCAATTTGTGGCAAAAGACACGACCTGGCCGGAATTTCCAAAAGGATACGAGCAGGATATTATCAAGTATTATGGGATGGGTCCTCACCTGCACGACTACCTGAAGGAAATGAACAAGGATGTTCTCAGCAAATACGATATCATGACAGTTGCCGAAGGCGCCGGCAGTACGTTAGACGATGCCATGGATCTTGTAGGGCCTGATCGAAACGAGTTGAATATGGCCTATCATTTTGAAGTAATGGATGTCGGCAAGGGGAAGCCCGGCTACGATCTGCTGGAATTCAAAAAAGTCTATAGCAAATGGGATACGATCTTCAGCCAGAAGGGGTGGGTATCTGTTTTTCTTGGGAACCACGACCAGCCAAGAATGTTAAGTCATTGGGGCAGCGATAGCCTTCCTTTCCGAGGTTATTGCGCAAAAATGCTCAATACTTTCCTGCTGACGATGCGCGGGACCCCTTATGCCTATTATGGAGACGAGCTGGGGATGGGCAATATCCGCTTTGAAACGATAGATGACTATCGCGACGTGGCAACCTTGAATAAATACCAGCATCTGAAGGCCACCGGGGGGAATGTCGATTCTTTCCTCGAGAGCGAGAAGCGCTTTGGCCGCGACAACGGCCGTACTCCCTTTCCGTGGGACAGCTCGGCCAATGCCGGCTTTACGTCAGGTACTCCCTGGTTGAAGGTTAACCCGGATTATACATTGGTTAATGCTGCTCACGAAGAGAAGGATTCCGCTTCGGTGTTACATTACTTCAGGAAGCTGATCCGGCTTCGTAAGTCGAATCCGATCTTTGTGTATGGGTCTTACCATCTTATCGATGGCTATAATCCCGAAGTCTATTCCTATATCCGGGAATTACAGGGTAAAAAGGTACTGGTGGTGTTGAATTTCAGAGATCATCAGGCAGCGGCCAACCTTGGCGACTACCTGAAAGGGGCGAAGCTGCTGCTTGGAAATTATCCCGATTCGGCTCCTAAAGATGTGCTACGGCCCTTTGAGGCGCTTGTACTGGAGTTGCCCTAAAGCTATTCTGGTCTTTCCATTCGATCCGGGTTTCTGATGCCGGATCGGATTCCTCCCACGAAGTCCCACCGGCAAACCAAAATTTGCCGGTTTTTTCATTTTTTTACCCCGTTAAGGCAAAGAGGAGCAAGTTGGATTGCCGGGAGAGGATGGGGTAATTGTTGACTTTCGATAAACTTCAACATAACCAGGAGCATTTTACAAAAAATGGGTATATCCCCAGGTTTGTTCACAGTTTTTCCACCGCTATTCACAGCTTCTGCACAGCTTCGTTCTCAAAAAAGCATCGTCCTGATTCTCAAGATCTAATACAAGCCCAGTTCCGCATGGGTAATGCACTGCTGTGGAAAAATTAAATTTTTCAAATTTCCCATATAAAGTGGGAAAATGTGTTATTTTGTGTTAGTAATTAATGTAATTCGATTCAACTCCTCATAAATGACTGGTTTTCTGGGCGAATATGAAGCAACCCTCGACTCGAAAGGTCGCTTCCTGCTCCCGGTTGGCTTTAAAAAGCAACTGCCGGAAGACGGGACAACCCAGTTTGTCATTAATCGAGGATTTGAAAAATGTCTCAGTCTGTATCCGATGAAAAGCTGGGAGCCGATTTTCGCCCGTATAAACCAGTTGAACGATTTTGACCCCGAAGTTCGTCAATTCAGGAGATATTTTCTCAATGGAGCGACGATGGCAGAGCTGGATTCTGCGGGGCGATTGTTGGTTCCGCCAAATTTGAAAGAACATGCCGGTCTCGAAAAAGATATCGTGCTTGTTGCCGCACTGGACAAGATAGAAATCTGGGATAAAAGTAAGTACCAACAGTTCTTTGAATCTTTTTCACCGGAAGCATTCAGCAGCCTGGCTAAGCAGGTGATGAACCCGGGAGGGTTCACACAATGACAACTCCTGAATACAAGGATCAAGGGGCCTATCATCTGCCCGTAATGCTGCAGGAAACACTCGACGGTCTTCGGATCATTCCGGGTGGGACTTATGTCGACTGTACGTTCGGGGGTGGTGGTCATTCCAGGGGTATCCTGGAGCGGCTGGGGCCGGAAGGAAAGTTGTTTGTCTTCGATCAGGACAGCGACGCCCGCGCCAACGTTCCCAATGACTCCCGTATTACGTTTCTGCCGCATAACTTCAGGCATATCGGTCGCTTTCTGCGTCTTCATGATGCGGGTCCTGTAGACGGTATTCTCGCCGACCTGGGTGTCAGCAGTCATCAGTTCGACGAAGCCGACCGCGGATTCTCCTTCCGTTATGATGCCGATCTCGATATGCGTATGGACCAGCGGCAGACGCTGACCGCTTATGATGTGGTCAATACTTACTCCGAGCAGCAGCTGCATTTGCTGTTTGAGCAATTCGGGGAGGTAACCAATGCCAAAACGCTGGCCCGCACTATCGTTCAGGTTCGCCGCTCCGTTTCGTTAAAAACGATATCGAACTTCAAAGCCGCATTGAACAGCGTGGTGAAAGGGAATCCCAATAAGTATTTTGCTCAGGTCTTCCAGGCTTTACGCATAGAAGTAAACGATGAGTTGGGTGCGCTGAAAGAAATGCTGCAACAAACGCCAGGTCTTTTGTCACCCGGCGGTCGTGTAGCCATCATCACCTTCCATTCCCTTGAAGACCGGCTCGTCAAGAACTTTTTTAAAAGAGGTTCTTTTGAAGATGAAGATCAGTCTGACCCCTTTGGTAAAAGTGTGGCCCCCCTCCTGTTAAAAGCGATTACCAAAAAGCCGGTTTCGCCCGGTGATATCGAATTACGCCAGAATCCGCGATCCCGTAGTGCAAAGCTTCGTGTCGCTGAGCGCCTATAAATTTTTATTCGACCAGGATATAGAGAACGAGAATGAAGAAGAAAGTAAAAGACAACGGACTTCCCCCTTGGGAGGATTCGGTGGACGACTCGCAAGAAGTCACCGCCGAAGCAGCGGACCTGACCACGAAAAAGGGGGCACGCGGCAATAGGGAAGTTGCGCCTGTCGTGCCAGCCGTGGAAGAGAAGGCGAAGCGCCGCAGCAAAGGCGAAGCTGCTCCGGCTGCTGAAGAAAAAGAGACTATTGAAGAGGCTCCGCGTCGTAACAAACGGGACGGCTCAGCCGAAAGCAGCCGCGCTAACAAGGCCGCCAGGGATAGCGAAGCCGGCGATGAGCCAGGGACAACGACTAAAGCCCGTCGCTCCGCCACGATGGTTGGTTATCGCTGGGTCATGAAGAACATCATGTTCTTTCTGTTCCTTGCGGGTCTCGCGGTTGTTTATATCTATAATGGACACTATGCCGATAAGATATCACGCGATATCAGCCGGACAAATAAAGAATTGAAAGAATTGCAATATGAGTACAAGACGCTGAGAAGCGAAGTGATGTTCAGAAGCAAACAAAGCGAACTGGCCAGAGCCGTCGAACCCTTTGGTCTAAAAGAGCTGACCCGCCCGCCCTTTGTGTTGGTGGACAGCGTAAAAAAATAAAAATGGAAGTCAAACGGGATATACTTTGGAGGGTCTACCTCTGCTTTCTCGGTATCACGGCGCTAAGCCTGGTGATACTGGGCAAAGTCGTGTATATCCAGCGTGTCCAGGGCGCTTACTGGAGAGGTCTTAGCGACAGCCTCCACCAGAAATTCATCGAGCTGGATGCGGAACGCGGGACGATCTACAGTGCCGACTCCAGCATGCTCAGTACTTCCATTCCCTATTTCAATATTTATATCGACTTCGGCGCCGACGGTCTTCGGGAAAAGAATGGCAAACGGTTTACTGAAAACCTGGACTCGCTTTCCATTTGTCTTTCCGGTCTTTTTGGCGACGAATCTGCCTGTGCTTATAAAAAAATATTGCTGAAAGGGTACCAGGATACCGATCGCTTCTTCCTGTTAAAGCCAAACGTTTCGTTTGAACAGTACCAGGAACTTCGCAAATTCCCGCTTGTCCGGGAAGGCCGCAATAAGAGCGGATTTATTGCAGAAGCTAAAAGCAAGCGGCTTAACCCGTTTGGCCTTCTTGCCAACCGCACCGTCGGTCTTGCCCGTACCAACGCACAGAACGTTGGATTGGAAAGGACCTATGATACTTTGCTAAAGGGGGAGACCGGCCGAAAACTCGTCCGTTATATTGCCGGCGGCGCCTATATCCCTGTCGAAGGCTATGAGATAGAGTCCGTCAACGGAAAAGATATCATCACTACTATCGATGTCAACATCCAGGATATCGCCGAAAACGCATTGCTAAAGGAGCTGGCCGCCAATAACGCAGAGCATGGCACCTGTATCGTAATGGAAGTAGCTACGGGTAAGATCAAGGCCATCGCCAATCTTGGTATCTCCGACACATCGTACTGGGAGAATTTCAACTATGCGATCACGGCTACTGAGCCTGGTTCGACCTTCAAACTGGCTACGATGTTGTCGTTATTGGAAGATAAAAAGGTTACTCTCCACGACAACATAAACCTGGAAGGCGGAAGCTGGAAGTATTCCGGCCGTACTGTTTACGATGCGGAGCCACACGACAATAAGAGCTTTACAATAAAAGAGGCGTTCGAGCTGAGTTCGAATGTTGGCATGGCAAAACTGGCTGTTGCCAATTACAATGGCAATCCCAGCGGCTTTGTAGAACATTTGAAGAAGCTGCATCTCAACCAGCGTACCGGTATCGATCTGCTTGGAGAATCGTCCCCGGTGATCAAATCGCCCAAATCCAGGACCTGGTCGAATACGACACTGCCCTGGATGGCCTTTGGCTATGAAGTGCTGGTTTCGCCGCTGCAAACGCTGACCCTTTATAATGCGGTCGCCAACAATGGCCGGATGATGAAGCCTTATCTCGTTAGCGCGATACAGGAAAATGGGATCACCGTCCGTGAGGTACAGCCGACTACGCTGATCGAAAACATCTGTAGTCCGGGTACGCTGCAGCAGTTAAAAGAATGTCTGGAAGGTGTCTGTACTTCCCCCGAAGGAACGGCGATGAAGCTCTTCAAGAATTCTTTTTACACGGTAGCGGGCAAGACGGGGACCGCTCTTGTAGCGAATAATGGCTCTTACGCCGATCATATTTATCAGTCGTCCTTTGTAGGGTACTTTCCGGCTAATCATCCGAAGTATACCTGTATCGTCGTAATAAAGAACAAGCCCTTTGCAAAGGTATTCTATGGTGCTGCGGTAGCCGGGCCCGTTTTTAAAGAGCTGGCCGACCACCTGATGAGCACCGACCCGGGTCCCGGCGTTACGCCGACCCTGACACCGGACAGCTCCAAGTTCTATTATGCCGGTCTGACAAAGGATCTGAAAGAAGTTGCAAGCACGCTGAACGTCGGTTATGTCGATAGTGCCGGGAAAGGTGACTGGGCAAGGATGTATGCTTCTGAGCCGGGGGGACGGCCCACCCTCAGCCGTGAAACGGTGGCAAAGCAGATCGTGCCCGACGTAAAAGGAATGGGATTGAAGGACGCGCTTTTTCTATTAGAGAGCATGGATATGAAGGTGGCCGTCAGCGGCAGCGGAAAGGTGAAAAGCCAAAGCATACAGCCAGGCTCGCCCTACCGGAAGAAGGAAACGATTTTAATTCAACTGGATTAACAAAACCCGAAAGGGATATGGCAAATCTGCAGGACATATTATATAAGGTAAGCATCCGCTCTGTTCATGGGGACAGGGACAGGACTGTTGCTGCGCTCTTTACCGACTCCCGGCAAGCGGCTCCGGGCTCTTTGTTTATTGCCCAGCGCGGAACACATACCGACGGGCACCAGTTTATTCCTAACGTGATTGCGGCAGGCGCCACCGTCATCGTATGCGAACAGCTGCCCGGGACCCTGCAGGATGGCGTTACCTATGTCCAGGTAGAAGACTCGCTGGCTGCCGCCGGCGTCATCGCCCATAACTTTTACGGTCAGCCATCTGAAAAGCTGCGGTTGGTAGGCGTTACGGGCACCAACGGAAAGACGACGATCGCCACTTTATTATATAAGCTGTTATCCGGGCTTGGTTATAAATGTGGTCTGCTCTCAACCGTTGAGAATCATATTGGGGAGCGCATCGTTCCTGCTACGCATACCACACCCGACCCGCTGCATCTCAATGCGCTGCTCCGGGAAATGGTTGACGCAGGTTGTACCCATGCATTTATGGAGACGAGCTCGCATGCTATTCACCAGCATCGCATCGCTGGGCTCCGGTATGCGGGCGGACTATTCAGTAATATCACCCATGATCACCTCGATTATCACAAGACATTCGAGGAATATATAAGAGTAAAGAAATCCTTCTTTGATTCGCTGTCTTCTGACGCCTTTGCGATCTCCAATGCGGATGATAAGAGAGGCGCCGTCATGTTGCAGAATACCAACGCGAAAAAGTATTTCTACAGCCTGAAAACGTTAGCGGAATTCAAGGGCCGGATACTGGAAAACAATTTGACGGGTTTGATCATGAGCGTCAACGACCAGGAAGTTCATTTCAGGTTGATCGGGGAATTTAATGCATATAATCTTTTGGCCGTCTATGGTGCAGCCATTTGTTTGGGAGAAGACAAGGGGGAGGTGCTCAGGGTACTTAGTACGCTTACCGGTGCGGAGGGGAGGTTCGATTATGTGTTGTCTCCAAAGGACAGGATCATCGGGATCGTCGACTATGCTCATACGCCCGATGCGCTGATCAATGTGCTGACGACTATCCAGAAGTTGAGAAAGGGTCACGAGCGGATCATCACCGTCGTTGGCTGCGGTGTGGATAGGGATAAAACAAAGCGTCCGCTCATGGCTGCTGCAGCCTGTGAGTATAGCGATAAGGCCATCCTTACTTCCGATAATCCCCGTAGTGAAGACCCCGAGCAGATCATCCGGGATATGGAAGAAGGGCTGAATACCGCAGCAAGAAGGAAATATATTTCTATTACTGACAGAAAAGAGGCGATACGGACGGCTCTTAACCTGGCAGGTCCGGAGGATATCGTGCTTATTGCCGGGAAGGGACACGAAAAATATCAGGAAATAAAAGGGGTGAAGTATCCCTTTGACGATAAACAAATTTTATTGGAATTTTTCGAGTTGCTCGATAAATAAATAACAGGACCAACATGCTGTATTACTTATTTGAATGGTTCAAGCAGAATAGTATCAAGGTGCCCGGCAGCGCTTTGTTTCAGTTCATCACCTTCCGGGTGTTGCTGGCTGTGCTGTTCTCTCTTATTGTCAGCATGATCTTTGGAAAAAAGCTCATCCGCTTCCTCGTAGAGAAGCAGATCGGGGAAACCGTTCGCGACCTGGGACTTGCCGGCGAACAACAAAAGAAAGGAACGCCTACGATGGGTGGTTTTATTATCATCCTGGCTATACTGATACCTACCTTCCTGCTGGCTGATCTTCATAAAGCCTATATCCGGCTTATGATCTTTAGTACGATCTGGCTTGGATTGATCGGTTTTATCGACGACTATCTGAAGATGCGGGCAAAGCGGATTGCCAAGGAACAGGGTGTTCCTTATAAAAAAGGAGACAAAGACGGTCTTGCCGGATGGTTCAAAGTACTTGGGCAGGTTGTCCTTGGAGTGGTGGTCGGCGCAACCCTTTATTTCAACAGCAATACCTTGGTCTACCGGGAATATGTTGGCCAGTCCCTGCCCACCGATACGACTGGTTGGAAGACCGTTACGCTGGGTAAAGAAAAGAAAGTGTTTGTACCGGCCAAGGAACCGATCACCACCATTCCCTTTGTAAAGAACCATGAATTTAATTATTCCAAGCTTCTGCCTGCCGGAATAAGAAATCTATCCTGGGTCCTGTATATCCTGATCGTCATCTTTATCATCACCGCGGTTTCCAATGGGGCAAACCTCACCGATGGATTGGATGGGTTAGCGACGGGGACCAGCGCGGTCATCGGCGCCTGTCTGGGCATATTTGCCTATGCCAGCGGTAATATCCGGTTCGCCGAGTACCTGAACATTATGTACATCCCCAACCTGGGTGAACTGTCGATCTTCATCGGCGCTTTGATCGGGGCATGTCTGGGATTTCTGTGGTACAATGCCTATCCTGCCCAGGTATTTATGGGAGACACGGGGAGTCTTACCCTTGGCGGTATTATAGCAGCCCTGGCTATCATTGTTCGTAAAGAGTGGCTAATCCCCATCTTTTGCGGTGTGTTCCTGGTGGAAGTACTCAGCGTAACGATACAAGTCACTTATTTCAGATATACGAAGAAGAAATATGGAGAAGGTCGACGGGTTTTTCTCATGAGCCCCCTGCATCATCATTACCAGAAGCTAGGCTATCATGAAAGTAAAATTGTAACCAGGTTTTGGATCGTAACGATCCTATGTGTGGCATTTGCTATCGCGACATTAAAGATCAGGTAATTACCCCTAAGCAGGGAGATATAGAAAATCTTATATGAAAAACCAAACCCGCTGAATGAACCTGAGGAACCGACCCTGCCTGAGCAGAGCTTAGCTCGGCAGGCCGAATGAAAATGAATTGTGGTGCAGTAAAAGTCCATGCTTTTGAAAAACCTAAAATCCGACCCTCAAAACGGTGCAGCCGGATTCATCGAGAACATTGAAAAGACATTGATGCCTCCATAAAAGACATCAATGCCTCGATAAATCCGTCCTTGCGGCATCATCCAAACCATGAAAAAACAGGGAGTGGCCCCAGAGCGCATCCGTACAAAAGCAGAATGTTATGTCAAAACGAATGGTCATACTTGGAGGTGGAGAGAGCGGCGTTGGCGCAGCTATACTGGCGGCCAGCCGGGGGTATGACGTGTTCTTATCCGACGGCGGTTCGCTGAAAGACGGTTATCGACAGGCTCTGCAGCAACACCAGATCGAGTTCGAAGAAAAGGGACATACTGTAGATCGGGTATTGGCTGCCGACGAGATCGTGAAGAGCCCAGGTATCCCCGAAAAGAACGAGCTGGTAAAGCAAATCCGCGCCAAAGGGATTCCGGTCATCAGCGAGATCGAACTGGCCTACCGTTACAAAGGCGAAAGCCGCATCATCGGTATCACCGGCAGTAATGGCAAAAGCACGACGACTGCACTGATCTATCATATCTGCCGGCAGGGCGGACTGGACTGTGCGCTGGTGGGTAATATCGGTTATTCCTTTGCCCGCCAGGTGGCAGAAGATCCCAAGCCCTGGTATGTGTGTGAGATCAGCAGCTTCCAGCTGGATGATATCGTCACCTTCCGCCCCGACGTAGCCGTCCTGACCAATATCACGGAAGACCACCTCGACCGCTACGACTACAAGTTTGAAAATTACATCCGCAGTAAGTTCAGGATCACGATGAACCAGACTGCGAATGACGATTTTATATATAACGCAGATGATCCTGTGATAAACCAATATATAGGCCATTTCCAAATTCACTCTAACCACCTCCCATTTACTATGCAACAGGAACCGAATAAAGGCGGCTTTATCAGGAACGGACAAATGAATGTCAGCACAACCAGCGAAAAACTGCAAATGAGCATTTACGATTTTGCCCTCAAAGGCATCCACAATCAATATAACACTATGGCAGCAGGCATAGCATCGGCTACCGTCGGTATCCGGAAAGAAAAGATCCGCGAAGCCATACAGAGCTTTGAAGCGCTGGAACATCGTATGGAGTACGTCAGTACCGTACGGGGAGTAGAGTTCATCAACGATTCAAAAGCCACTAATGTGAACAGCACCTGGTATGCGCTTGAAAGTATGGATAAACCAACCATCCTGATCCTCGGTGGTGTAGATAAGGGAAATGACTATGATCTGATCCGTGACCTGGTCAAAGAAAAGGTAAAAGCTATTGTTTGCATGGGTGTCGACAACCGGAAGATCCATGAAGCCTTCCAGAATGACGTTCCGTTGATGGTTAACACGGCAAGTGCGGAAGAGGCGGTAAAGGCGGCTTTTCACTTCGCCACGAAAGGCGACGTCGTCCTGCTCAGCCCGGCCTGTGCGAGCTTTGACCTGTTCAAAAATTATGAAGAAAGAGGCCGTCAGTTTAAAGAGGCCGTCAGAGATCTGTAAACCATCCTTCCGGCCGGCCGGCGGGCTGACCCGCCAGACCATCGGAATGGATCAAATAAATAATGAGTACATCGACAACGATAGAACGCACTCCATTTGGCAGCCTCCGGTCAAGGACCAAGGGCGACAAAGTCATCTGGACCGCCGTGGTCCTGCTGGCTGTTGTGTCCCTGCTCGTCGTATACAGTTCGACGGGCCTTTTGGCCTATAAAATGTATAAGGGCAATACCGAAGTGTATCTGTTCAAGCAGTTTGCTTTCATCCTGGTAGGCGTCATGGTCATCTATTTCGCGCACCAGGTCAATTATACCATATACTCAAAAGTGGCACGGATACTCTTTCTGATATCCATTCCGCTGTTGTTCTATACCCTTTTCTTTGGCGTCAAACTGAATGAGGGCAGCCGTTGGATCCGCCTGCCGATCATCAACATGACCTTTCAGACATCCGACCTTGCAAAGCTGGCGCTCTTTATGTACCTGAGCCGTCTGTTGAGCAAGAAGCAGGATGTGATCAAAGACTTCCGTGCCGGCTTTATCCCGGTGATCACGCCAGTGGCGATTGTTTGTCTGTTGATCGCTCCGGCTAATCTGTCCACAGCGCTGCTGACCGGCGCAACCAGTCTGATGCTGCTGTTTATAGGACGCGTCAGCGGCAAGCATCTGCTGTTAACCATCGCGGTTGCTGCTATTCCGGTCTGTCTGCTGATCTCTGCTGCCGTAATCCGGCATAAGTCGAATGGCGGAGTCACCGAGAAACCAAAGACAGAAGGCCATTCCCGTCTTTCTGTCCGTGTCAGCACCTGGATCAGCCGTGTCGAAACATTTGTATATGGAGAAAAAGAGGACAACGGCGATAATAATTACCAGACCAACCAGGCAAAGATTGCCATCGCTAAGGGAGGGATCCTTGGTCTTGGGCCTGGTAACAGCCAGCAACGGAATTTCCTGCCTCACCCCTATTCCGATTTCATTTTTGCGATCATTATAGAAGAATACGGAATAGCCGGAGGTGTTTTTATAGTATTGATCTACCTGGTCTTTTTATTACGAAGCATCCGGATATTCCGCCGCTGCCCCTTTGCCTTTGGGGCCTTCCTGGCTCTGGGGCTCAGCTTTACGTTGGTTATCCAGGCGCTATCGAATATGGCGGTCAATGTCAATTTGTTTCCTGTTACCGGGGTGACCTTACCCCTGGTCAGTATGGGTGGGAGTTCTTTCCTGTTCACCTGTCTGGCTATCGGTATCATTCTCAGTGTTGCCCGCAACGCCGAGTTGGCCGAAGGAAAGGAAAAGGAGGTATCCTATGAGTAAACGATTTATCATCGCAGGGGGAGGGACGGGTGGTCATATCTTCCCCGCCATCGCTATAGCCGCTGCGCTCCAGCGACAGCAACCCGATTGCGAGCTGCTGTTTGTCGGCGCAAAAGGCAAAATGGAAATGGAAAAAGTACCCCAGGCTGGCTATCGGATCGAAGGGCTTGATATCGCCGGGTTCAACAGAAGCAACCTGATCAAAAACATAGGTCTGCCTTTCAAGTTGATCCGAAGTTTTCTTCAGGTCAATCGTATCCTGCGCTCTTTCCAACCCGATGCTGTTATCGGTGTCGGGGGATATTCAAGCTTCCCCGTTCTGCGCGCAGCGCAGGCTAAAGGAATACCAACCTTTATCCACGAAAGCAACAGCTTCGCGGGTAAAAGCAATATCCTGCTTGGAAAGAAGGCGTCCCGCATCTTCGTCGCCAGCGATGGGATGGAAAAATTCTTTCCTGCCGACCGGATCGAGCTGACTGGAAATCCGGTCCGCGGCAATATTGTCGAAAGCTCCGTCTCCCGGGATGAGGCCATTCGTTTCTTTGGTCTCGACCCGGCAAAGCCCACCGTCCTGTCGACGGGGGGAAGTCTTGGGGCAAAAGGGATCAACGAAGCCGTTGCCGCAGGCATCGATGAGTTTGAAAAGGCCGGGATTCAACTCATCTGGCAGACAGGAAAACCTTTTGCCGGCCAAGCCGCGGCTATCAGCAAGGGAAGATCCAATGTCTGGACAAGCGACTTCATCCCCAAAATGGAATATGCTTTCGCCGCGGGTGATGTAGTGATCTCAAGGGCGGGCGCCATGTCGATCGCCGAGTTGTGCGTATCAAAAAAACCTGTTGTGTTCGTACCCTTTCCTTTTGCGGCAGAAGATCATCAGACAGCCAATGCCCACCACCTGGTCGACAAAAAGGCGGGGTGGATGGTGAAAGACAGCGAAGCAAAAGAAAAATTACTGCCGGCTGTCATCGCGCTGTCGAAAGACAAGGCGACACAGCAGGAACTGAAAACCAATATAGGCCGGCTGGCTGTCACCGACGCAGCGGGAAGGATTGCAACAGCAATTTTAAAGACGATTGAAAAGAAGTAATGGAATTTAAAGATATAAATAGCGTCTATTTTATAGGTATCGGCGGCATCGGAATGAGCGCTCTGGCCCGGTACTTCAAATTCCACGGCAAAGCCGTCAGCGGATACGATCGTACCGCGACGCCGCTGACCCATCAGCTGGAAGAAGAAGGCATCGCGATACACTATGAAGAAGACCTGGAGCAGATACCTGCTTCTCCCGAGCTGGTCGTCTATACGCCCGCTGTTCCCGCAGCCCATAAAGAGCTGGTCTGGTATAAGCAGAAAGGGCAGGTGTTGATGAAGCGGAGCGAAGTGCTTGGTTTGATCACCAACCACTCCTTTAATATATGTGTTGCCGGGACACACGGCAAGACTACGATCACCACGATGATCGCCCATATACTGCGTCATAGCGGCTATGGATGTAACGCTTTCCTGGGGGGCATTGCGGTAAATTATAACAGCAATTACTGGAGCAGCGAACGTAATGTCTGTGTCGTGGAAGCCGACGAATATGACCGAAGCTTTTTGAGGCTCAGTCCGGATATAGCAGTTATCACCGCCATGGATGCGGATCACCTTGATATTTATGGTACCGAAAACGCGGTGAAACAGGCTTTTGTCGACTTCTCCGGACGTCTAAAACCCGGAGGATTGCTGTTGAATAAGAATGGTCTCGAGCGCCAAAGCGAATTGAAGGGCGACCGTCATCTGACCTATAGTGCCAGTTCAGCCGGTCATCCGGATGTATATGCTGCGGACATTACGATCGACCAGGGCGACTATATGTTCAGTGTCAAAACAGCCGACTGGGAATTGGACAGGGTCGTATTGTCCATGGGCGGACGGCACAACGTGGAGAATGCCACCGCCGCTATCGGCGTAGCACATCAGCTGGGTATCCCGGGGGATAAGATTGTGGCCGCGGTAGCCGCCTTCAAAGGAGTAAAAAGAAGATTCGAATATATTGTCAAAGAGCCGCGGATAGTCTATATCGATGACTATGCGCACCATCCGGAAGAGTTGCGGGCGCTGATCAGCGGAGCAAAAGAACTGTACCCTGATAAAAAGTGCACAGTCATCTTTCAGCCGCACCTCTTTACCAGAACGAGGGACTTTGTCGATGGATTTGCCGAAAGTCTGGATCTGGCCGATGAAGTATTCCTGTTGCCGATCTATCCGGCCCGGGAACTGCCGATCGAAGGAGTGACCAGCCAGCTGATTGCTGACGGGATGACGCCGGGGAAGGTAAAGCTGTATGATAAAAAAGAAGTGCTGGAGACGATAAACGAAAGAGCAGCAGAAATGAAGTTGGTTATCACTGCAGGAGCTGGGGATATCGATACGTTGATCGAACCCATCCGGCAGTTGTTGAACCATGTCAGATAAGATTGTGACGGGTTCCGCCCGGACACTTTTGTACCCGTCTAACGGACCTATGGCCGTTGGACGGGTCTCATAAAAAATGAAAATGGCCAGAAGAGTAACTATCAGGAGGGTTTTGACGGTCTTGGGCTGGGGCATTGCGGGCTCCGGCGTCCTGGTGTTATTGGTGGCGGCCATGCGCTATCGGAACAGCAATACCTGCAAAGGTTATGATATCGAGATCTCGGGGCCGGGTGCCAATGTGCCGCTGTTTATCGATAAAAAAGCCATTGCCGATCTGCTGATCAAGGCGGGGGCGGGAAAAGGGGCCAACAAGCCGATCCAGTCTTTTGACCTGAGGCGTCTGGAAACAAACCTGGAGAAGAACTGGTGGATCAAGGATGCGCAATTGTTCTTTGATAACAATGGGGTACTATGGGCGAATATAGTCGAAAGAGAGCCTGCCGTTCGGGTCTTTACCGTCGAGGGGAACAGCTTCTATCTGGACAGCAGCGGAGTACAGCTTCCTTTACAGGAAAAGCTGCCGGCAAGGCTGCCTGTGTTTACCGGCTACCCTTCGGCGAAGGCAAGGCTTACCGGAAAAGACAGCGCACTGACGATGGGCATCCTGCATCTTGGCGATTTTATCCGGAATGATTCTTTCTGGACAGCGCAGGTCGCACAAGTGGTTATCACGCCCGACCGGCAATTTGAACTGGAGCCTGAAGTCGGGCATCACCGCGTCACCTTTGGAGACGAAAGTGATATTGCGCAGAAGTTTCACCGGCTGTTCCTGTTCTATTCGCAGGTACTAAGCCGAACCGGATTCGACAAATATGATCGCATCGACGTATCCTATTCCGGGCAGGTCATAGGAATAAAAAAAGGAAGTGAGCAAAGCCGTTATGATTCGATTCAGGGAATGAATAATATCAGAGAATTGATACACTCGGCACAGCAATTGCAACCGGATACTGTTCGTCAGTCGAACATACGTCCATTGGAACGCAGTACGATGACTGAACACGATCTCTCCAACTACGACCTTGTTCCCGGTTCACATGACAGTTCCGTATCCGCCCGTGCCGCTGTGCCTGCAGCCAGCGCATCTGGCCGTCCTGTATCCCATGAAAAACCCCCAGTGCGGCCTGCCGCGCATGGAAGGCCTCCGGTGAGCCATACAACACCGGCAACACATAATTCAGTTAACAACGGCAGGCAGCCAAGAGCTGTAATGCCGGCAAGAAATTAAAAAAAACAACTATCAAAATAAACTAAGCTATGAATCACGAACAACCCATAATAGTCGGTTTGGATATTGGGACGACAAAGATCGCAGCCATCGCAGGTCGTAAGAACGACTATGGCAAGCTTGAGATCATTGGGTTTGGCCGCGCCAACTCCAATGGAGTAAAGCATGGTCAGGTGTTGAATATTGATGAGACGATCAAAGCTATTCAGATGGCTCTGGATAACTGCTATGCTTCCAATCCAAACCTGGAGATCGGGGAAGTATATGTCGGCATCGCCGGTCATCATATCAAGAGCCTCCAGACCCGTGGTGACATCGTCCGGCAAAATACCGACGAAGAGATCACGCGCCGTGAGATCGAGCAGCTGGTTGCCGATCAGTATAAGACCTATATTCCCGCTGGCGATCAGATCATCGATGTGATTCCGCAGGAGTTTACGGTCGACAATTTTCAGAACATCCCTAATCCGATTGGATATGGCGGCGTAAAAGTCGGCGCTAACTTCCACATCATTACCGGCGACAAGAACGCGATCCGGAATATCAACAGAGCTGTGGAAAAGAGCAACCTGCACGTAAAGGACCTCGTCCTTCAGCCGTTGGCATCTGCTGCTGCCGTAATGGGACAGGAAGATCTGGAAGCTGGCGTTGCCATCGTTGACATCGGCGGGGGTACAACCGACCTGGCCGTGTTCTATGAAGGTATCCTGAAGCACACCGCAGTCATCCCGTTTGGCGGCGAGAATATCACGAATGATATCAAAACCGGTCTGGGTGTCCTCAAGACACAGGCCGAGCAGATGAAGGTCCAGTTCGGCTCTGCTCTCTCCAACGAGGCAAAGGCCAATGCCTTTATCACTATCCCTGGTCTGCGCGGCATGCCGGCGAAGGAGATCAGCGTAAAGAATCTGGCCAACATCATCCAGGCCCGTATGAGCGAGATCATGGACTTTGTCAGCTATCACCTCAAGCAGGTAGGGCTGGATAACCGGATGCTCAATGGCGGTATTGTGATTACCGGCGGGGGATCCCAGCTCAGACACCTGATCCAGCTGACGGAGTATATCACGGGTCTCAACGCCCGGATCGGTTACCCGACAGAGCATCTGGCATCGGGGCATATCGAAGAGCTGGCGCGTCCAACTTATGCGACTTGTATTGGTCTCATCCTGAAAGGATACAGCGATTACGAGCACAATCGGAAAGATTTCGAAAGCCAGTTCCGTAAGGTAGAGGTGCCTGAGAATTTAAGGAAGGCAGAAATGCCTACCGAAGAACCGGCCTTTAGTCCGGAGCAATTACAACAGGAAAGAGTTCGCAACAGAAAAGGCATGAAAGATTTCTGGGGCAAATTCAAGGATGGGATTATCGACCTTTTTAAAGAAGAAGAAGATCATACCCTTTGATATAGAGTTTAGAGAGAGCCTATTTTTTGTTTTAAATTATTAGTTATGATCCAGTTCGATCTACCGAAAGAGAAGTCGTCCATCATCAAGGTGATTGGTGTGGGCGGTGGTGGCAGCAACGCAGTAAACCATATGTTCGCACAGAACATAGAAGGAACGAATTTCATCATTTGTAATACCGATGCGCAGGCGATAGCCACAAGCAGTGTACCCAATAAGATACAGCTTGGGCCTCATCTGACACAGGGACTTGGCGCCGGCGCCAACCCGGACATCGGTAGACAGGCGACTGAAGAGAGTCTGGAGGAGATCAAGCAGATCCTCGAAGTCAATACCAAGATGGCCTTTATCACGGCTGGTATGGGCGGCGGTACCGGAACCGGTGGTGCGCCCATTATTGCCAAGATCTGTAAGGACCTGGGTATTCTGACTGTTGGTATCATTACTACGCCTTTCTCCTATGAAGGGAAGAAAAGGCAGCAACAGGCGGAAGAGGGGATCAGGATCATGAAACAATACGTGGATACGCTGCTGGTCATTAGTAATGACAAGCTTCGTCACCAGTTTGGCAACCTCAAAATGAAAGAGGCATTTGAAAAGGCCGACAACGTACTGGCTACTGCGGCCAAGTGTATCACCGATGTGATCAACAGCACCGGCCAGATCAATGTCGACTTTGCGGACGTTTGTACCGTCATGCGCAATGGCGGGGTAGCGATCCTTGGCAGTGCTTCTGCCCAGGGGGATAACCGCGCTCAACGTGCCATCGAAGAAGCGCTTAACTCTCCGCTGCTCAACGATAACGATATCCGCGGCGCCAAGTGGATACTGATCAATATCAACTCCAGCGATGGCGAGTTCGAATTTACGATGGATGAGGTGGATATCATTCAGAACTACCTGCTCAGTCAGGCTGGAGAACACTCTGATGTTATCCTCGGTCTGGGCTATGACAACAGCCTTGGCGCTAATCTGAGTATCACGCTGATTGCTACAGGTTTTGAGCATAAGGATCCTTTTACGATCAAGACGCCGGCTACTCCCGAGCCAAAGAGAGAGGAAAAGATCGTTATGACGCTGAACAGACCGGAGGAAGATCGCCAGGCAGAGCTGCGCGCAACAGCGGCGGCGGCCGTTGCCCCGGCTATAACGGCTGTTGCTCCTCAGATGCCCGCTGCAGGTGCTGGCGCTCCGCAAATGCCTGCTGCTACGACTGCGGCTTCACCCATACCGCCGACGCTGATGGCGCAGAATACCCCTCCGGCTGTCGTTCCGGATCCGCTGCAGCCGAAGCTGGTTGACAAGTCGCAGCCGTCTGCTGCGCCGACGCTGTTCGGCAGCCAGGAGCCCCGCGTTTTTGTTGACGATCCGCGGACCCGCCATACACAAGCTTCTCCTTTCCTTACGGATGATGTGCCTTATGCTGCCAATATGCAGCAGGAGGAGCCGGTAGCGCCGCCTTCGCCTTTTCATTCGGATGATGATCCGCGGATGAAAGAACGCGGGACGGACGAGCAGCCGACCCGTATTGAATGGGTGCTTAATTCCGAGCCTGAAGCGAATCCTGTTCAAAAAGCTCAAAACCCTTCTTTGGGGACAACGAATTCTCCTTCGTCTGCAGCGGCAGGAGGATATCTGGCCAGGCCTTCCAATATTTATGCGGAAGACCAAAGGAGTGATTATAAATCCAACCCGGAACACAACGAGGCAAAAGAACCAACCCTAAACACGCCTGCTAAGCCTCCGGTGAAGGAAGATGACGCTTCACCCGACATGCAGCTTGTATTCAGGGAAAAGGATTCGACGGCGGATGCGCCCGTGGCCCATCAATCTCAGCCTCTCTCTAATTCGGTGCCGAATACGCCCGCAGAGGAGCCTGCAGCGCAGGACGATGCGGATGATCTTAAGCGCCGTGCGGCCGAACGGATCAACAAGTTGCGAAACTTGTCGTTCAACGTGAATGCTGCCGACCCGAATAATGAGTTTGAAACTGTGCCGGCATACATCCGCCGTAATTT
>JAATGQ010000075.1 GCA_015654595.1 Chitinophagales bacterium | reverse complement strand
CATAGCGAACGTTCATACAACTGGCTGTAATAGGTGGCGAAACTTTCCTGCAGCCACTGGTGGGACTCGCTCCTTGCTGTCACATAATCGCCAAACCACTGATGTGCCAGTTCGTGCGCGTTCACTGATACATAGGTCCGGTCGAGGATACCTCTTGCGTCGAGCAGATAAAAATCACCGAAGATCGTCGCCGTCGTATTTTCCATTGCGCCGAACATATAGTCCTGTACCGGTATCTGCGAATAGCTTTCCCAGGGATATGCTACGCCGATCTCCTTTTCAAAAAAGTCGACCATCTGCTCGCTATGCTGATAAGTAGTAGAGACCCGGTCCACCCAGTCCGGGTAATAATATAAATGCATCGGCAGACCCGATCCAGAATGCGTTTCTTTTATCGCATACCTGCCGATGCCAAGCATGATCAGGTAAGGCGCCTGCGGGTGATCCATAAGGTAATGCCAGGTAGCCGTTCCGTCCGGATTCTCTTTTTTGTCGACAAGATGACCGTTTGATAAAACCTGGTAAGACCGATCGAAGGAGACCAGCAGTTCGCTGACCAGTTTATCATTGCGCTCGTCGTACATCGGTATCCAATATCGGTTGTCGATCCCTTCTCCCTGACTCCAGACCTGTTTGCGGCTTAGCCCGCGGGGATCGTTCCAGCCAATAAAGTATAAGCCCCTGGAAGGGTAGGCAGAATATTCGATCATAAGACTATCTTCCGTGTCCCAGCTCAGCGGCCTGGAGGGATACACTGTGATGCCGCTGCTGTCCACCCGATAACGGACTGCCTGTCCGTTGAGCAGCAGCGAGCTGACGTTCATTTTTATACCGTTTAGAAAAAAAGAATCTACAGAAGGCCGCAGCGGCTTGAAAAGATGCGTCACTTTTCCGCTGACCTTTCCTTTTGCCGGATCAAGGCTTAGCTCGAGACGTAAATGCAAAAAATCGAGCGGGTGACTCACCGGCGACAAACCGGGGTCTTCAATATAACTCCGCATGGGAGTTTGTGCCCCGACGATATCGACCAGGACCATGACCAAAACCAGGGTGAACAAATGCTTCATGTGCAGTAAAAAAATTTGACCGAAGATACTGCTAAATTGCTGCTAAAAAATCGACTCCATTTGTAGGGTTATGCGACCGGCTGCGTAATAGTCTCTTCTCAAAATCTCCGCATATAGTAAATTGCGGGACTACATATACTACACAAATCGCTGCTTCATGAATCGTGTTAACAATCTGGCGCTGACCTTTATCCTGCTTTTCGTTTCCTTTTTCGCAACTGCGCAAAAGTCGGGTATGGTCGCGGGCAATGTGCTGGAAAGAGAAACAGGTAAGCCCGTTCCCGCTGCTACAGTCGCCCTCGTACCGCTGACTCCGGCCGCTTCCGGTCAGTCGATCAGCAGTAATAACGAGGGTTACTTCATTTTTAATGACGTTGCTTTTGGTGTTTACAGGCTGCAGATATCCGCCGTCGGCTTTAATACCATGACCATCGACAGTATCCATATCCGGCAGGACCGGGCAGACTTCAACCTCAGCGATCTCAGGCTTTCTCCTAAAAGTACGGAGATCGAATCTGTCGTCGTCTATGCGGAGAAGCCGCTGGTGCAAAGCAAGAACGGTAACCTGACCTTCAACGCCGCCGAGTCTCCGCTCAGTGCCGGATCGAGCGCCAACGAGCTGCTTCGGAATGTGCCGCTGATCGCCACTGACGCCAACGGAAACCTGATCGTGGAAGGCAAAACGCCAATAGTGTTGATCGACAGCAAACCCGTCAACCTCAATGCCCAGCAGCTGCAGGACTTTCTCGACGCCCTTCCGGGCAATATGATCGAAAAGATCGAAGTGATGACCAATCCCCCGGCAGAATATGCCAACGAAGATGGCAGCGTCATCAACATCATTACCCGTAAAGGGAAGATAGGTGTCGGTGGTCGTATAGGTATCTATGACGGGACCCGCGGTGAGTATGGCGCTTTTACCAATGCCAGCTATCGCAACCATAGCCTTGCCATCAACTTTAGCGCCGGGGAAGGATATAACAGGTATAAGGGTAACGGTCATTCAGAAAGACAAAACCTTTTTGCTGATTCGACCGATTATTTAAACACCACCAGTCACTATACGAACACGAATACGCGGCCCAATGCCCGTCTCAGTGTAGACTATGACCTGGACAAAAAGAATTCGTTCAATACCGTCTGGCAGATCAATCAGAATAACTTTAACAACAACTCCACTACCGATTATACTTCGGTCAACAACCAGGGCGGTCTGTTTGGCCTGAGCGATCGGAACTCCGGCAGCAAAGGTTATAGCCTGAACCCCAGCGGAAGCCTCACCTTCCGTCATAGAGGCAATCTTCCCGAAGACGTGCTGGAAATCACCACCAGCTACAGTTATGGAGTTAATCACAACAATCAAACTTACTACCAGCAATACCTGAATCCCGATCGCACGCCAACGGGATCCGATTCGACACAGCACCAGCTCAATGACAGTAAGATAAAGGGCTATGAGTTCCGGTTCAGCTACGACAAGCCGCTGGATGGGAAAGCCAATACCGTATTATCCTTTGGCGGCTACTACAACTATAGCAGCAA
The DNA here is from genome assembly GCA_015654595.1 of Chitinophagales bacterium. Lineage (GTDB taxonomy): Bacteria > Bacteroidota > Bacteroidia > Chitinophagales > Chitinophagaceae > Puia. The sequence goes on along the minus strand of JAATGQ010000075.1, from coordinate 26,708 downwards.
CGACGTCAATGTCGCTACTACCTTTCTGGATAAAGCCACGGGCGTCTATGACTTCAATGCGCCGCTGAGCAGCGACCTGAACTTCCTGCAGACGAAGACCAATTTCCGGGCCTCTATCCGCCAGACGCTGGCACATGGTCTGGTCTTTACCGGCGGGACTTCTGTCAACAAGACGGTCGTCGACTTCGATCTGTATAATACCGAGACAAAGACAAACAATAGCTTCTGGAACTGGCTGCCCTTTGCCAATATCAGCAAAACCTGGGACGATCAATGGAATATAACGGGGGTATACCGTCGTACCATCCGCCGTCCCGGTCTTGGCGAAATGAACCCCAGTGTCGACTACTCCGATCCTTATAATCTGAAGTACGGTAACCCGGACCTGATGCCCAGCCTTTCTCATGAATTTAGTCTTCACTTCGGAAAGAGCAATAACCAGTATTATTTTAACGGTAACTTCGGCTTTAACGAGGTTCAGAATATCTATACGCAGATTACCAGTCTGCAGTCGGATGGGACTACCGTCACGACCTACGAGAACATCAGCAATCGCAATGAGTACAGTGTCGGCAGCTGGTCTGGCTATACCTTTACCCGTGAGCTGAAAGCCAATATCGGGCTGAACTATATCTACAGTCAGTATGGATCGTATGACAAAACCGTCAATAACTACCAGGACAACGGCTCCTTCTATACAAACTTCAACGTCAACTATATGCCGACAAGGCTTTGGAACTTTACCGTATCCTGTCTATATAACAGGAACGGCAATCCACAGGGCGTTTCGACGGCAACGGTCAATACCAATTTCGGTATCCAGCGGAAGTTCTTTGACAAGAAGCTGATTGCTACGCTCAACGTATCCGATCCCTTTATCCAGCAAAGCAACACCTCCGATGTACACGGGACGGACTTCAATGTCGCGTCCTATAGCACGACCCAGACGCGTAACTACCGGCTGACCCTCAGCTATGACTGGAATACGACGATAGACAGCGGGCGAAAGAAATTACTGAAAGCCGCCCGAGAGAACGGATTTCAGAATTAAAAAAAAGAGACGCCTGGTGATTAGCCAGGCGTCTCTTTTTTTTATTAAATTCGAGAATGAGAAAACTTACTGTCCTCTTTGCGTGTCTGTTGCCCGCCGCCTTTCTATATGCTGCCGGAGCGCCAGCCGCGGCATCGTCAGCCGGTCCCAAAACATTTGACGTCCATTCTCCCAACGGGGCTCTCGAAGTGCATGTCTCCACTGGTCCGCATCTTACCTGGTCGGTGAAGCAACACGATCAGCCGATACTCGAAACGTCTCCGATCGCGCTGCAACTCAGCAACGGCGAGATCCTGGGGGACAATATAAAGATCCAGTCTTCTTCGGTACAAAGTCACTCCGGCGACTTCACGCCGCTCAATTATAAAAAGTCGGTCATTCATGATCAGTATACACTGCTGACCATCAACTGCAAAGGCGACTATAGCCTCCTGTTCAGGGTATATGATGACGCCGTCGCCTACCGATTCGTAACCCGCAAGAAAGACACTATCGAAATAAAGAACGAGTCGGCCAACTTCAACTTCTCCGAAGATGAAAAGGCGCTTGTACCCATACAATGGGACTACCGCGATGGCAAGAACTTCAATTCGTCCTTCGAAACCCTGTATGAAGAGATGAACCTTTCGCAATTTCCAAAAGACTCTTTGGCGTTCCTGCCTTTGCTGGTTAACATCGGCCAGGATAGAAAGGTGGTCATCCTCGAAGCCGATCTGGAAAATTATCCCGGCATGTATCTGAATCTCAACGAAACACAGAAAGGATTAAAGGGTGTTTATGCTCCTTATCCGCTGGGCGGCTATATGAAAAGCATCAACTATATCGCCGATCATCGCGCCGACTATATTGCAAAGGTTCCCGGTACCGGGAATCTCCCCTGGCGTGTCATTGTGGTCAGCCAGCAGGATAAGGACCTGCTTGACCAGGATATCGTACAAAAGCTGGCCGCTCCTTCGCAGCTGACGGACGCCAGCTGGATACAGACAGGACAGGTTGCCTGGGACTGGTGGAATGACTGGAATATAACGCACGTCAACTTTAAGGCCGGGATCAACACGCCTACCTATAAATATTATATCGACTTCGCTGCGGAAAATCACCTTAAATATATCATCCTTGACGAAGGCTGGTCTGACGACTTCGATCTGTTGAAAGTGAAAAAGGACGTCCACCTGCAGGAGATCATCGACTATGGCAAGCAAAAAGGGATCGGCGTTATCCTCTGGGCGACCTGGCATTCCATCACCCGGCAGATGGACCAGGTGTTTCCACACTATGCGCAGATGGGTGTAAAAGGATTTAAAATTGACTTTATCGATCGGGACGACCAGATTGCAATTGCTTCTACATATGCTATCGCCAAACTGGCTGCGCAGAATCATCTTCTCGTAGACTATCATGGTACGTCTAAACCTTCGGGGCTGCAGCGGACCTGGCCAAATGTAATAGGATACGAAGGCGTAAAAGGTTTAGAAAACTTCAAATGGGGCAGCAACGAAGACCAGCCCCGGTATGTCGCTACCATTCCTTATATCCGGATGATGGCCGGCCCGATGGACTATACGCCTGGCGCTATGCGCAATGCAACAAGAGACGCCTGGCATCCCAGCGAACTGAACCCCTCAAGTCTTGGAACCCGCTGTCAGCAATTGGCGGAGTATGTCATCTTCGATGCGCCGCTGCAAATGCTTTCCGACAACCCGACTATTTATCGTAAGGAACAGGAGAGTACTGACTTTATCACAAAGATTCCGACCACATTCGATCAAACTGTTGCATTGGATGGTAAAGTTGGTCAGTATGTTGCGCTGGCGCATCGCAAAGGCGATACCTGGTATGTCGGAGCGGTGACGAACTGGACGCCCCGCAGCCTCACGCTCGATTTCTCCTTTCTGCCGGCCGGCGACTATCAGGTCGACCTTTTCCAGGATGGGATCAATGCTGACCGCGACGCTACAGACTATGAGCATAAGATCATCCGGATACATTCCGGGGACAAACTGCCAATCCAGCTCTTTGGCGGAGGCGGTTGGGCTGCGCGTATCTGGCCGGCAAAATAAGAGACCTTTACTGCCCCATCAGCAAGAGACGGCTAGTGACAATGGATTGTGATTTTTATCACGGCCTTCAATTGTTGTGTGTCTCACCTTTGCGGGATGGCAGGCACTTTCCGGGCATTCAAAAACCCAAATTACAGGCTTTACATTGGCGGTCAGTCCGTCTCGCAGATCGGCACATGGATGCAAAGAACGGCAGTCAGTTGGGTCATCTATTCGATGACCCACTCTTCTTTTATGCTGGGGCTGTCGGTCTTTGCATCTCAATTCCCCTCTTTTCTTTTTTCCTTGTATGGCGGCATCATTGCCGATCGGTATCAATTCTATAAGATCACGCTGATCACGCAACTGGTCGCGCTGCTGCAATCCGCTTTGCTTGCTGCCCTCGTACTGCTGCACCACGAGACTGTTTGGGCGATCCTTGGTCTGAGTGTGGTGCTGGGTGTCGTCAACGCGTTTGATATCCCTGCGAGGCCGCCGTTAGTGCACGAGATCATCAATGACCCTGCTGATCTCTCCAATGCGATCGCGTTCAATTCTTCCATGAACAATATCGCTCGTCTTATTGGTCCTGCTGCTTCGGGGCTGGTGCTCCAGCACTTTGGCGCCGGATGTTGTTTCCTGTTGAATGCTGTCAGCTTTGTGGCTGTGATCGTCTCGCTTTTGTTGATGAAATTGCCGCCCTATCAGCCGGCTGAAGTAAAAAAGCCCGCCAAGGCTCAGCTAAAAGAAGGGCTGCACTATCTGAAAACCACACCGTCTCTCACTGCCGTTCTTTGGTATCTGGCTCTGGCCAGTCTGCTGGTATTCTCCTACAATACCCTGCTGCCCGTCTTTGCAAAGGTCATTTTTAAGGGCGATGCTGCTACTTTTGGATATATCAATAGTTTTGTAGGGCTGGGCGCTTTTGTGGGGACGATCTTTCTGGCTTCTCTCAAACCGGGCGCCCCTTACCGTAAGATATTGATGATCAACTGCAGTATCCTTGGCGTGGCGCTTATTGTTTTTTCCCGGCTTTCCTGGTTTCCCGCTGCTATGGCGGTTGCTGCGCTGGCCGGCTTTGGCACACAGACGCAGACCTCGCTTTGCAATACTATCGTGCAGACGGAAAGCGACTCCCGGATGCGCGGCCGGGTGATCAGTTTCCTGGCAATGTCTATCTATGGGATGCTGCCTGTCGGCAGTCTGTTGCTTGGACTAGAAGCCAAGGCGATCGGGGCGCCTGATAGTCTGCTCATCCAGGGTATACTGGCCTTAGTGATTGCCGCGGTTTTTTCGAGGATATTGAAGCCGCCGGCTCAAACGGCGGGGCACTAATTGGGACCATGCTGATGCAGCTGTCCCGTGGGACCGTGAGTTGCCGGGCGCCAAGTCCTTCGTGGGCTGCCGATCCAACGCCCTGACTTCCCGCCTGCCTGTCCTGGCTACTCAAAATGTTAGTCTTACACAATGGGGAAATCCGACGGATAATGGTATCTTTGTATCCCTTGAAGAAGCATCTATTACCCCTCGCGCTGGGTGGCCTTGGAATAGGCACCACTGAATTTGTTATGATGGGGCTCCTGCCCGACATCGCCAAAGATTTCCGCATCGATATCCCGACCGCTGGTCACCTTATTTCGGCCTATGCCGCGGGTGTGGTCATAGGAGCACCTCTGCTGGTGGCGATCAGCGGGAGTTTTGCTCCGAAAAAGATCCTGCTGGCCCTGATGGGGTTGTTTACCTTATTTAATGGTTTGTCTGCGCTTTGTCCCAACAACTCGGTGCCGCTGATGCTGGCGGCGCGACTGCTGGCCGGTCTGCCGCATGGCGCTTTCTTTGGTGTCGGATCGGTCGTAGCAAGCCGGCTTGCCGAGAAAGGCAAAGAAGCCCGCGCTATCTCGATGATGTTTGCCGGGCTCACCCTGGCCAACCTGCTGATCGTACCGTTGGGCACCTTTATCGGTCATCACTATTCCTGGCGCTATACCTTTGGCCTGGTTACGTTTATCGGCCTCGTCACGCTGCTGTTCATTCAACTCTGGCTTCCGGCTTTGCCCATCAATCGCAGCGGAAACTTCAAGTCCGAGATAGGCATCTTCCGACGTTGGGAACCCTGGCTCATCATCCTGACGACCGCCATCGGTACCGGCGGTCTGTTTGCGTGGATCAGCTATATCGCACCGCTGATGACCGACGTTTCTCATTTCTCGCCCAATACGGTATCTTATATTATGGTGCTTGCGGGCTTGGGGATGGTTGCCGGCAACTTTGCCGGCGGCAGGCTGGCGGACAGGATGGACCCCGCAAAGGCCTTGCTTATCTTGTTGATGGCGATGGTCGTTACATTGATCCTTATCTTCTCTTTCTCCAATATAAAGGTTTTGTCACTGTTGTTCACCTTTGTCGCGGCAGCCTTGTCCCTTGGACTGGCAACGCCCATTCAATTGCTGATGATCCGAACGGCGAAAGAAGGCGAGCTGATGGGAGCCGCAGCCACCCAGGCTGCTTTTAATATCGGCAACGCCCTCGGGGCCTTCTTTGGCGGGCTCCCCATTGCGGCTGGATTCGGCTACAACGCGCCGGCATTGGCGGGAGCCTGTATGTCGCTTGTGGGGATATTTTTCGCCCGTCTACTCCTTTCTATGCAGCAAAAGCCTTCTGTGCCGGTTGTAAAAGCGGCGTAATCCATCGCTCCACTGGCGCCGTCTTTTGACGAAGGATAGACAATTGACGAAATACAGTCATAAAATCTAATAGGAAAAGCACGTAATCTGCTGGTTATTAAGTTGCTGAAATCTGGCATTTCATTAGTCTGTCTTTTGTATACTAAACAAAAGATAATCATGAAAAACAGGCTTTTCCTTTCGCTTGGCCTTGCAGCCCTTTCCATTTTTGCGCTTTCCCTGACTGCTTCCGCCCAGGGTGATTACGCTACCGATCCCCATCTTTCGGTTGACGTCAAAGCATTTCTGAAGCTGCTTAATTCCGGCGGTCCTGCCGTCGAATCACTGAGTAAGCAGGATGCCCGTAACGTACTGATCAACGCACAGGCATCTGTCAAAGTAGATCTTTCGGGTATCGAGGAATCCGAAAAGACGATCACCACCGAAGGCTATACGATAAAGCTGAATATCGTCCGGCCCGCAGGCGTAAAAGGACCGCTGCCTGTCTTTATTTTTATTCATGGCGGCGGCTGGATACTGGGCGACTATCCTACGCATAAAAGAATGGTCCGTGACCTGGCCGTCGGTTCCGGCTGCGCGGGCGTATTTGTCAACTATACCCCTTCACCCGAAGCGCACTATCCCCAGTCCATCAACGAAATTTATGCCGCTACAAAGTGGGTGGCTGAGCACGGCGCTGAAATCGATGTCGACGGACATAACTTGGCCGTTGTAGGTAACAGCGTAGGGGGTAATATGACCGCTGCCACCTGTCTGATGGCAAAGGAAAAAGGAACGCCGCAAATCAAACTGGCGATCATGATGTGGCCGGTCACTGATGCTTCGTTCTCTCAACAATCTTACAGCGACTTTGGCGGTCAGCGTTTTCTGACGACCCCATTGATCAAGTGGATGTGGGATCAGTATACCACCGATCTTGAAAGAAGAAAGGAGATCTACGCTTCTCCGCTGAATGCGACGACTGACCAGTTGAAAGGTCTTCCTCCAACCCTGATCCAGGTTGCAGAGAATGATATCTTACGCGATGAAGGCGAAGAATACGGACGTCATCTTGACGCTGCAGGGGTGAAGGTAACAACGGTCCGTTACCTGGGCGTTATCCATGACTTCGGCTTGCTGAACGGGCTGGCTACTATTCCCCAGACGAAGGCTTTATTTGTGCAGGCTTCGGCTGAGCTGCGTAAATATCTTAAATAGTCACAAACAACCATAGCGATTTCCTGCAAAAAAGGGGCTTTAAAACGGCCTCTTTTTTTATCTTTAGTCCATGCAGGACGAAATTACCAAACACACCAGAAAAATTTATCATACTATTAAAAAGCCGGGACATACCACAATGGAAAAAATTAAAAGAGGTGGCCGTAGAGATTTGTATCATCGTCTTTGCCGTTACGCTTTCGATCTGGCTTCATAGCTGGTCCGAACACCAGGCAGAGCAACATGCGATATTCAACTGGAAAAGAATGATCATCAATCCTTCAAGGACCTTTCAAAAACATTTAAACTACAGGCGCTCCTGCAATTTGGTGTCTCCAGTGTGGAAGCCAACGAAAAGAGCTATGATGCGGCGATCCTTCAAGCCAAAAAGATCGTCATGGGCATAGAGGCTGAACTGGGGGAAAGTAAATAATTATCTATGCAGCTACTCAACGGAAAACTTTTCTCAGAAGCAGAAGCGCAGACGCTTTATGATATCATGCTCAACCGGCGCGATGTGCGGGGGAACCGATTTCTCGACCAACCAATAGGAGAGGAGGCTCTTCAGCAGTTATTGGATGCTGCGCTGCACGCGCCTTCTGTCGGCTTTTCCCAGCCTTGGGAGTTTGTGCTGATCCGCGAAGCTGCTGTGAAGTCGAAGATCAAAGCTTCTTACGAGGAAGTCAACTCAAAGGCGGCCGAGCTTTTTCAAGACGAAAAGCAGGAGCGTTACAAGCGTCTCAAACTGGAAGGCATTGCCGAAGCGCCGTTGAATATTGCAGTGTTCTACAAGCCATCTGCTGTGCCTGTACTGGGACAAACAGAGATGACTGAAATGGGGCTTTATAGCGTAGTCTGCGCCGTGCAGAATATGTGGTTGATGGCACGTGCGCTCAACATCGGCATTGGCTGGGTGAGTATCCTCGATCCGGAACAGGTCAAACAAATCCTCAATGCTCCGCCTGCGAATCAGCTCGTAGCCTATCTCTGTGTCGGTTATACCGATGGTTTCTATACCAGCCCCGAATTGGAGATGCTGCAATGGGAGAAACGAAAAGCTGCTGAGGCGGCAATTTTTTACGACGGCTATCCCGGGGGCTCAAGCATACAATAATCTCCGATCCTGCTGAGTTTGTGCGAAGACCCCTAACTCCTTTTTCGCATTGACCGGTACACCTCGTCCCTGGCATGATAAATGGTCCAAAACCTACGTGGAAGAGGAAAAGGATTCAACCTTTCCGGCCCCGAAGGGCAATTAACCACGTCCAGACCTGCTGATTTATTCGTATCTTAGAATACGATGATGCTTGTCTATCCCTTCAGCCGCCGCTGCTTGCTGCTAATACTCCTATTTCTGCAGACTCTTCGTCTTGCTGCTACTCCGCCTATCGTCTATCTGGGCATCGAGCAGGGGCTTTCCAACAACGCGGTCACTAATATTTACCAGGATCGAAAAGGCTTTATGTGGTTCGGCACCTACGACGGGCTGAATCGTTATGACGGTTATGGCTTCAAGGTATTCCGCAATAATCTTGAAGACAGCAGTACGCTTTGCAATAACTCAGTTTATACTATCGAAGGAGACAACAGCGGACGTATCTGGGTCGGTACCCAGAAAGGCGTCAGCATACTCAACCCCGAAACGGATCGTTTCGAAAGACTGACCTTCTCGACTTCTATAGAAAAAAGGCCGGTACTTGTCCAGGACAATATCCATATTATAAAATCCGCAGGCGCCTTTATCCTTGTCGGTACGCAGCACAGCTCGCTGATCGTAGCCGACAGCACTGGCAGCGGGATTGCCATAGCTTCTCCCGTCCCGGGATTCAATGATGTGACGGCCATCGATATCGACCCCGGCACGCAGGCTATCTGGGTTTTTATCCAGCAGGTAGGACTTTGCAGTTATGATCCCCGGCGGCGCAGCCTGCACCTGGTGTCCAAGGCGCTTACAGCCGCCTATTGTCTTCGCGTCACCAGCGACCATACTATCTGGATCGGCAATGACCAGGGATGTTTCAGACTCGATCCTGTAAAAGGAACCCTTTCGGCAAATGCGCTTTACTCGGGCAGCAAGGTGGTGAACCTCTTCGAAGACCGGAAAAAGCGTCTCTTTATCGCCTCTGATGGCGGCGGTCTCTGGATAAAAGACCCTGGTTCGGATAAGGCATCTCCTTTTCTGCAGGACGATAAGTCGGCACAGTCGATCAGCAGTAATGCCGTTTACGCCGTCAATGAAGACGTCGAGGAAAGGATCTGGGTCGGTACGCTCAGAGGCGGGATCAATATGATCGCTGCCAGTGAAAACCCTTTTCGGAAGATAACTCTTTCTCCGTCCGGCGCCGCTACTCCGGCGGATAACTTTATCCTTTCTTTCTGCGAGGACGCCAGGCACAATGTCTGGATCGGTACCGACGGCGCTGGTCTTCGCTATTGGGACAGAGCTGCCAACCGCTACACCGGATATCGGGCAGCAGCTGCCGATCCTGCTGCCATCAGCAGTAACTTTATTACGAACCTTACTCAGGATGCGGATGGTGATCTATGGATCGCTACCTGGTTTGGCGGGATCAACCGTCTTCCCCGGGGTGCTCATCAGTTTAAACGGTATAGCTGCTATAATCCCGTTCGGAAAATGGTGGAGAACAATGTCTGGGTCGTGTATGAAGACCATGCCCATACACTTTGGGCCAGCACAACCAATGATGGGACGCTCTACCGGTTTAATCCCCAACAGGACAAATTTGAGGCTTTCGACGAAAAGCTGGTCAATATCCAATCGCTTTTCGAAGACCGCCAGGGAAACTTCTGGGGCGGAAACTATACCAGCCTTATCCAGATCGACAGGATCCATCATCAGCATAAGACCTGGTCGATCGGCTATCCCGTCAGATGCATACAGGAAGACGTACAGGGGCGGCTCTGGATAGGGACGCAAGGAGGTGGTCTGCTGCTGCTGGACAGGGCCACTGGGAAGTTGACCCGCTACACGACTACGGCCGGCGGTCTTCCGGGCAACTCTATCCTTCGTATCCTCGAAGACAGATCGGGCAGTCTTTGGGTCAGCACCTTCAACGGTCTGGGCCGCTTCGATCCCCGGACGGGGCAAAGCCGCAACTTCTATCTTTCCGACGGTCTTCAAAGCAACCAGTTTGGCTTCAACGCAGCGCTTGCGCTGCAGAGCGGAGAATTTCTTTTTGGCGGCATTAAAGGCTTTAACCTCTTTTACCCCGATTCGATACAGGACCACGAAGTCGTCCCACCCCTTTTTCTGGATGGGTTGCGCGTAGACGATAACCCCACCGTGGTCCATAATACCGGCAATACCCGCCAGATCATCCTTCCGTATGAAAGCGGTCTGGTGTCCATCGATTTTCTTGCGCTCTGCTATTTCGGGTCCGAGAAGATCAATTACGCCTGGTGTCTGCAGGGCTGGGATAAAGGCTTCAACTATGTGGGCAGCAGCCGAACGGCCAACTTTTCCCGTTTGCAGGAAGGCGACTACACCTTCCTGGTAAAAGCAACCAACACGGAAGGGAAATGGGGACCGGCCACTTCGCTGTTGCATATCCGGATATTACCCCCCTGGTACCGGACCTGGTGGGCATGGATGCTGTATGTCCTGAGCATTGGCGCCGCCATTTTCCTCTACGTCAATTATACCCGGAATAAAGAAAGGATGAAGTATGAGATCCGGCTCGCTCATCTGGAAAACGAAAAGGAAAAAGAGATCGCCGAAAGGAAGTTTTCCTGGTTTACCCATATCTCGCACGAATTCAGAACCCCGCTGACCCTGATCATCAGCCCGCTGAAACAATGGATACGGACAAATCCCGCCGACGCCGAATCGACCGGTCTCACCACCGCCTACCGTAATGCCCGCCGTCTGCTCAGCCTGATGGACCAATTGTTGTTATTCCGGAAAGCGGACAGTAATATGGACAAGCTCAACCCGAATCTTGTCGACCTGACCGGCCTTTGCCGCGAGGTACATGCCCTGTTCCTGCAACAAGCCAAAGCCCGGCAGATCGACTACCAACTCGATGCCCCGCTTTCGCCGGTAGAGATTTACGCAGACTACGAAAAGCTGGAGATCGCCCTCTTCAATCTGCTGTCCAACGCCTTTAAGTTTACACCCGAAGGCGGGAAGATCAGCTTCACGCTAAAGGAAGAAAAAGACAGTCTCCTCTTTACCGTTACCGACAGCGGCTATGGCATCGATGAAAAAGAGAAAGCATTTATCTTCGATAAGTTCCGGCAGGGCGAATTTCAAAACAAAGCTGCGGGCACCGGATTCGGCATCGGACTATTTCTCGTCCGGCATTTTATACAGGCGCATAAAGGGAATATCCGCTTTGAAAGCCAGCAGGGAAAAGGGACCTCGTTCTTTATAGAGCTGCCGCGGCAGGCGCTGCGGCCAAACGATGCCCCGCCAGCCAGGCATCGCCCGGGTGAGGCCATTTCCAGTAAGCCGACACTGCCGGGCAAAGGTCATTCCGCCGGTCAGTCTACCGCGCATCCATCTGGTCACCCCGATCAGTTGATCGAAGAGCTTGCCGCCGACATCGAAGCACCGATCGAAATAAAAGCTTTGGCCGACGAGATGAATAGCCATGGCCAGGGCCGCAGTACTGCCGACGTGGTCACAGAAAAGAAATCCATCCTCGTCATCGACGATAACAAAGAAATACGGCAATATCTCCGCCAGCTTTTTGCCGGACAATACCTGGTGCTGGAAGCCGAAAGCGGGGAAGAAGGATTGACCCTTGCCGAAAACCAGCTGCCGGACCTGATCCTCAGCGATGTGCAGATGGGAGAAATGGATGGGATAACCCTTTGCGCGCGGATTAAACAATCCGAGAGCCTTGGTCATATACCCGTCATACTGCTTACGGCGGCCACCGGGGACGAAATGCGGTTAAAAGGACTCAACGGCGGCGCGGACGACTATATCACCAAACCTTTTGATGCGGGCCTCCTTCAGGCTAAGATCGAATCCGTCCTCCGCAACCGGAACATCCTGCAGCGATACTTTTTCGATAGCATCACCTTAAGGGAATCCTCCGTAAAAGTGCCGCTGGAATATAAAAACTTCCTTTTTAAATGTATCGAGGTCATAGAGGATAATATCGACAAGGAAGACTTTAATATAAAGAAGTTCTCCAAGGCAATGGGGATGAGTCATCGCACCCTCTATCATAAGATCAAATCGATCTCGGGGCAGTCGGCCGTCGCCTTTATCCGACAGATCCGGCTGCGCAGGGCAGCCGTGCTGATGTTGAGAGAAGACATGAATATCAACCAGGCCGCTTTTCAGGTAGGAATGGCTGACGTCAAATATTTCCGCGAACAACTCGTAAAAACCTTTGGAACGACCCCATCCGAATATATTAAAAAATATCGCCCGCTGTTTAACCGCGATTTGACGGTTATCCCTTCCCCGCAGCGGGAGAACACGTGAATTTACCCCCTATAATTTTCCAATTTCTCCCCTGTCCGCCATTGGGCAGGGGAGTATTTTGCATCAGACCGTCGGCCCGTCGAAAACGGTCAAACCAAATATCAAATAAAACTGGCTTGCTTTTATGAAAAAAAGTACACTTCCGCAACCATTGCGGCCATCGATTCTTGTTGTCAAACGGCAAGGGTTTCTTGCCTTCCTCTTTTGTTTACTGGCATTTTTTCATCCCTCCCTGGTCCATGCCCAGGACAATCTTATTCCGGTAAAAGGTAAGATCGCGTCAGCCGGAACGCCTGTTTCCGGGGCCACGGTAACTGTAAAGGGGACAAACATTGCTACGACTACAGACACCTCTGGTAATTTCCATCTCCGGGCGCCTTCGGACGGGACCCTCGTCATCAGCCATGTCAACTATTCCACGACAGAGATACCGGTAAGGGGCCGGACTTCTATCAATATAGAAGTGGAAGCCTCCGAAAAGGCGCTGAGTGACGTCATCGTCGTTGGGTATGGCACACAGAAAAAAGCGACACTTACCGGATCGGTATCCGTCGTCCAGGGGGCTGATTTGGTAAAAAGCCCCGAAGTCAACGTTTCCAACTCGCTGGCCGGGCGATTTTCCGGTCTGGTCGCCAACAACACCAGCGGGGAGCCCGGCTATGACGGTTCCGGTATCCTGATCCGCGGTCTGGCGACTACCGGCAGCAACGATGTCCTTATCGTCGTCGATGGTGTTCCCGGTCAGATCGGCGGGCTGGAAAGGCTGGACCCGCATGATATTGAAAGTATCTCCGTCCTGAAAGACGCGTCCGCTGCTATCTATGGCAGCCGGGCCGCCAACGGCGTAATACTCGTCACCACCAAACGCGGCAAGACGGGCAAACCCGTTATCAGCTACAGCCTCAACGGCGGTCTGTCTTCTCCGACCCGTCTACCCAAGCTGGCCAATTCTGCCACCTATGCTACCTTGATGAACGAGATCCAATACTACGACAATCCCGCAGGCGGTCTCAATCAGTATTACACCGACGCCCAGATCCAGAAGTTCAGGGACGGTTCCGATCCGCTGTATTATCCCAACACCGACTGGCGTAAAATGACGCTGCGTAATAATGTTCCTCAGACCCAGCAAAACCTGTCTGTGTCCGGCGGCAGTGAGAATGTCAAATACTTCGTGTCGCTGGGGACGGTCAGCCAGGACGGCTTGTACAAGAATGGCGTCACCCATTACAACCAATATAATTTCCGCAGTAATATCGACGCCACGATCACACCCGGTCTGAAGGTCGGACTGTATCTGTCCGGTCGTGAAGAAGACAGACTATATCCCGCGGTAGCAGCAGCCGATATCTTCCGCGCCATCTATCGGGCTTATCCAACCGTACTGGCCAAATATCCCAACGGCTATCTGACCACAGGGATCGAAAATGGCAATCCGCTTGCGGAAGTCACTTCTGTCGGCGGCACTACCCAGAATCCGACGCAGGTCTACAACGGCATACTCAAGGGCTCCTATCAGATACCCGGCGTAAAAGGTCTTTCCGTTGACGGGTTCTTCTCGGTGGACAAATCCTGGAGCTTCAACAAAGCCTTTAGTAAACCTTATAACCTTTATACCTACGACTCTGCGAACAACGATTATACATCAACCGTCGTTGGCGGCTCTTCCGGACTGGCTACGCTTTATGAAACAGAACTCAACAGAAGCCTGGTTACTTCCAATATCAAGTTGAACTATGTCCGCGCTTTTGGCGACCATCATTTTGACTTTTTTGTCGCTTACGAACAAAGCAAGACTCACCAGGACAGCCTTGCTGCTTCCAGGCTGAACTTCCCAAGCGACGAGACTCCTGAGCTTTCCCAAGGTGGTTCTGCTTCTACCGACAAAGACAACGCCGGCAGCAGTTACAATTTTACCCGTAAGAGCTATATCAGTCGTCTCGACTATAACTACCAGGAAAAATACCTGCTCGAACTGCAGGCCCGTGTCGACGGATCGTCCACTTTCCCTTCCGGCAAGCAATACGGTTTCTTCCCTTCGATCTCCGGCGGATGGCGCATATCCAAGGAAAGCTGGTTCACGCCAACCAGTATCTTCAATGACCTGAAGCTGCGCGCTTCCTATGGTACGTTGGGGAATGACAACGTAGGGCTCTTCCAGTACTTCGATAACTACTCCTTTAATAACCTGTATGTCATCGGGGGCGCTATCCATCCCGGTATCGACATTACAAAACTGGCAAACCCCGATATCACCTGGGAGCGAGCCAAAAAGCTCGATATCGGCATCAATGCTACCATTCTGCAGCACTTTACGCTCGAAGCGATCTACTTCCAGCAAAAACGTTCCGACATCCTGACTCAACGGAATGCCTCCGTACCGCAGGTGTCGGGTATTGTGAATCCTTACAGCGGCGACCCGCTGACCCCATCCGAAAATATCGGAAAGGTCAACAGCAGCGGTATCGAAGGCTCTCTTGGCTATACCGATCGTAAAGGAGACTTCAGCTATGGCATCACGGGTAACTTTACCTATGCAAAGAGCAAGATCGTCTTTATCGATGAGGCGGCGGGTACCCTGTCTTATCAACGTCAGACCGGCAGACCGCTCAATACTGACCTGCTTTATCAGACGATCGGCATCTTCCGCACCGCCGACGACCTGAACAAATATCCGCACCTTGCCGGCGCACAGCCCGGCGACCTGATCTACAAGGATGTCAACAAGGATGGAGTGATCACCGCCGATGATGAAGTTCGTTCAAAATATGGCAATATACCCGAGATAACTTATGGTCTTGTGCTCAATGGCGGATACAAGAACTGGGATCTGGCCGTACTCTTCGCCGGTCAGGCGGATGTCAGCACCTATGTACTGCCTGAGGCCGGTACGGTAGGTAATTTCTATAGCAGCTGGGCCGACAACCGCTGGAGCCCGACGCATACCAACGGTTCTTATCCCCGCGTGGATGACCGCGCTTCTTCCAGCATCAACGGAGGCCTTTATAATAATACATTCTGGTTAAACAACTCATCCTTCCTGCGTTTGAAGAATATACAGGTAGGCTATACCGTCAACAGCAAGACGCTTTCAAGGGCAAAGATCTCTTCGGTGAGGATCTATGCGAGCGCGTTCAACCTGTTCACGATCACTAAAGTAAAAGATTATGATCCCGAAGGTACCAGCGGCTCGGGCCAGTTCTATCCCCAGCAGCGTATCCTTAATGCCGGCCTTAATGTTAGCTTCTAAAACCTTTTCAAAATTCAGACAAAGATGAGACACTCAAATTATATTATACCAGCACTTTTATCAACGCTTATCTGGGCCAGCTCCTGTCATAAGAACTATCTGGATATCAGACCTACGGACAGGCTGACTGATTCCGCTTTCCTCGCCGACTCTTCACTTTTCGAAGACTATGTGATCAACCGCTATATGGGCGTTGTACTCCAGGATAAGGAAGGGGAGGGGACGCCTCCCGGATTTGGCCGTGGCTTTGAATATGGCATGTGGAGTTCGCTCACCGACGAGTCCATATATAACAATGACGACAATACCTGGCTGATCCAGCGTGGGCAGCTTGCTCCCGAAAATACCGGTATCGCCGGCACTCTCTGGGGAAGAAGCTATCGCAGCATCCGCGAGGTCAACTACGGGCTCAATAATATCGGCCTCGTGACGATGAGCGATACGCTCCGGAAAAAACTGACCGGGGAGCTTCACTTTATCCGCGCCTTCCGTTACCAGGATCTTATCCGTAACTATGGCGGTGTTGTGCTGATGGGGAATAAGGTACTTGATCTGAACAGTAATTTACAGGATCCCTCGCTTTATCAGCGCGCTTCTCTCAAGGACTGTATCGACTACGCCGTTGCGGAATTGGATACGGCAGCCATGGATCTGCCGTTGAACAACGACGCTGCCTGGGAAAACGGGCGCGCTACCAAGGGCGCAGCGCTTGCCCTCAAAGCTCGTCTGCTGCTCTACGCTGCCAGCCCGCTGTACAATGCAGGAACCTGGGCTGATGCCGCTGCCGCCGCACTGGCCGTCATCAATATGGGTAAATATTCGCTCAACGCCAGCTATAGCAATCTTTTCCTCGATTCGTCGAGCAAGGAGATCATCTTCCAGCGTGTCTATGCCATCGGCGCCCGTCACGTGTGCCTGGAGATTGCCAATGGTCCGAATGGCTATGATGGCTGGGCCGGTAACACGCCGCTGCAAAATATGGTGGATGCCTACCAGATGAGCAACGGGAAAGATATCACCGATCCCAGCTCCGGCTACGACTCGACAAACCCTTATGTCAACCGCGATCCGCGTTTCTATGCTACCATTCTCTATAACGGTGCTTCCTATCGCGGCCGGAATATGCAATGTTATACGCCCGGAGGTCTTGACAGCAAGGATGGGCCTTCCAACTGGAATACGACAAAGACAGGCTACTATCTGCGAAAGTTTATGGATGACAACAATCCTATCGACAACCCCTGGAATGTAGCAGGTCTTCAGCCATGGATCTATTTCCGTTACGCGGAGATCCTGCTCGACTATGCCGAAGCACAGAATGAGGCAGCAGGCCCCGACGGTACCGTATACAATGCGATCAACCAGGTCCGCGAACGTGTGGGTATGCCCGATCTTCCAACCGGTCTTTCCCAGGCCGATATGCGCACTGCCGTCCGGCATGAACGCCAGGTCGAGCTTGCTTTTGAAGAACATCGGTTCTATGATGTCCGCCGCTGGAAGATTGCCGACGTGACAGAGAACGTGCCTGCTTATGGGATAAACGTGACACTGGTTAATGGCGTTTATCAATACAATCGTCAGGTAGCGCTCTCCGGACGTCTCTTCCTGGCCAGAGAATACTGGCTGCCTATCCCTCGTTCCGAGATCCTGGCATCCAACAACCAGCTTCAACAAAACACCGGCTACTAGACTCTACCCCCGCGTCATCAGCAGTATGGTACTCACCGATCCATCCAGCTCTACGACCGCCGGTACCGATATGATCCAGTATACGGCCGGCACAGCAAACAACCAGCAATGGCAGGTCGTTGATATTGGGTATGGCTACTATGAGCTGTTGACCCGGACAAGCGGTCTTGCCCTCGATATCAACGGAGCGTCGACCGCCAATGGCGCACTGGCCATCCAATGGGGATGGAGCGGGGGCACGAATCAACAATGGCAAATTGTTACACCTTAAATAACTTTGACCGAAATGGCGAGCCGCCGATACGGTTGGCCATTTCAAATGACTTATCATGAGAACGCTTCTTTCCTCGCTGCTAATTTTGTTTTTGTATCTGACAGCGCACCCGCAGTCCGGTCCGACGCCGCCCGTATCATCGTATACTTCCGCACCCATCTCGCTTACCTCAGCTGTGCATGGGGAGGGAGGGCGTACTCTTCACCGTTTCGAGCTCGGTGATTCGACCTTCCTGCTTGACGGCAAACCCTTTCAGATGATCTCCGGTGAAATGCACTATGGCCGCGTACCGCGCGAAGCCTGGCGTCAGCGGATGAAAATGGCCAAAGCCATGGGGCTTAATACTATCGGCACCTATGTATTCTGGAACCTGCAGGAGCCCGAGAAGGGCAGGTTTGACTTTACGGGGAATAACGATATCGCGGAGTTTGTACGGATAGCTCAGCAGGAAGGATTATGGGTCGTTCTTCGTCCGAGTCCGTATGTCTGCGCAGAATGGGAATATGGCGGATATCCTTACTGGCTGCAGAACGAAAAGGGGCTGGTCGTTCGCAGTACCGAATCGACCTATCTCCAGCTGTATAAAGAATATATAAAAGAAGTGGGCAGACAGCTTTCTCCCTTGCTGGTGAATCATGGCGGAAACATTCTGATGGTGCAGATTGAAAATGAATATGGCTCTTATGGCAGCGACAGCGTTTATCTCGCGAAGAATCGGGAGCTTTTTCGGGAAGCCGGATTTGACGGTCTGCTTTATACCTGTGACCCGCCGCAGGACCTGCCGAAAGGTCATCTCACGGGTCTGCTGCCCGCTGTCAATGGCACAGCAAATGTAAAGCTGATCAAGGCGCTGGTGAATCGCTACCACGACGGAAAAGGACCTTATTATGTCTCCGAATGGTATCCAGCCTGGTTTGACTGGTGGGGCGAGCCGCATCATACCGTTCCCGCGGAAAGATATACGGGCCAGCTGGATACCTTGCTGGCAAACGGCCTCTCCCTTAATATGTATATGTTTCATGGGGGGACTACCCGCGGCTTTATGAATGGCGCCAATGCTTATGACACCGGCTTTATGGAACCCCAGGTCAGCAGCTATGACTACGACGCTCCGCTTGATGAGGCGGGGAATGCGACGGCCAAGTTTATGGCCTTCAGGAAGGTTATACAGGCGCATCTGCCGGCTGGGGTGACATTGCCGGATGTGCCTGCGGCGAGGCCGGTGGTTGGTGTTGAAGGTATTAAGTTTACGCGTGAGGTGTCCGTTTTTAGTTTGCTGGCGGGCGCAGCGCCTGTTGCAAGCGAACGGCCGCTTACTTTTGAGGCGCTGCATCATCCCTATGGGTATGTGCTCTATCGCACGACGATAAAAGGGCCGCATAAGGGGTTGCTCAGGATCGACGGTCTCCGCGACTATGCGATTGTTTTTATCGATGGCCGGCAGGTGGGTGTGTTGGATAGGAGAAAGAAGCAGGATAGTTTACTGCTCGATCTTGGGGGCAAGACTGCGCGCCTCGACATCCTGGTGGAAAACCTCGGCCGGGTCAATTTTGGTCCCAACCTGCTGAAAAACTTCAAGGGCATTACCGGCAAAGTAGAGTGGTCCGATAAAGAGGTTTTGAATTGGCAAATGTATACACTGCCAGCCCTTGCTTCCGCCGATCCGCATGTGCCGGCGCCCGGTGGGGGTGGGGCGTCTTTGGCGGTTCCTGTTCTTAAAGAAGGTTCTTTTAGCCTGGATAGGCTGGGCGACACCTACCTCGATATGCACGATTGGGGGAAGGGCGTGGTCTGGATCAATGGTCATAACCTTGGCAGATACTGGCGTATCGGTCCGCAGCAAACGATCTGTGTGCCCGCCGAATGGCTCAAACAAGGACAAAATAATATCGTTGTCTTCGAGATGCTAAAACCCGGCCAAAGCACGCTCAACGCGATCGATCATCCGATACTAGATCGGCTTCAATAGCAACATAAAAGGTCGGTTTTACCGGATGTTCCGGCTTACCAGCTCTGCCGCTGCCGTCTTCACGATCGAATTAAGCGCCGCTTTACTGGAGGAATAGATCGATGAACCCGGCCCCGACATGTGTGCGACGATCGAAGAAAGATACACGACCGATGCTCCATTCTTTAAGATCGGGATCATTCTCGATAAAGTAAAATAGGCGCCCGGATTATTGTCGTTCTTTTGGGGATATAATTCTTGAAATGATCGCCTGGGGGGAAAGCGCATCGGGCGAAGATCAAGGCGAGCCTTTAGTTTGTGGGGGGATCTTTGCGGGCCGGTTTTTGCTGCTGTGGGGATGCAGCAAAAATTACCCAGATGATCAATATTTTACTCATTATAAAATTCAAGTGTCTGTAATTCATGCTTATATATAGTTGAAAAATTGCTGGCATATTGTTTGAAAATAGGATCGGAAAAGGAAAACCCATGAAAAAACTATCATTGATCCTGCTGGCCATTGTGGTTGGAGTACTGCTATCGGCCACCCATGCAAACGCGCAATCTGACAAGATCACGCCTACTAATTCCTGGCTTAAGCTGGGTCTTAACGCCGGAGTTCCGGTAGGGAATGCTTCCAACTACAGCAATTTTGTTCTTGGTCTTGATTTAAAAGGGCAATTTCTTGAGACGGGGCATGTAGGTATCGGTCTGACTACCGGTTATAACCAGTACTTTGGGAAAGATGGTTATAGTGGATTTGGGACGATCCCTGCCGGGGCCTTTATTCGTATCTATCCACGCAGCCAGGGATTTTTTATCGGAAGTGACGTTGGTTATAGCTTTCTCACGGGGGCTGACGGCGCAACCGGCGGTGTGTATATCAAACCCCAGCTTGGTTTCCACAATTACAGCTGGAATGTCTTTGCCTTTTATAATGGCATCTTCCGCAGCGATTACAACGGGGGAACTATTTCCAGTGTAGGTATTGGCGCGACATATAATATCCGCTTTACTAAATAGTAATAAAGCTCGCCGTCGGCTGACGGCGAGCTTTATTTTTTAAAGAAGCTATCCTTTGTCAAGCGTCATGATATCGCGATCGAAGAGGTAAAGTCCGCTCTTATCATCCCCGATCATCTCCAGCTTATCGTTACAGTCTCTTGCGAGCCGTTCTTCTTCCATTTGTTCAAGCACATACCATTGTAAGAAATTATGCGTAGCATAATCTTTCTCTTCCAGGGAAATGGCTACCAGGTTATTAATGCTTTCACTGACTTTAATCTCATGCTTATACAGCTGTTCAAAGGCGCTTTTTAAGGAAACAAAGGTCAATACTGGCTGCTCGAGTGCTGGGATCACGGCGAATCCGCCTCTTTCATTGATATAATGGATCAGCTTCAGCATGTGCATCCGCTCTTCATCGCTATGCCGGAAAAAGAACTGAGTAACTCCCTTTAATCCGGGTTGGATCTCGGCCCAGCTGCCCATGGCCAGGTAAGCCTGAGAAGATTGTGCTTCCATAAGCACTTGTTTGTTTAGCGCGTCCTTCATCTTTTGGGATAGCATAATAATAAGTATTATCAGCTAATATACAATGCTTTCGCTATAAAGCCGCCCTTTAGGCTGTCGCGTGTACTCAAAATGCGCATTTTCTTCATCTCGTAAGCCGAATTTCTTAAATCGTAAACCGGCCCTTAGAGGTCAAAATACCTTTACAGCGAATTTTAAAACAATATTAACGAACATGAATCGACGACTGCTACGACTGCTGGTATTTCTTCTGACCTCTTTTGTTACTTATAATAGTTATGCGCAGAATGGCGCCATTACCGGTAGAGTGCTGACCGCTGATGGAAAGGCCGCAGCTTATGTGAATATTACGCTGAACGGATCTTCAAAAGGCGCCACGGTAAATTCCTTTGGCCAGTATACGATTAAGAATGTAGTGCCGGGATCTTACCAGCTGTCGGCCAGCTATGTGGGCCTTGCGACCGAATCGCGTACCGTGGAAGTGCGTAAGGGCGAGACCGTTACGGTTGACTTTACGCTGAAAGAAAGCAGCAACCAGCTGAACGAAGTGGTCGTAAGCAGTAGACGTATCAACCGCTTTGGTTCAATAAAAAGCGACGATGCGGCAAAGTTGTCACTTGGAAGTCTCGAAAATTCACAATCCTATTCTACTGTCAACAGCGCTCTTATGGCTGACCAGGGCGTTTACAATCTCGATGACGCATTGAAGAATGTTCCCGGCGCCAACAAGATCTGGGCTGCTACGGACCGTGCCGGTTTTGGCAATGGCGCTTCCTTTGTCATCCGCGGGTTTCAGTTGAATACCTATCTGCGCAATGGCATCCCTGCGAATGTCAGCACGACCATCGACAATGCCAATATCGAGAGCTTTGAAGTCATCAAAGGGCCCTCTGCAACTTTGTTCGGGAGTGCCGTCACCTCTTATGGCGGATTGATCAACCGGGTTACCAAAAAGCCATTTGATCATTTCGGCGGGGAGATCGCCTATACCGGCGGGAGTTATGGCTTCAACCGTCTCACTGCTGATATCAATACCCCTTTTGACTCCGCTAAAAACGTGCTTTTCCGGGTCAATACCGCATTGAATACATCGAAATCCTGGCAGGATGCGGGTTTTCACCGCGATATCTTTGTTGCTCCAAGTCTATATTATAAGGCGAGTGACCGGCTTTCTTTCAACTTAGACGCCGAGATCTATGAGTCCATCGGCACCACGCCCCAGATGTTCTTCTTTAATACGACAGAGGCGGGACTAGGTGTCAGCAGTGCAGACAAGCTGAACCTGGACTATTCCCGATCCTATCTGTCGAATGATTTGTCGATGACCTCTTCCAACCTGAACTTTTCGGGTCAGATGAACTATAAGATCTCCGACAACTGGACCTCCCGGACCAATATTTCCGTGTCCAATACCAACTCCTATGGTCCGATGCCTTATTTCTATTTGTTAAACGGCAACAACACCATCCAGCGGAATGTTTGGGAGATCAATGGCGCCGATCAAACCTTCGATGTCCAGGAGAATATCGTTGGCAAATTTACTACTGGTCCGCTCAGCCACCGTTTGCTGCTGGGTATCGACTATTACAATTACAATGTGAATGTCCGTTATAACGAATTTATGGGGATCGCTGGCGGAGATACAGCAGCCGATCTGTTTGATGTGATCAATACGACCGGAAAGATCGCCAACTACTACAATTTCAATAAGAAAAAGGTCGACTCCGCGTATGCCAACGGAACACCCGATCCCAATCCTTATGTGCTTAACTATAAACAATACATTTCGAGTGCATATGCTTCCGATGTGATCAATATTACCGATAATCTGATCGCCAATGCGGCGCTTCGTGTCGATCATTTTGATTATACTGGTTCCTATGACCCGACTGCCGGTACTTATTCCGGTGGTTATAACCAGACACATCTTGCTCCGAAATTTGGTCTGGTCTATCAGCCGGTAAAAGACAGGATCGCGTTGTTTGGCAACTATCAGACTGGTTTTACCAATGAGACCGGGGCGGATGCCAAAGGAAATTCCTTCAAGCCCGAGCAGTCTTATCAGTGGGAAGGCGGCGTAAAGCTGAATGCTTTTAAAGGCCGTCTCAGCGGTACGATCAGCTACTATGACATCCATGTCAAAGACATCATCCGGACGGATCCCAACAATAACCTGTTCAGCATCCAGAACGGCACAGAGTACAGCAAAGGCGTTGAAGTAGACCTGGTTGCCAATCCGATAGACGGTCTTAATATCACGGCTGGCTATGCGCACAACAAGGCCCTTTACACAAACGCCGACCCTTCCGTGGATGGTCTCCGCCCCAATGCCAGCGGCCCTGCTGATATGGCTAACTTCTGGGTCAGCTACCGTTTCGTAAGAGGTGCGGTAAAAGGACTGGGCTTTGGGTTTGGCGGAAACTACGCAGGCAAGGCCTTTGTCGAGAACGCAACATGGTTTGGACAGTTCACCGTGCCTGAATACACCCTGCTGAACGCGTCTGTTTATTATGATGCAGGCAAGTTCCGGCTTTCCGCTAATGTCAATAACCTCACCAACAAGAAATATTGGATCGGCTGGTATACGGTTAATCCTCAGCAGCCGCTGGCAGTTAATGGAAGTATCGCGTTTCGCTTTTGATTTACTGCCCATAGACATAAGAGGCTGCTCCTTTGGGGCGGTCTCTTTATTATGTTTATGATTGACTATGTCGACAAGCTCCTTGATTTGTCGTAAATTGATCCATGATTATTAAATCAACCCTTACTATTGCATTACTTGCTGCCTCCATAGTCTCTCAGGCATCGGGGCAGAATTTTGGCTTCGCGCAAGCCAACACCACGCCAGCACAAGGCGGCTTCCTGCAGGTGGCTGCGCCAGCCGACACGACAGCTCCCAAGCTGCTCAACATCGTCAATTTCATCCGTCTCCTCGAGCCGCGTGACTCTGCCATCACGGAAGACGTGTTATACCAAACGGTGGTCCGTCAGGTCGCTCTTATGCGTCAATACCATCTCGGGGGCACCTTCCTGCTGCAATACGATGCACTGATGGACCCCCGCTATCAAAAGCTATTGAAGTCCCTGCCGAAGGATTCCTTTGAGATCGGCGGCTGGTGGGAGTTTCCGCAGCCGCTTGTCGAAAGGGCCGGTCTTAAGTGGCGCGGCCGATACCCCTGGGACTGGCGCGCCGACGTCGGCTTTGTCACCGGCTATACGCCAGGAGAGCGGGAGATGCTGGCCGATGCATACATGCAGGATTTTAAAAAGATATTCGGCTACTATCCTAAATCCGTTGGTTCCTGGTTTATCGACGCGCATTCCCTCGAATATCTCTATAAAAAATATAAGATCGTCGCTTCCTGCAATTGCAAGGATCAATATGGGACAGACGGCTATACCCTTTGGGGCGGCTACTGGAACCAGGCCTATTACCCCAGCAAGCTGAACTCCTATATGCCCGCTCAACATTCCGAAAACCAGGTCCCCGTTCCGATCTTCCGGATGCTTGGCAGCGACCCTATCCGCCAGTATGACGACGGCCTTGGATCTGCCCGGCAGGGCGTTATCACGTTGGAGCCCGTGTACCCGAAAGCCGGCGGCGATCCGACATGGGTGAATTGGTTTTTGAAGTCTTTTGTCCAGGATCCTTCGGTTGGTTTTAATTATACGCAGGCGGGGCAGGAGAACTCTTTTACCTGGGATGTGATGGCTAAAGGACTGGAGATACAAATGCCGCTGATCGCGAAACTTAGAGACGAAAAAAAGATCCGTGTGGAGACCCTGGAAGCTTCGGGACGTTGGTTCAGGGAAAAATACAAGGTTACGCCGACTACCTCTTTTTCGGTCGACAAGGATATCGAGGGCAGCGACAAGAAAACAGTATGGTTTGACAGTCGCTTCTATCGGATCAATCTGCTTTGGGAAAACAATACCCTCCGTGTCCGGGATATCCATCTCTTCGACGAGCAATTCCCCTCCGTCTATGAGACACGGGCTGCAACGACCAATGACTGTCAGTTTTTTACGCTTCCCTTTGTAGATGGTTATCTTTGGAGCAAGGCTAACCAGATTGCCGGCTTAAGGGTCAAGGCAAGAGTCGACGGGAAGGAGATTGCTATTACTGGCGGTCAACCCATCATCTCGCGCAAAGGTGAGGATGTGCTTCAGGTCTCCTGGCCGCTTGCTGCCGTCTCCGGCACCCTGGAAATAACGCTCAGTGAAAAACAGACCGAATTCAAACTTGTCAGCTCTGCCCCCGTTGACTGGTTTCTGGAATTGAATACTGCGGATAGCATCAGTCTTCCTTTCAAAGCGATCCACCCCAAGGCTGTAGAGTGCTCATTCGAGTCGAAGGCCTACTCCGTTACTGCCGTAAAAGGCGCTTTTGTTTCCAACAGCGACCCGGCCGGAACAAAGTTGAGCCCCCTTCGTATTACGCCGCAATCCAACACGATTACCCTGTCATTTTAACGCTTACAAATAACTAAACTGCCGCGGCAGCAAATAGTTGCATTACTTTAAAACAACACTGCCCCATCACTGGGGCGGTGTTGTTTATTTCGCCTATATCCAACAGTTTAATCACTAATGCTTGATCAGGATAGCTTGTGTTTCCAGCGTTCTGTTCTCCGAAAGGATCTGTATAAAATAGATGCCGGATGGATAGGCGCCTGTAGGTAATTCTATACCCGAACCACCGGCTGCGGAGATCGTTTGAGATTGCAGCACCTGTCCCGTCGAACTGACCAGTCGGACTAACAAGGACTTCGACGAAGTTCCGTTGATGATCGAGAGCGAGGTGTTGGCTGGGTTTGGATAGATCTTTAAACCAGCCACGCTTGCAAAGTCGAGCACTTTTACAGGAGACCAGGTCGTTACGCCCTCGCTTTGGATGGCCAGACGATAGGCGTTTACGCCATCGGCTGGAGCAGGATCTGTAAAAGAATAGCTTTTTGTACCCGGGGCGACCTGGTCTGCGGCTACATTTCCTATTGCGGTCCAGTTGCCGTCATCAGTACTTCTTTCCACGACAAAATTGTTGGCTTCCGCATCGCTATAGGCAACCCAGGTTAAGAGCGCTGTCTTCCCTTGCGCCTTGGCCTCGAAATCTGATAGGTTCACGGGTAAAGCGATTGTGTTTCCGATCACGCTGAATGCGGAAAAGGAGCTGAATGAAGAAGTCGCATATTTTGAGCTCTCGCTGCCGCTGCCTGTTGCCGTCGCCCAGGAGGAACCGTCGAACTGTGTGACGCCGATATTATTACCAAAGGTTTTAAAGGTTGCTCCCTCCAACGCCGTGCCAGTCGAAGCCCAGGAAAGGACTATCCCCGCAGTACCCGTACCTGCTGTACGGGTGATCAGCCAGGTAGAATTGACCATATTGGACAATTGCAATAGCGACAGGGATGTGGCAGGGAACAAGGAACTGACCGTGACGCCTTGGTAGACCGAAGCAGCATAGCTGTTACCGGTGTTTGTTCCGGTATTGACGGTCAGCGGCAAATAGGAACCGGACGTGCCGATCGGAAAATTAGTCGTTAAGTTCTTTGTCAGATTTTTTATAGTAAGATTGCCCGTTT